>CAZAKT010000004.1:60673-68332 GCA_964486135.1 uncultured Mageeibacillus sp.
ATCCTGGCTTTTGTGTTCGGAGGGCTCTTGGCCCTGCTGGCAAGATCCGGCCTGGCGGATAAAACCATGGCCGTGGCCGGAGGTCTGCAAATCCTGATTGGCCTTTACTATCTAAGTCAGATGAGGAAGACGGATAAGGGAAGGCATTCATACTATAATAGAGAGCAGGTTAGCGACCGGATCCAATTTTAAGGAGGATGTCATTAATGGCAAGCTTGTCAGAATTCAAAACCGAAATCATTGGTATCTCCGCAGAAGTCGCCATCGCGGATGTTTACGAGCTCCCGCTCAATCCAAACTACCGCCAGCGGGCAAACGAACAAATTGTGGCCGTAACCCGAAGGCTTGTCCCGGCAATTTTTGAGGAGGAGGGAATCCCGGACCCGATCGCTCACATAGCCGAAGGACAGAATCCCATCGATTTCCTCCTTGAAGGCGGAACCTCCCTGTCAGTCAAGACAAATCAGAGGAAGCTTGGCAAAAGCGCCCCGCAAAATATAGGCCAGCCGACCGCCTCGACTTTCTGGACCTATTTTGCGGATATGGCGGATGGTCCTGTCCCAGACGACTACAGGGGGCGGTCAGACATGTTCAAACGGGTAACCATTGACCGGATTGATGAGATCATGGTCCGTTATTGGGAAAACCTGTTCGATTGCGACTTCCTGCTCCAATTCTTCGACTATCTGGACAAGGACGGAAATGTTAATCCTGGGCCGGACTATATCGTCTTCCGAAAAGCCGACTCCCCCCGATGGAGGAAGCAACTATTTTCCTTTACGCAGAGTACTGGCAGCTGGAATGAGAGCAACACGGTCAAGTACGCTGACCGGTCCATAGGTGAGTTCCAGGTTCACAATAACCGGGACTGTTTCAAATTCCGCTTCAATATGTCAGGAATTGCTGACCTGGTATCCGAGGGACTCATCTAGTCTTCTTGAAAACAAAAATATACTCGTGTTTAAACACGTAGAAGTCACTGGCCAGGGCCCGATACCGCCATATCCCCCGCTTGCCTGACTTGCCCTTGGTATCCTCAAAATTCTTGATGATGGTTGCCTTGTGCTTAAGTCCCCGTTCCCTCAAAAGCTCCATGCAGTAGAAACCGAGGGGGACAATCTCACTGTTGGCGTACTTGTCGCCTATAACAAGGGCCAGGTACCGGTTCTTTTCCAATACCGAACAGCTATTGTCAACCACCTGTCCGAAGCTCTCCAAAAAAGCCTCCACATCTTTTGCGTTCGACAGGTCAGCAGGATCATCGGAAAAAGGGATGATATCCCAGTAGGGGGGATGCAGGATTACAAATTGAACTTCCTTGATTCCATTTTTTTCAAGTATTGACGGCAGATCAGCGGTACGACTGTCATCAACCTGGATGTCGGCTGCCACATCAATCCTGGCCTCCGACCGGACCCGGGCCAGGGCTTCCGAAGCAACAGGTTCCAGCAGCTCGATCCCGATTGAGTTCCGCCCCATACGTTGGGCTTCAATCAGGGTGGTCCCACTGCCGCAGAAGGGGTCCAGGACCCAATCGTACTGTTTCGTATAACGGGACAAGAGTTGGAAGGGTATCTGGGGGATGAAATTGCCATGGTAGGAACCTGAATGGGCCCCCGTATTGTCACGGCGATCAATAAGCCAGAGGGAATCCGTGAAGATGTCTGTATATTCTTTCCAATTGGCCTTGTCTATGTCATTGTATCGGGCCATGCCTTCCCCTTACTTGATGCAAATATGCAAATATTCCGTCGTCTTATCCGCCTTATGATTCCTTGCCTCCTCCTTGTCCGCCCGGAAGCGTCTGTATTGGGAGGTCGCCTGATCATACTTGCCATAGCGCTCCATGATTTGCCTGATAAGGTCCAGGCTCATCAAGCCCTCATTGTTGTAACTCAGGAAGATATACTTGAACCGGGCCCTGGCAATAAGATCCTCGAAGGCCCTCGCGACCAATCTTTTACTGCAAAAAGCGCTCTTGAGTCCATCCTCTTCTGCGTCGCGCAGGCCGGTGACCCCCGTCAGTTCCGGATGATCGTAACGGGCGATCGTTTCGAGGACATGGTAGTTGGAGCAATACTGCCGCGCATTGTAGGGGGGATCGAGGTAGAGGACGTCCCCACTGATTTCATCAATCAGTTCATTGATATCCTGGCAGAAAACCCGGCCCCGCTCACCTTCTATCACTGGAGGGAGTTCCAGGACCAGCTCTTTTTTCGCGCTGGCCTTTATATGCTTCAAGTAGGCTCCGTAGACGCTGGCTGTATTCGCCACCTTGTCGATGGAGTCAATGAGGCCTGACAAATAATAGAAGTATTCATCCTCACTGATTGCCTGCGAAGAAAGAAGGCGGTCGAGCTCCATCCGCATGGCATCGCATCGCCGCCCGTTCCCGTCTGTGAAATAATTGCGTCCACTGCCCGAACCGGCACAATAGTTGCGGTAAACAAAGCCGTCCCGACCCTCCAGCCCGTTCAGTGAGGACAGTTTCTCGGAAGACAGGGGCGGCTGGTTTTCGATCAGATGGCGGTTCAGGACATAGGCATAATACTGGATGTCGTTGGCGATAACCTCATAGCCTTTCTGCTTGAAGGCAGCCCCGACGACACCTGTACCCGCGAAGAGATCCGCGAATACCCTGTTCTTTCCGTTTTCTCCCGCTATGCCCTCAATGGTACTTTCCAAAAAAGGGAGAAGGGAATACTTGGATCCAATATAGTTCACACTTAACTCCATTATTCCAGGGTCTGTTTTTTTCCGCCTGCCCGCCCCGGATCCGGATCCGGCGCCGGCGCGAAACCGACCATATCGATAATAAACCATGTTATGGATCTTTGCGGGGACCAAAGACCCGGATTCTAAAAAAGCGACTTGGGGCGCTCAAGTTGACATGGTTTAGGTGAATGGGTAGCATAAACTGACATCTGCCTCCCGGGCCTCAGCCTTTGATCTGCCGATTTTGGCGCTCTTAAACCGAAAGGAGCCTTTATGAAAATATTCTCGTGCAATGTAGGGAGTTCCTCGCTTAAAATCCGGCTTTATGCCATGCCCCAGGAAAAAACCTTGTTCCAGCTCCGCATAGGGGGGATCGGAACGGATCGGGCGGACTACAAACTGGACTATGGAGAGGTTCAACGCTCCGGCGCCATCGATATGAAGAATCATTTGGAATCTGTCCGCTTCGCTCTTGACCAGGTATTGGAAAGTGGCGTAATCAAGGATTTGGATGAACTAGACGCGATCGGATTCAAGACAGTTCATGCGGGACCCCTCTTTGGTCCCGCCGTCATCGGAGAAAGGGTCCTGGAAGCGCTGGAGTATTATCTGCCCGCCGCTCCCTTGCACAACCGGATCTATCTGGAGAGCATCCGGGCTTTCGCGGAAGCCGCGCCCCAGGTCCGTCTGGTTGGGGTCTTTGAGACCCATTTCCACCGACATATGCCAGCCTACGCAGCCAGCTATGCCCTCCCCTATGAGTGGCAGAAGGAATATCATGTCCGCAAATACGGCTTCCACGGTTCATCCCACGGCTACATCGCGCAAAGGGCTCCGGAGATCATGGGCAGGAACAAGCGTGACTGCAAGATCATCTCCTGTCATTTGGGGGGCAGTTCATCCATCTGCGCGATCAAGGACGGCATCTCCATTGATACCTCCATGGGCTTCTCCCCGGAATCGGGAATCCCCATGGGGACACGAAGTGGTGACCTGGATATCTATGTCCTGCCCTTTATGGAAGCCAGGGGCTACAGCCCGGAAGAACTCAAGGCTATCATGCTCAATGAGAGCGGTCTGAAAGGCCTCTCCGGTGTTGGCTCGGATATCAGGGATCTGGAAGAGGCTGCCCTGGCAGGCAATGAGCGGGCCCAACTCGCCCTGGATGTCTTCGCTTACAGCGTCAAGCGCTATATCGGTTCCTACTTTGCGGTCCTGGGCGGGGCGGACGCGATCGTCTTCACCGGCGGCATCGGTGAGAATGCCTCGGCCTTGCGAAAGAAGATCCTGGAAGATCTGGACTGCCTGGGCGTGAAACTGGATGAAAAGCGAAATGTGGCCAACAAGCCTGAAAGCCTGATCTCAAAAGATAAGTCGCCCGTCAAGGTCTATATGATCCCTACGGACGAGGAAATCATGGTGGCAAGGGCAACCCTGAAGACCATACGGCCGGAAAGATAGGACTGAAGCCCAGGCCTCAGGCCCTGGAAAGAGTCCCATTCTCAAATCAATCAAGGAGGAGAAGCATGGATATTCTCGAAGGAATCAAAGGAAGAAGAAGCGTAAGGAGATTCAAACAGGAGGCCGTCCCCAAAGAGCTTTTCGAAGAGCTCATCTCCCTGGCCTCCTATGCCCCCAGCTGGAAAAACTCGCAGACAGTCCGCTACCATATCATTCAGGATCAGGAGCTCAAGACCTATCTGGCTGATAACTGCGTGCTTGATTTTCAACAGAATGCCGGTATCTTCAAAAATGCCCCGGCCCTGATCCTGGTCACCACAGTCGGGTCACGTTCAGGTTATGAGCGGGACGGGACTTTCACCACCAGCAAGGGGACGCACTGGGAAAGCTTTGACGCGGGCCTGGCCACCCAGACCCTCTGCCTCTCCGCTTATGCCCTGGGGCTGGGTACCGTCATCATGGGTATTTTCGACGAGGAAGGGGTAAAGGCCAAGGTGGGGATCCCCCAAGAGGAAAAAGTTTCGGCTGTGGTCGCGGCGGGCTACCCGGCAGACGAGCCTATCATGCCAAAACGTAAAGAGCTGGACCAACTCCTGACCTTTGTCGACTAGGGAGACCCGGACGGGCCTGTCCTCAATCAAATTTTTCAAAATGCCCTTTTTGGCCTTCCTCCCCCAGCATGGCCAGGGCCTTTTCCACCAGTTGCCTGCGCTGGGCCCTCTCCAGTTCCGGAGGAAGGTCGGGGTTACCACAGGGACTGGTCAGTTTCACCGCTCGCAGGATCCGGGATACACCCACCATCTGGGGGACGTCGACGATGGTGGTGACCTGGACGACCGGAATCCCCGCCCGCTCTATCTCTGCCGCCGCCGTTGCGCCGCAACGGGTGGAGGTCCCTCAGGTACTGGTCAGGATGGCCCCCCGGATGCCCTTGGCCAGCAGGTCCTTGGCGATGGCCGCTCCAATGTTTTGGCAGGCCTTGATACCAGCTGCATTCCCCGCCCAGACGTAAACCTCCGGATCAAGATCGCCCAGCTCAGCTTTTTCCTGAAGATCGACCAGGACGTCCCGGGGCAGGAGGCGGTTCTTGTCTTCCAGTACCAGGGAGCTGTCGTAGCCATCGTGTACAACTTCGGCTGTATCGTCGAATAATTTGACATAGGCGTGCTTGCCCCAGGCGGTATTGCTGAAGGAACGGATCCTGTCGGGATTGCCCTGGGGAACCAGACCTCCATCCGTCAGGAGGGCGATCGGAGCCTTGCGGATATCCTCAATGGGCCGGGGCGGTTCTATGTAATCGAACTCCGGCAGGGTCATCTCACTCACAAAGGGCTCTCCCTTGACCTTCTTCAGCATCATCTCAACGGCCCGGATACCCGCCTGCTTGTCCGTCATTTCATTGCGGATAATATTTCGGCTGAAATAGCCCTCTGCCTCAGCGCTGGCCAGGGCCTGACCCAGGGCCAGTTTTTTCCCAATAGCCGCCATGCTCTCAGCCGTCGACTTCATCTTTGCCGCGCTGATGCCGGCTTTCACGATCAGGGTCCTGTCCCGGAACAAGTCAACCGCCGGATTCTCATGGTACATGGCTGTAAGGGTGGGGATGCAAAATTCTTCCTGGACGGCAGCGCAGATATTGCCACAGTTGAGTCCATAGCGGCCGGCATTGAAGGCGGGCCCCGCCAGGAAAAGATCGGCTTGGCAATCCTGGATCAGCTCCAGCCCTTCCCGGATGGCTTCCTCTGGATTTTCGGCAAAGTAATTGTCACCGCAGACCAGGGTGGCGACCACCTGGCCCCAGTCACTTATCAGGGAATTGATTAGAAGAGCCGGGCCCAAGGGTTGCCTGACAAGGGAGATCCCCGTGTCCGCATGCTCCTCGCCCCCTACTCCGGCGAAGAACTGATTGATATAACAGATCACACGCTTTTTTTCCATGCTTGATCTCCTTTTATAATCCACGGATTGACCCTAGGGTCATCCGCCTAGTAGTTGACGCCCATCATACTGCCATGTCCCACGTGGTTCATGGCGCCCAGGACATTGAACATATCGAGTTTAATCGGGCCCTGGGCCGGTGGGTAGCTGCGCGAGTAAAACATGAGGGTATCGGTCGGGTCGGCCCCGTAAACCCGATCCACTGCCGGGCAGTCGATCATTTCGATGGTCGCTCCCAGCTGGACGACGGCATTCAGCTTGGGATCACTGAACATCAACTCCGATTCAACCTTGCTTTGGGAGTTCATAATATTGGCCATGAGCACGGTCTTTATGCCGCGTCTTTCCAATTCCGATGCGACGGCGGCCTCACAATAATGGGCGGCGCCACTCATAGCCTTGGTCAGGATCACGCCGTCGCATCTGAAGACATCCTTGAAGGTGTTGGCGGCCATCATACTGGACAACTGCCTCCTTCTTTCATCCAGGCTGGTATTGCCAACCATCATGCCGACGAAGTTCAGGTCTTTGCCGTGTCTGCGACAGAGGTCGAAGATAATGGGATGATTCTGTATGGAATAGGTTTCCATCAATTGATAGGACCTCCCCCAGGCCACGGCGCCGTCCACCACTTCCTGGGGTTGGATCACCAAAGGCAGCGTGTCGGGCAGTTCGAAGCCGTAAAGTATTGATTCAGGTATGCCGAACTGGGGGTTGAACATTTGGAAATAATAGCCAATCCTGGGCAGACCGGCCTGGCAGCTCTCGTTGTCAAGGATTTCAGTCTGGTCCGCCGCCTGGTCCAGGCTGGCCCGGGCCAGATAGACCCCCATCCCGTAGCCGGCCCGGCGGAGGGCGCGGGAGAAATCATAAGGGTCCACCCCATCGACCGGCCTGCAATCCATGGAAAGATTGACCAGCTTGCTGTAAGGGGAGTAGACAGCACAGGGGCCGCTCATGTCCAGGTGGGCGATCATGATGCTGGAATGGTCCCAGGTCCGGTCATGGATCATGATAGCCATCCCCTTGAGGGCCCGCGTCGTCCCGCTGCCCAGGCTGTTTTCCAGGCCGCCGAGCACGCCGGCCCAATCGGTATCTTCCTGGTCAAGCTTGGCCCGCGGTTCAATGGCATCCATAATATTGGCCAAACGGGTCTTGTCACCTGGCCGGGCAATATTGAGCTCAACCGAGGCGATTTCTGGTTCCGAAAGGATCAGACCGGTCAACTCTTCCCTGTCAAGGGTCAAGAGGCCATCCTCAAATCCAGTCTTCGCGCCGAATACCAGGTCTTTGACATAAAGGGATTCAAGTTTCAGCCTCATAGAATATCTCCTTGTCGAAGTATTTTGACTATCGCAATCTTCATAATCTTAGGACTTCATAAATGTTCGGTCAACAAGGAAACCTAAAACAGCCATTTCCTCCAAACATAACGAAATATTTCTTCCCTTGGGTAAAGGCAACTAGTCATAGACAAGCAGAGACTAAAGACTACATCCGCCGGCAACTGATCAATGCCAAACCAGCCTCGAGCATCTTCTAAGA
>CAZAKT010000005.1:0-67809 GCA_964486135.1 uncultured Mageeibacillus sp.
CTTGCCTTACAAGCAAGGGGTCATCGGTTCGAGCCCGGTTGCTCCCACCAAAAGGGGCCGTTTTAGATGATCCGGTCCCTTTTATTATGAAATCAAGGCTCAGTGCCTGAGGCCCCGGGACTCCGTCTGGATACCGGCCGGAAAGATCCCCTTGAAGTCAAAATTTTCCACCTTGGCCGGATTCCACAAACCGGCTTCCGACGGTCCTGCCGCCAAGGGGATGAGGATGCCCTCGCGAATGAGCCAAGTGCCAAGTTCTTCAAGGGTCTCTATGATATCTTCCCAGCTTTTCGCATCGCCCATAGAACTGATGAGAAGGAGGCCCTGACCGCCGTCTTCCTGGTCCAGGCTGAGAATGGAGAGCAGGCGTTCAGATAAGCCGGCGGGTGACTCGTTGACAGAGCTTTCCGTATAGGCCAGCTCGTAGTCGCCTTCTGAAGAGAGCAGGCGCCACTCATCCTGAGGCAGGCTTCGCAGGGAAATCCCTATACCTAGGCGACCGGCAGATTCCTGATACAGCTGGCAGGCCCGCTCAATGTGATCGTAATCCTCCGGATAGATCAGCTCCAAAGAGGGGAGTGGATTGCCTTTCGATTCGAGCCTTCCGGTGTCACGATTCAAAACCAGGCCGGCATCGGCCAAAATACTGTAAATAGCCTCCTTGTCCGGCCTCAAGCTTCCGGATTCCATCTTTTGATCATCCAAGCCTGCCATAAGGGTGGGGATGGTGAAGGTATAGGAAGGGAAAGAGCCTGGATCCTGGGACAGGAGAATGGGCCCGGCCAACTCCCCTTCCGCCGCCAGGGACAGGAGCTGCCGGAAAGCGTCCAGCTCAAGGACCCCTTGTCTATAGGGGTTGACCGTAAGCCCCAGCCACTTTTCACCGCTCATAAGAGGGAGGATGGGAGGGTCATCCTGACCCAGGACCAACTCCCAGTCCCCGCTCACAAGACTTTCAAGCGATGAATCCAGGAGAATGAGGTCAAGATCAGCGTGCAGGAGGGCACGTCGGGCCAGATCCTGCCTGGCGTACTTCAGGATGGAAAGGTACTTAATTCCGCTGACAGGGTCCTGACCGTCAGGAAAGGCCGCAAGCGAGAGGGCGTACTCATCCTCCCTGTAAAGGGACCAAGGGCCCGAACCGACCCGGGGGATATCCTGCCCCGACAATTGTTCGGGATCCAGCACGTTAATCAAGAAGGGTTCCCAGAGGTGCTTGGGGACGATTAAAGCGGAGGCAAGCGCCTCCATACACCGGATACCGGCATTGATCTCCTCCTCTTTCACTTGAATGCGAAGTGACAGCTCACCCGCGATCTCAAGATCGCTGATGAGGGTTTCAAATAAAATTCCCGCCTGCGTCTTGAAACTGATGTGGGTTTCAATGGAAAAAAGCAGATCGGCCGCCGTGAGGGTAAAACCGTCCTGCCATTTTCTCCCGGGAGGGAGCTCAACGCTTATCAGATCATCCTTCAAGCTCACCTTTCCCGCCAGCAGGGGCTTATAGTCCAGACTTCCCGGATCATAGCTGATCAAGGTCTCGTAGACGGGTTGTCTCCTGCCTGACGGATCAACAGGGAAGAGGCCCACACCTTCCGCAAATGGATTAAGGTTGAGTTTTTCGGGATCGGAAAGAGCCAGGGTCAGGCGCTTGGACCGACTGCCGGGAAGACCTCTGTCAATGGATGGATCCTCTTCCAGGAGCGGCTCCTCGGGAAGGACCGGCAGGCTCTCGGTAGAATTTCCACCATCTACTTCACCTCCTCCGGCCGGCGCGCAGGAAAAGGAGAAGAAAAGAAAAACAAGCAAAAATAAGGCAAATAATCGGTTAAGGCCGGGTTTTGACGGGCCTCTTTCTCTCTTACTCCGGATGGACTCCCGCAAGTCTCCACCTTCTTCCCCGATCTTATTCCTAACCGCTGTCCCTCTCATCAGTGGACAGGAAGGCACGCTTATTCTAACATGAGGCAATGTCGATCCGAAGCAAAGTAGAAAGGCACTGGTTCTCTGTCCTGAAGCAGGTTTTGCTTGCTCTGACTGCCCTTGTCCTGGGGCTCATACTCGTCCTTGCCTCAACACTTTTCACTGTTTACGCCTGTATCGCCTTACGGGGAAATGCGTTGACAAAACCCCTGGAAACCCTGAAAGGGACCGTTGACTGTATCATCGTACCCGGCGCCCAAATATACGCCAACAAGAAGCCCTCCCCCATGTTGCAAGACAGGTTGGACGGGGCCGTGACCCTTTACAGGGCAGGTTTGTCGGACCGGATCCTGGTTTCGGGGGACCACAGGGAAGACAACTACAACGAGCCACTCGTCATGTACAATTATCTGATCGAGCAGGGAATCCCTGATGAGGTCATCTTTATGGACCACTACGGTCTGGACACCTATGACACTATTTATCGGGCCAAACACGTATTTGGTGTAAACTCAGCCATCATTGCCACCCAGCGTTTTCACCTGCAGCGGGCCGTCTTCATTGCGGACAAGAAAGGGATCCAGGTCCAGGGCTTTGCCACCGATCCACGTGCCTACGCCTCAGGCCTTTACATGTTCATCCGGGAAATCGGCGCCCGCCTGAAGGCGGTCTATGAGGTTCGGATCGGGGCTGTCCCCGCCTATACCAGCAGTCCCCTCCCCATAGGTGGTGACGGGCGGTCAAGCCGGGATCCCTTCTGATTCAAGGGCTGGAAATCAGGCTTCCCGTCCCTTGGCGACACGGACAGCCCGGACATTGATGGCCAGGACATTGACGGCCGTGTATCGCTCAACACCGGAGCTGACCGCTGCCTGGACATCCGCGAGGACGGCCTGGGTGCTGGAACCGTAATAGACAGACAGATCAAGATCCAGAATGATTCCGTAGGGTTCCTTGTGAACTCTCTGGCTGACAACACCTTCAACACCGTCCACCGTGATGGCGATCATGCCGACAAGGTCTTTCATGGCCTGGTCGGACATGGCATAGCTGCCCAAGGTAGAAAAGGTTGGCCTTACAACGGTCCGCTCCTGATCGATGACGGGTTGGCTGCTTTGTGATCCGAAAACGCCAAAATCGAACCGCTGCCAGAATTTCGCGATGGGTTCCGCCAGATAGCCGGAGAACTCGTGCTTGATCTCCATGCTGGGGACAGGGATCGTATGCTTACCCTCGCTCATACGGGTCTGACGGGCCAGGTTCCGCTCTTCTTCCGTCGAGACGTCTTCAATCCTGATCTTGATCGAGGGCTGATTCAGCCAGAGATTCTCGCAGATACGGGTCAACATTGCCTCCGACGTCCCCAGGATCATGAGGGCGCTTGGCAAATGCTCAATCAGGGCCCGCCGCATGTTTTCGGCCCGCAAAGGGTCAAGGAACATGGCCTGCCTGACCGAATCCATTTTTGTCGCGGCCCGCTTGGCTGAGGAACCGGTGAGGATGGCACTCCCGTGAATCAGGAGTCCGTCGTCGATTATGTATTCGATATTGTACTCACGGGCGACCCGGATCGCCCGGGTCGATTTTCCGCTACCGCTGGAGCCAATAAAAGATACGACCGCAATCTGTGACAGGAGGTCGCGGATTTCTTTTTGTGACTGTTCCTCATAGGCGTCAGCGCGTTCATTCATCTGTGAAATGACGGCATCGGCAAAGCGGCCGAAAGGGTTGAAGGAGGTGTCGGCCGGCGGCCCTTCCCCAGCTTTCTCAGCTTCCAGCACAGGGAGCTGGTCGATCGGTTCCGTATCGATCTTCCTGCGTCTAAACCAACCGTTGGCCATGGCTCCCGCTTACTCCTCCTGATCCCAATTGTGGTAGATATCCTGGACGTCCTCGTTGTCCTCCAGGCGGTCGATCAACTTTTCCATGTTGTCTATGGCCTCATCCGCCAGGAGGGAGACCATGATGGAAGGAATCTGATCAAGACCCTGATCCGCGAATTCATAGTTTTTGGCAAGCTGGTCCCGGACTGAGGCGTAAAGTTCAGGTGCCGTTGTAATCACGATGATATGCTCATCGTCGAGATCGACATCCTCGGCGCCGGCTTCAAGGGCGTCCATGAAGACCACATCCTCGTCAAGGTCATCCCCCCTTTCGATCACAAGGCTGCCCTTACGTACGAATTGGAAGGAGACGCATCCGTCTGTACCGAGATTGCCGCCGTACTTACTGAAGATGTGCCGGATCTCACCCGCCGTCCTGTTCCGGTTGTCTGTCAGGGCCCGGACCATGAGGGCGACACCGCCCGGGCCGTAGCCTTCATAGTAGATCTCCTCGAGCATGGCGCCGCCGCCTTCTCCCGAGGCCCTTTCGATGGAGCGCCGGATACTGTCGTTGGGCATGTTATAGGACTTGGCCTTGGCAATGATATCCCTGAGAACTGAATTCGACTCAGGGTCGGGACCACCCTCCCGGACGGCGACCTGGATCTCACGCCCCAGTTTCGAGAATACCTTCCCCCGCTTGTCGTCTACCGCCTCTTTGCGTCGCTTGATATTGCTCCATTTTGAATGACCCGCCATAGACCCTCCCTAAGACAGCCAAAGCCTCCTGTAATGCTGATATCATTATACACGCGGCCGGAGGGGCAAGATCAGGAGGGGTCTTCAAGCCAGCGCTCAGCTTCGGGCTTGAAGGCTATCTGACCGGAGGAAAGATTCATAACCAGTGCCCGCAATTCCTCCACCCTGTCAGCCGTCGCTCCCACAAGCTGCTCGACCCTTTCACCGAAAACGGCCGGTTCCAGAAAAAATCCCCCGGCTTCCAGGCGGCCTTGCAACTGATGGAAGACAGGGTAGTCAGCCTCCAGCCGGAAGCTTTGGCAACGGACGAAGCGGACAGGAAGGGCCGCCTCCAGAGCGCCCCGGGCTGCCTTCGAGTAAGCCCGTGACAGGCCACCCTTACCCAGCAGGATCCCCCCGAAGTAGCGGACAACGACGATGGCAGCCCGGTCGATCTCCTCCTGGAGAAGGGCATCAAGCACCTGCCTGCCACCCGTTCCATGGGGTTCCCCATCGTCTGAGAAGCGTTGGAGCTGGCAGGGAAGATTGGTCCGCCAGGCATAGACATAGTGGCGGGCCTCGGGATAGCGGACACGGGAGCTGTTGATCAGGTCAAGGGCGTCCTGCTCCGACAAGATGGGCTCACACAGGCCGATGAAGCGGGAGCCACGGTCAGTCAACTCATAGAGACCTTGGCGGCGAACCGTTTTATATTGATCAGACATGGGTCCGGTCGACCGGACGGATCACATCTATTCCATACATCCAGGGGGCCAGGACCTCAGGAACCCGGATGGAGCCGTCTGGCTGCTGACATTGTTCGGCTATGGCCGGGATAACACGGGATGTCGCCAGCCCCGAGCCGTTCAAGGTATGGCAGAAGGCGGTTTTGCCTGAATCGGCCTGCCGGTAACGGATATTGCCCCGCCGGGCTTGGTAGTCGCCTGCGTTTGATACGGAACTGACTTCCTTGTAAATCTGCATACTGGGGATCCATATCTCGATATCGAAGGTCTTCATCATGCCCGCGGAACAATCGCCCGCCGCCAGCCTGCTGACACGGTGGACAAGGCCCAGCCCCTCGACCAGCCTCGCCGCCTTGCCTACCAGCTCCTCAAAGGCGGCCTCCGAATCCTCCGGACGGGCGTATTGGAACATCTCCACCTTGTTGAACTGGTGACCCCGGATCATGCCCCGTTCGTCGGCCCGGTAGGAGCCGGCCTCACGGCGGTAACAGGGCGTAAAGGCAAAATACTTCCTCGGCAGATCCGCTTCATTCAAGATTTCATCCACGTGAACATTGGTGAGCGCTGTCTCGGCCGTTGGCAAAATAAACTGGAACTTGTCACCACCACCCCTGAGTTGAAAAACATCATCCTCAAATTTGGGGAACTGACCACCGACATAACCGCACTCGTAGTTCAGGATATGAGGGGTCAGCATCATCTCGTAACCATCCTTGAGGTGCTCACTGACAAAATAATTCAAGAGGGCCCATTCCAGGATAGCGCCCGGGCCGGTGTAGATCCAAAACCCACTCCCCGACAGCTTGGCGCCCCGCTCGTAATCGATCATACCGCAGGATTCGACAAGATCGACATGGTTTTTCGTAGCGGCCCCCACCGCCTCCGGTTCTCCCCAAACGGATACCACTTCATTGTTCTCTTTGCCGCCCGCGGGGATATCATCGGCAGGGATATTGGGTAGGGAGGCCAGAAAAGCTTGCTGCGAGGCGTTCATCTCCTTGATCTTCAGATCATTGTCTCGGATTCTCTCGCCTAGCTCCCGAAGCGTCTCCGTCAAGAGGCTGATGTCTCCCTTTTGTTTTTTGATAAGGGGGATTTCCGCCGATTTCACATTTCTTTCGGCCTTCAACTCCTCAGTCTCATGCATGAGCGCCCGGCGCGAGGCATCCGATTCGAGAAACTCCTCGAAATCTACAATAAAACCTCGACGCGCCAGTTTTTCAGCGACTTCTTCCGGCCTGTTTCGGATATAAACTAAATCCAGCATGCATTCCTCCCAGCAGAATAATCTGCCGACCCATTCTATCATAGAGGGGGGAAATCAGCGGGATAGGGGCGATCGGGGCCTCGTCGGCAAGCCCTATTTCATGTCTTCGATTGCCTTTTCGACATAGTAATCCATAATTTCACGCTGCATGGCACCTTGGGCATAGCCGATGAAGTAACCCTCGTGGTCGATGATAAAGGTCGTCGGCAGACCCACGATCCTGTAATCCTGAAAGATCTTGCCATCAAGATCCATAAGGACCGGGAAACTTATGTCATTTTCTGTCAGAAATTGCTTGATTCCCTCAAGATCCAACTCACGCTGACCGGCTCCCGAGCCATCATCCGGATAGGCTACGCCGAGGACGGCCAGATCACCCGCATTAAGCCCATGATCCTTATAGAGTTGTTCTATATCGGGCATCTCCGCAATGCAGTTGTGACACCAGGTGGCCCAGAAATTCAGAAAGACGACCTTCCCCTCATACTGGGCCAGGTTGTGCTCCACGCCATATTGATCAGTCAAGCTAAAGTCATAGCCCTTGACCTTCTCCTCATCCGGTTCGGTCGACTGACTGCCTTCCGGCTCGGTCGGCTGACTCTCGCCCGACCCGGGCGCGCTCTCCGACTCCCCCGTCGGCTCAGCCTTGCCCTTACCGCAGGCGACAGCCGTGACCAGGAGGGTCAGGATCAGCAGGAGAGCGATCAAGGCGGTCAGAGCCCGGCGCGATTGTCTTTGTCCATCGTGTCTATTACTTGTCATGGAAATTTCCTTTTCCCTTTATCCGCCATAGATGCCAGCGATCATGAGTATCCCGATCACCAGCATGAGAAGGCCTCCCAAAATGACGGTGTATTTCATAATTTTACTGTGTCTCTTGAAAAAAGCCAGTGTCTGCGTCGTAAAGAGGCCCACCAATAGGAAGGGAATCGTAAACCCCAGCGCATAAACGCCTACCAGTAAAAAGCCCTGACTGCGCTGGGCCGCGCTTGCCGCCATAAGGAGCACGCTGAACATGGCCGGCCCGATACAGGGCGTCCAGGCGAAACTGAAGGTGAATCCCAGAAGATAGGCAATCAGAGGATTCATGGCGAACTTGTCCAGTTTGAAGGAGAGTCTCCTGTCCCTGGACAAAAAGAAGGAGGAACCGAGGGCGCCGAGCTGGTAAAGACCAAAGAGGATAACCAGCACCCCTCCACCTATGGTAAAGGCCCGGCGGTAGGTACTGAAGAATTCCCCAGCTGCGGTAAAGCCCAAGGCCAGTACGAAGAAGGTCGACGCGATGCCCAGCACAAAAAACAGGGTGTTCAGGAAAACACGCTTTTTAGGATACTGGACCTCACCCTCTTCATCCACCGTGTAGGTTCCACCCGCCAGATAACCGATATACATGGGCAGGAGGGGTAAAACACAGGGTGACAGGAAACTCACCAGCCCCTGCAAGAAGACGGTGAGTACAGAAATCGATTGTTGCATCTCCAGGGCAGGTGGCATGGATTATCCCCTTCCAATAATGGATCTTGCGCTTGACTGGCTGGCGCACAGCCAACATTCTACCAAGTTATCGGGACCTGCTTGTTACAAAGGAAACACTAGTCATCAATCGGAAGAAATCCTTCGCCGTATACCTCGTCATAGGAGCTTATGATCAAAAGCGCGTCCGGATCGACAGCCTGTACGATTTTTCGCAGCTCCGGCACCTGGGAACGGCTGCAGGCGCATAGGATGACCGGTCGATGCTCCTTCGAGTAGGCGCCGTGGGCCTGTAAAAAGGTGGATCCGCGCTCGAGCTCCTGCCCGATCTGCCTTGCGATCTCCTCCCCCTGGCTGGAAATGATCATGGCCAGCTTGCCTGAAATGAAACCGAACATAATTTTGTCAATGATCAGGGTAAGGACCGCGCTGTATACAAAACCGTAAAGTACCGCGTCGATCTTATGGAAGACCAGTCCACCGGTCAAGACGATGAGACCATCCACAAAAAGTGAGAGCTGGCCCAGGGACAGGTGAGCTTTCTTTTTCCGAAGTGACAGGATGATTAGATCGGATCCACCGGTGCTGCTCTTGTTCTGGTAGATGATGGCAAGGCCGATACCTGCCAGGGCACCGGCGAAGAGGGCCGCAAGCAGAGGATCCCCCTGGTAGACCGGCAACCTTGGGCTGATCAGGTCAAGGAAAAGGCTGTTGACGACCAGGGTCCTGAATGAGCGGAGGAGAAATCGTCTGCCCAGCAAGCGGTAGGCCATGGCAATGATGGGGATGTTCATAAGCAGGGCAAGGGATCCGATCGGGAGCCCCGTGTAATGATTCAGGATAATGGCTATGCCCGTTACGCCGCCCGGCGCGAAGTTGGCCTGAACCGCAAAATTGTAGACACCTGTCGCGAAAAAGAAAGATCCCGCAAGATCCAGGAGTAGATCGTGAGCAAGGCCCTTGACGGAATCCAAACTTAAGAAAGACTTGGAAGAAGCTGGCATCTTCCCACCTCCAAGGCCACACGCCCCGTCTTTCCAGACGATGGGGCCAAAAGCCCTTTAGTTCATTAGAAAGTTTACGAGCCGGTTCTGGGTCTTGACCATGTCAAACCACCAGACCTCCTGGCCCTTGACGTAGAATTTTCGGGTTTCGTCCATAGAGGGCAGCTGGAGCTGCTGCCTCTGATAAGCAAGATAGGTCGGAGCCTTGGAAACATATTGGTTGAGATCCAGGTTTGTGTAGGTGTTGGCCAAAATAACAGTGGCCACCTTATAGACGGTTGATCCCCCGCTGGCCGCCATCTCATTCAGGATGGAATTGATGACATTCCGCTGTCTTTGGTTCCTTTGAAAGTCACTGTCGAGTTTCCTGATCCGGGAATAGGAGAGCGCCTGGCTGCCGGACAAGCGGTTATTGCCACTTCTCAAGCCCAGGTACCTGGCCTCAGCCGGGGTCAAGCTTATGGTGACCCCGCCCAGGGCATTGATGATCTTGACGAAAGAGTTGAAGTTGACAGCCACGAAACCCTTGATCGGAATGCCAAAATTGCTTTCCACCGTCCTGATCGCAAGCGCTGGTCCGCCATAGGAATAGGCGGCATTCAGCAAGCCCCAGTTGTGGTTGCGGACACCGATATTGACGTGCATGGCCCTCATGAGCGACACGATACTTACCTTTTTTGTATTGTGATTTATCGAGATGATCATGGTGACGTCGGAGCGACCCTTGTAACTGTTCGTATCGACACCGAAGAGCAGTATATTCTCGACACCATCCATTTTTTTCATGCTGATGCTTCCGGTCTGGTCCGGGCCAAGGGCTTCCATTCCCGACAAGGCTTCTGGATCATCATCCAATTCTTGATTGAGCCAGGTCATGAGCTCAAGTTCCCATTCATCATGATTGTCCGGGTCCATCAGGTCGGGAATATCGTAAAAGCTGTCATAGGAAATATCATCGCCCGTATAGGTCACGCGCGACATCATATCGGCGTAGATTATATAAACACCGGAAAAGACTGAGATAAGGAGCCCCGCCGTGACACCGAACAGGACGAATTTCAAGGGGAATAGGCGTCCGAACAGGGTTTTCGCCCCTTTCCCCCCGGATACCCTGGTTGATCTTTCGGGGCGCTTTACAGAACGCCCCGCCCGCTGTCTTCCTCCACTGCTCAAGAAAAATCCCCCCTGCCCAGTCTTCCGACTAGAAGTAGCTATAGCCTCCCCAACCCCAATTCACACCGGCCATCAGGATCAGGTTGATCAAGAAAAACAGGATGATATAGACGATCGCAAGCGCGAGCACGACCAGCCAGAGTTTTTTTGTGCCTGCCTGTGAACCGGAAATACAGGTCAACGTGGCAGCCGCGAAGGACAGGATAGGCACCAGGTGCAAGAGCAGGGAAAGGAAATTCATGCCGCCCAGGGAAGTCATGGAGATGGCAAGACCGAGAATCATGATGAAGAAGGAAATCGGCAACACAATATTCTGATAGGAGGAATAGCGTGCGAAGGCGCCCTGGAAATCCATCTCCTCCCCCAGCCAATAGCGTTTACACAGCCAGGCTGCCGTCGGCATTGCGACCATGAGGATCAGGTTAAAAAACCAAAGGAGGAAGAATCCACCCGCATGCCAGTTCATCATCTTTCCCGAACTGAGCGTGTAAAACAAGGTGATCAGGAAGGGGACGATGGCGGCGAACAAGAAATGCATGGGCTCATCTGTTCCCAGGACCCCCTGGCCCAGCCAACGAAAATAGCGTTTCCCTTCGAGCGCAAGGGCGGAAGGGGCTTTAGGGGCCTGTGGCTGTTGGGGGTAGGGATAGGGAGGGGCCGCTATGTCGGCTGCCGCCGGAAGAGGGGGCTGACCGGCGGGCGGCGCCACAGTCACCGTGGGCTCTGCTGCCGGGGCCTCTGGTTGCTTGTTTCCACAACGGCTGCAAAAGACCGCTTTGTCATCCAGTTCAGCCTGACAATATTGACAACTCTTCATACAACTCTCCTCATTCTTCAAGCTTGCTCTTGCCCCAGGGACAAGCCCACGATAAAGAAACAGGCTAATTATATCATAGGGGCCAAGCCAAAAAAGCTTATACCCGCCGCCGCTTGACGCCCTCTGCCCAGCTGGCCGGATGCATGGTAGGATGGTCGAAAGGCCTTGGGTCAAGACTGTAAGATGAAGGAGTTAATGAGATGCGGGCTTTAATCCAGCGGGTAAGCGAAGCCTCGGTCGACTGCGGCCAGGGCAGGAAATCAGATATTGGCCAGGGGCTCCTGATCCTGCTCGGCGTTGGGGAGGACGACGGGGAGGAGAGTTGCGCACGACTTTGGAAAAAAATCAATAATCTCAGAATCTTCAAGGACCCGGAAGGCAAGACGAACCTTAATCTGGAGGCTGTTTCAGGAAGTGTCCTTATCGTTTCCCAGTTCACCTTGTTTGCGGATACCAGGAAGGGTAACCGGCCGAGTTTCATCAAGGCAGCCCCGCCTGAACTGGGTGAAAGACTCTACAATTACTTTGTGGAGCTGGCCCGGCGCGAAGTCCCGATCGTGGCGACGGGCTCGTTCGGCGCGGAGATGAAGGTCCATCTGGTCAATGACGGCCCCTTTACAATCTGGTTGGATACCGATCAGTTTTGACCGGAAAACTTTCCGGCTCGGGCGATAGGGCTGTCTTCAGCCACTTGACACCCGGCAAGGCCTCCGTCAAGCCTTCATAGGCCCTTTCCAATCCCACCTCATCCTCATATAAGGCAAAGCAGGAAGGACCGCTCCCTGTCATAGAAACCGCGAAGGCGCCACTCGCCTTGAGCTCCTCCAGGATGGATCTGACCAGCTGGATTTTTCGGGCGATTATCTCAAGGAAATCATTCTTAATTAGGGCCGCCGTGGCCACCCTGTCGCCCTTCCCAAGGGCCTCCTTCCAGCTGGCAACTGCAGGGGGCGGCTGGGCCGCCTCCTTCCCTTCAAGGGACAGCCTCCCCTCTCTCTCCTGATCGAGCAGTTGGAAAGCTTCCGCCGTGCTGACCGAATCAGGCGGTTTGGCGATCAAGAGGGGCCAGGCGGGGCTGGCAAAGGGATCCGACAATCTTTCGCCAACCCCTCCACACAGACGGATACCGCCTGCCAAACAGAAGGGAACATCGGCGCCGCAGCGGAGGGCGACTGTCGCAAGATCGGCCTGGTTCATCCCGTCGCACTCCAGACCATAGGCCTCAGCCAGGCCCTCCTGCCAGCATTGCCAAAGAAAGCGTAAAACAGCAGCCGCGTCAGCGCTTCCCCCTCCCAGGCCGGCCTCAAGGGGAATTCTTTTTACAATCCGGGCCTCGAAGTCAAGAGTCCAGGGCTTGATGCCTGCCTGTTCAAAAAATAGCCGGGCAGCCTTGTGGCAAATATTGGCGGCGCCCTCCGGCATCCCCCCCTCGGAAGAGGCGACACGCCAGCCAAATCCATGGTCGCCAGCAAGTCGATTAAGAGCTTTTTGGGCAGGTTTCAGGGAAAAAAAAAGTTGGTCCGCCAGTCCTGTATTCGCCATCAATGAGACGAGCTCATGGTAGCCATCCGGCCGGCGGGCCAATATTTCAAGTGACAGGTTTACCTTCGCACGCGCCGTTTCCTGCGCTTGAAAGGGTGCGAAAGTGTTCACGAACTAACGGTTGTCCTCAGGTTGTTGGAGCAGTCGCTCCAAACCCTCATCATCGAATGCGATCTCGACCACATTGGTCAGTAGGTCGATGTAGCTAAAACATACGTGTTCATTGTAGGTTGGACTCACGGGGCAACAGACAGTGAAGACGTTTGACGAGCAATTCTCCAGGTAACCTTCGTGAATAACCGTCCTCCGGCGCCCCCCATTCGATTTAAGCATAATGCGTTGTCCAAGGCGTTCTTCCAGTTCAGCACGGCATGAGGCTAAGTCAGTTTTTGCGATCAAAGGCATGTACTCCATCTAGTAAATGTGCGAAAGGCACATAATTGTCCATCAAACCGCATTGTACCTTTTTTTGAGAGAAAATGCAAGTCCAGTCCCTGGAAGGAGATTAGCCTCCTAGGACATTTCCGTGACCAGGCCGCCCCCCAGGACCCGGTCCCCCTGGTAGAAAACCGCTGACTGTCCTGGTGATGACAAGCGGACTGGACACTCAAAGCGGATCCTGCCCCCTCCCTGTCCCTGATCGACCCACACCCGGGCCGGCAGGGGCTTGCCTTGTGAGCGGAGTTGGACGCCGGCAGAAAAGGAAGGGGGAAGCCTATGTGGCGAGAAGACTTCCGCCAGCTCCATCTCCTGGACAAAAGCTTCTTCTTCATCTCCCAGAAGGACGGTGTTTTTCTCGTGATCCAGGGCCAGAACAGTCATACGCCGGCCGAAGGATTCACCGAGATGGCGGCGCTGACCGACCGTAAACCGCCAACTCCCCCTGTGCTCCCCTATCGGCTCGCCCCTCGAATTGACAAAATAACCCGGCTTGTCCTCCAGACCCTGTCGCCCGAGAAATTGCTTCAGCTGTCCTTTGCCGATAAAGCATATATCCTGGCTGTCCCTGCTTACTGCAGTTGGATCACCTGCTGATGAGACAAGAAGGCGGGCCTCTTCTTTAGATTTTTCCCCGAGGGGAAAGAGGACCCTGTCCAGGATCCTTGAGGGCAGCCTGTACAGGAAATAGCTCTGATCCTGGGGTCTGTGTCGGGCACGATGGAGCCAGCTGCCAGCTTCATGGGTCTCGGTACGCGCATAGTGGCCCGTCGCCAGGTAGGGGCATTCGAGCTGATCGGCCAGATCCTCCATGGTCTTGAATTTGAAATCCGGATTGCACATGACACAAGGATTAGGGGTCTCCCCCCGTCGCCAGGCCTCCACAAAAGGCTCTACGACCTGATTGTAAAATGCCTGCCTGACATCCAGAATTATGTGGCGCAAACCAAGCAGGTCGGCCGATAGGGTCGCCTGCTCCAATCCCCTGACATGTTCCCCCTCTTCCTCCCAGGTCCTTAAGGTGACGGCAATTACCTCATAACCCTGTGCCTTCAGCAACAGGGCGGACGCCAGGCTGTCGACTCCGCCGGAAAGACCAAGGAGGACGCGGCGGGCCAAAGGACTAATAACTGGATGTGGGGTTTGTTTATTATTCACTCCAACATTTTAAAGGATAGATGAGGCCACTGTCTAACCTCGGCTGGGTCCCGGGTCCGAAGGGATCCATACGAAACGGGCAGGATTCCCTTTTTCGGGAATCAGCTGCCCGTCCCTTCGAGGTGTACTTTCAAAGTACGCCTCCTTTCCGTCCCTTCACGACTGCTCTTGTGCCGGTCAAAGCCAGACAGCTCCACGAACGATTCCGGCGAAAAGAAATAATTCCTGTACGTTGTTGGCGCAGCCACTCTGTCCTGTTCAATTTGTGAGGTTACGCAACCCTGGCTTCAGATGTACTGCACCTCCAGACGCACGCCGCAGCCTCGCGGGACACCTGTTATTCGATTACCCTAAACCTTCCGGCGATCCAGTACTTCCGGAGCGCACACATCCGTCTATGTAATCCAATTGAGGTTGGGAAAATTTTAGCACGAATCGCTTGGATTGTCAATTATTTATCCTTGATAATTGAATGATTATGAATGATTTACAGGCCTTCAGATCTCTTGCCTGGACCTATAATTCCTTGGGAGGCTTCCTGCCCTCTTATTAGCTTTTTGATGTCTCAATACCTGATCTCGCCCTCTCCGGATTCCTCGGCCAGGGTTGAATTCTGTTCGTAACCTTCGATCTCATAATAAATCTCTGCCCGGTCCAAAATCCGCTGGCGGGCGAGTGGCGACAGATTATCCATAAGAAAAAGTAGTCGGGATTTTTGTTCCAGAAGGGCCACATCATCATGGCTCAGATTATTTGCCGCATCCGCGAACAGGGCGCCCGGGACATATGAATCAACCAAGGGTCTGTCAGACATATCTTCCATGCCAAGTATCTGATCGAGGGTGGCGCCGAACATTGTTGCCAGGCGCTTGGCGGTTTTTATATCGGGATAGTTTCTCCCGCCCTCCCACTGGCTGACTGATGTCTGGGTAACGCCCAGAGCTTCCGCAAGTTCATTTTGCGTCATATGATTCTTTTTCCGAAAATACCGAATACCATTCATGCTGACCGCCTTAATCCGGAGCCAAAAACTCCGCCAATCGTTGATGTCATTGCCAAGCAAGACAAAATGCGGAAACCGTAGGGACTCATATCGAAACCCGATTATACCGCATCTGCTATGACTGTTTAATAATACACGGCACCAGCTTATAATTGCAATAGCTGAAATTTATTATCTTTACCAAGATTCCTGACCAACAGCCCCTCCAGCTTGGTGCAAATGACATGGGAGGTCCTACCTTTGTCAGGCAGACCTAATCGCTATTTATACCAATGGGGTACAGGAGTCCGAAATAGATCATAGCTTCGGGATAATTGGGCCAGAAGGTCGAGCGGTTCTTCCCTGTCCGGGTCACTGGCTATCTGTTCCAGCAGACGGGTCATATGGCGGTGGGCGAGATGGGTGAAGAAACTGGAAGGTGTATCCAGGTTGAAATAGAGGTCGATCAAATACTGCCTGTCCTGCTCGCAGGCATCCGCAAGCTCTATCAGCAGGCGGCACAAGTCGCTGTCAGCCAAATCTTCAGATAGAAAAAAAGGCTTGTCAATCAGGAGTGAACCCCGGTCCGAATAAGCAAAACAACTTGTGATGTAAGTTCCGAAGGATAGCGTAAGCTTAGGCTTTCTGGAAGAGGCGAGGCTACGTGCGTTCCGCAAGTAGAAGCTTTTCCACCTCCTGAAAACGGGCTTGGAGGGTATCCTCTCCTCCAGCCTGGCCACCAGCTCCTGGGCGCTGGACTCCAGCTGGGACACGACCGCACCGGCCTCACTGGAAGTCAGGAGGGGGTGGTCAGTTTGAAGGAGTCGCAGGAAGCCGGTAAGTTGGACCAGGTTTTCAAATCGTGGAGGGTTCTTCCTTGTGATGGAATCTATGTAGCCTCTCGTTGAGCGTTGACGGGAAAGGCCGAAAAAGCCCTCTTGAAGACCCAGCCACTTCATTTCCGGCAGGAGGGGGCCAAGGATGGAAAAAAGTGGCGAAATACGCGTCAGGGTTTCGCTTGCCCAGGAGAGGTGGGTCCACAATTTTCCCACCCGTTCCCACTCCCGCCAGGGTCCGTGAAAAAGCCAATGGCCGCCCTCTTCCCTGTCAAAAACCTCATAAATTGAGCAGGCCCGCCCGCTGTGACGGGCACGGCAAGACCCCAAGACCCAGCCCTGACAGCCGGGCAGTCTTCTTAAATATTCTTCTACCGCTAGGTCTTGCTTGTCCTGCTTGGGTGAAAGGCCTGAGCTGTCGGTCATATTGATCCCGCTCTCATAACCGTATGACATTGGTCAATCATAATATAGCAGAGGAGTCGTAAGTTTTTGCGCCATATCGACGCAAGAAAAGGCCGCTCCGGCTTTCAGCCGGGGCGGCAACTTCCAGTCCCCTGGATGTTCTCAGGATTTTCGGCCGGGATAGACTTTCAAGGCGGCCTTCAAGATCCGCATGGCTTCTTTCAGGTCATCTGTGTTGAGCACATAGGCGACCCGCACTTCGTCGAGACCCATACCAGGGGTTTGGTAGAAGTTCTCTGCCGGTGCCAGCATGACCGTCCCGCCGTCCAGTTCGAAGTCAGTAAGCAACCAGATGGCAAAGTCATCCGCTTTATCAACCGGCAATTTGGCAATGGCGTAAAAAGCTCCCCCCGGCTTTTCGCAAAGCACGCCCTCCATGCCCCGCAGCGCGTCGACCAGGATGTCCCGTCGCTCTTCATAGCGTTCTCGGATGGGGGTAAAATAAGCGGGATCAAGTTCGTAGAGGGCTTTTGCCCCAATCATCTCCAGGGTCGGCGCGCACAGTCGAGCCTGCCCCAGCTTCAAGGCTGCTGTCATCACTTCTTTATTTTTACTTGTCAGGGAACCGATCCGGGCCCCACAGGCAGAAAACCGTTTGGAGATGCTATCAATCAGGATCAGACGGTCAAGATTATCGGTCAGGGACCCAAAGCTTGTTGCCTCCTTACCGTCATAACAGAATTCGCGATAGACCTCGTCGGCGATGATAAAGAGGCCCCGGTCACGCGCGATGTCTGAAAGCATACGGACCTCTTCCGGACTGTAGACCACCCCAGCCGGGTTTCCCGGGTTGGAAAGCAGAAAGCCGCGCGTCTTGTCTGAGATGAGTTCCTCAATCCTTTCCCTGGAAGGCAGCGCGAAGCCCTCCTCCGGGCAGGTGGTGATGGGACTGATCCCGACCAGATAGGGAGCTGCGAAACCGCGATAGTTGGTATAGAAGGGTTCCGGCACCAATACTTCCTCACCGGTGTCACAGGCGATCAGGAGGGCCCACTGGAGGGCTTCACTGCCCCCGTTTGTAATAATGACATCCTCTGCCTCAAAGGGGAGGTCCAATCTTTTGTAATAGGCGGCGATTGCCTGGCGGAGCGGCTCCCAACCATGGGAGTCTGCATAGGCGAGAACATCAAATTCGGCTTGCTGGACCGCCTCCATAAAGACCTTGGGTGTCTCAATATCAGGCTGGCCGATATTCAGGTGATAAACCTTGACCCCGCGTTTTTTAGCCTGATCCGCGAAGGGAACCAGCTTGCGGATGGGTGATGCCTGCATGGCCCGGCTACGGTACGACGTCCTCATTTCCATAAATCCCCCCTTACTGCTCCAGACCGCGAATGGCCGATAACGGTTAAAAAACCGGCGGTCTATTCAATTGCGTGCTCATCATAGCATAGGGAAATGGAAAGGAGCGGGCCTGGTTCCCAGCCCGCTCCCGTAAAAATTGCCTTCCCTTCCGCCGCCTTAAGCGTAGGATCTGAAAAACTCCTCAATGAGCTCCTTGTGGTGGCCCAGGACGATCATATGGTGGTTGGCGATGGGCCGGCTTGTAAAATAGTCAAGACCGGAAGGGATCCCCACTTTTATCTGTGTGCGGCAGAGATTGCCTTCATGCAGGCTGGTCAGGAGATTTGCATCTGCCGCGTAGTAGGTCCTGAAATCGTCCTTGCACTTGAAGACAGTACAGGGGCCGGGTTCAAAATCTGCGCAGACCGATATACCCAGGCCGCTCTCGAAATGAGTTGTCAGCCTATAATCCCCGGACATATCCAATGGCAGGATGCAGTGGGCAAATACAATTTCCTTGTCAGCCGGGAAGAGGCGGGAGGGGTTGACCATGAAGACAGGCTGACCCGTCAATTCACCGATGACCGCCATGGAGACCAGCGAACGACTGTCGCCCTCACAGGCCGCCCAGATGCCTTCGGCGTTGAGTATGCCAAGCGCCAGGCAACCCGTAATGCAGAAAGGTTCCAGCAAATCAAAGCAACGGAGGGTAAAGCCGTCGAGTTCATACCGATCGACAATCCGGCGACAGGCACCATAAACTTCAAGCGCCCTCTCCATTTCCTCCCCCTTGTAGCCTTTGGCTTTCAGGGCCTGGGTCCAGACATTGTCCCGGTAGCTTTTTTTATTGATCTCTTCCAGGATCTCTGGCATGGAAAGGGGGACCAGCTCCATCCCCGAGCGCTCCCGCAGCCGGTCCGCCTGAACTGGTTCACTGATCAGCCAGTCCGATTCACCCGTAACCCCCAGGCGGAGGCCGCGCAGCTTGTCACGCGTCCGGGCTACACGGAGCAGGATATCGAGCCGCCGGGCAATCTCATTGGCGGTCCCGTGGAGTATTTCCCCCTTTTCACCCTGTTCGTTCAGATAGGAAAGAATCTCCATGGAAGCCGCAAGCGAATTGTGGGTGGGGGTCGTCAGCAGGATGTAGGGACCTTTGACCTTCTTGTAAATCCGCTTGAAAACCTGTTCCGACCCGCCTGAGCCTACAAAAAAGAGACTGAGCGCTTGCCGGGCGAAATCCTCTTCGTCCTGGGTGAAGGCCAGGTCTTCACCCAGGGCGTCGGAAATTCCGGCAAGAAAGGCCTCACAGTAAGCCTGCAGGTTTGGATCACGATTGTCATCGGGAGCCTTGACCAGCCAAACACTATTCCTTGTCATTGAAATCCCTCCTGACTGGATCCGGCTGGATCCGGATCCAGGCCCTTCACCAATCTATTTGCCGGCTATCGTATCGTGACTTAAGGCGCCCATCAACTGGTCAATGTTCTTGCCTCTCAGAGATTGCCAGGATGCCTTGGTCTTGGCAAAATAGTCCTCTATCGTTGCCAGTTCAACACCGCGCCGGACCTTCATGGTTGTCGTCTTGACCATATCCTGCAGGCTGTAAAAATGGGAACGTATTTCCTTGAAGGAAGGCAGGCCCCGGTTGATCTCCTCGATGAGGGTGGCCAGGGCCTTGGCCATTTCCTCTTCGGTTGGATCGCGTTGCAAATTGTCACGCATCTTATCCGGGTCGATGACCACCTTTGCTGTGATAATTACATCGCCTCCAGTCCCGGGATGGCCGAAAACAAGGGCGTCGCGGACCAAATCGTGACGATAGAGCAAGGCTTCGATCTCCTCAGGGAAGACCTTTTTCCCACTGCGCAGGACGATCATGGATTTGCGGCGACCGGTAATCACCAGACTCTTCCTTCGCGTAAATCTTCCCACGTCAGCCGTATGAAGCCAGCCCTCCTCATCGATCGCCTCGGCCGTCGCCTCGGGATCATCGAGATAGCCTTTCATGACGATATCGGAGCGGACCAGGATTTCACCTTCTCCCTTGCCACCGTTGTCAATGGCAACCTCGACACCCGCCAGCGGCTGGCCGACCGTGGCGAACTCATTTACCCGGGTATTCCCGCCACTGACCACCGGTGATGCCTCGGTCAAGCCATAACCCGCCAGGACTTCAATACCGATAGCACGGAAGAACTTCAGTGTAGCGAGTTCAACAGGCGCGGCTCCGCAGATGATAAACTTCAGGTTGCCGCCCAGTTTCGCGAGCACATCTTTCATCAGCTTGCGGCGGATATCGATGCCCATCCGGTAGAGGAAGGTGGAGATGGCCATCCCCGTCTTGAGTTTCCTGGCCTGTCCCGACTTGGCGGCCTCACTCAAGACCCGCCGGTAGACGGCATCAAGGATGGCCGGAACGACAACGGTCAGATGGACCTGGTGCTCCTCAAAATTCTTGCCTATGTAGCGCAGACCATCAAAAACATGGATGCTTCCTCCCATTGCCAGGACGGTCAGAAAGCCGCAGGTGTTCTCAAAGGCATGGTGGAGGGGAAGAATGGACAAGGTCTTCAGGGGGTCCGGGAAGGAGACGGAGCCCAGAAGGGCCCGAACGTCGGCCACCATGGACTGGTTGGTCAAAATAGCGGCCTTCGAATTGGCGCTGGTGCCTGAGGTGAAGAGGATGGCCGCATCTTCCTTGGGATCATCCGGTACAAGCAGGGCAGGTTCACCGACAGGATCCGGCAGATCGCCGAGGGCCTCGTCCAGGATGAAAAGCCGATCATTCTCAGCCATTTCCTCCTTCAGACTCTCCTTGAAATCCTCTGTCGCCAAGCCACGGTCCATGATGACGCGGTGGGTGAGTTTCGGCAACTTGTCCTGCATGGCCTCGATATGTTTGTGCCAGTCCACATCATAAATAAACATGACTGACTCGCTTCGCTGAAGGATGGGCTCCAGCTCTTCCGGTTTCAAAAGGCGGTCAATCGGAACAATGACGCCAAAACCGGACGCTACGGCCAACCAAGTCACCATCCACAGATAGCTGTTGTCACCGATCAGGGCGATCCGGCTGCCAGGGGGCAGCTGATCCGCCAGCCAGGTCTGCATCTTGGCCACATCCTGGGCGAGCTCTCGATAAGTACGGGACATGATCTCCGTGTCGCGGGGCCTGATCCGCCAACGGACGGCTTCACGATCGCCGAACTGATGGTAGCCACGCAAGATAATATCTGTCAACAGATTGATGGGGGGGATCTTGTACCAGGTCTTTCCTTTGACAATTTGCAGTTTACGGGTCTCTTTTTCCCTGCCGGTGTCGGACATCGGCTTCTCGAAATTATCTCTCATTAAATATTCTCCAGTTTATTTTGTAAAAATTTGTCTGTTATGGAAACAACAAGCCGTATAGCAGGACATGCGATACGGTGATGGCGACGATCAGGAGGAGGGCGACCAGGCTGATAAGAAGAGCGCCTATGCCAAGCGCCCGCCCGTCACTTTCCCGGCGCCTCGACAAGTGTATCCCGAAAGGCGACAGGATCAGGCCAAAGAGGGCAAGCAAGCCGCTGCCGGCCCCAAGGACGATTGTCGCGTAGTAGTAATAGTGAAGGAGTATTCTATTGGTCCCGTCATAAAGCAGGTAATTGTCAAAGGCTTCCTTGTAAAAAATCAGAAGGAGCAGGCTGAGCAAGGCTGACGTAAAGCCAAACCCGGTAATGCCAGGCACACCTCTCTTGATTTTTCCTTGTTTTGGCGGGGCTAGCGGGGCTGGCGCCGGCGCCACGACATAAGCTTCCTGGACCGGGCGGGGCTGTTCCGGCATCTCAACGGGCTTTTGCTCATTTTCGGCCGGGTAAGTCTGTTCGGACATGGAAGGCTCCTTTCCGCGATAGTCATCCTTTCAGGGGAATAATCGCATTCCGTGTAGTTTACAGTATACTCGTGAACTAATAGCGTACAAGCCTTGAATCATTCAAGTCCATTCCTGTCACATTTGTGATGTCTGCCTACCTTCCTTTTCAGGAAATCCTTCAAATATTCTATCAAAAAGACAATTAAGCTGTTTTTGTCCTTCTGAAGCCAGTTGTTCATAGCGGAGCAAGAGATCACGACCAAGTTCAGTAAGCTTGCTGCTCCCGCCCTCCTGACCGCCTGGCCTGCGGTCGATCACCTGGGCGCCCAGCTCTTCTTCGAGCAGGTTCAGTATCTGCCAGCCCTTGCTATAGGACAGCTTCATCCGGGCACAGGCCGTCCTTACCGAACCCGTCTCATCCACCAGGCGGAGGAGGGTGGCGGGACCCGGTCCAAAAAAGTGCGTTTCACGGGCCAGGCTGAGTTTAATGCGGGCGCGCAAGGGCAGATCCTCCTGCTGGCCGGCCACCTGGGGATATTCCGTATAGTCTTCAAGATTGCCGATACTGGAGAGCACACCCTGGTCCGGCAGGGGAATCCTGTCTACAGGCCCCGGCAAGAGGGCGATCAGATCGGCCAGTGACCGACCCTGCCCCCCCCCGGTCAGCTCTGGGAGGCTCTCCCGATGGAAGACGACAGGAAGGCCGTCCTGCCCCTCAAAAACGGGAAGGGCGACCGGTTGACCCGACATAAGGAGCCTTGACAGCGTCTCCTGGTCGACTGAAGGTATAAGCGGTGTCGCCAGCCAGATCCTGTCGCAAGCCTCACAGGTCCTCTCCACATAAGACAGTCCTTGCAGGGCGTCATCAAAAAAACTTGTTTCCTTCCAGCGCGGATTATTAAGGCAGACAACGCTCATCTTTGACAGGTGTCGTTCCAATCTCTCACTTTCAAAGCCGGTGATCACAACAATGGGCGCTGCCCCGGCATGCTGGAGTCGGATGATGACACGTTCGATAAAGGTAAGCTGGCCGGCCTTGATCAGGGCCGGCAGGATTTCCCCTGACTCCCCGCCCGGGCCGGTTACGGCATCGCCGGGCTCCAAGGGTCTTGACGCCACAATGACAGCCGCCCCGCGCACAGGCGAAGCCCCTCCCCCAGTCAGCTCTCTTTCAAGCTCCATACCGCTCCCGATTGGACCGCCGCCGCCTGGACAAGAGGCTACTTCTTCTTGCGGTAAAAGGTATCGTCCAAGGGTAGCCGGGTCCTTCTTTTACCGTCCAGTCTGTAGTAGGCGTGCGCGACAGAAGGCGCGATCGGGACGCAGGCGAGTTCACCGATGCCCCGCGCGCCGTAGGCCAGGTCAACATAGCCAGGGCCCTTGACAATGTGGGTCTCAATCTCCGGTACCCGGTTGGCCCGGAAAAGTCCGTAGCTTCCGAGTTTAAACTGGGGGATACCGCCCGGATTGACAAATTCCTCCGTCAGGGCGTAACCAAGTCCCATCACACAGCCCCCCTCGATCTGGCCCTCAACGGCAGTGAGGTTGACCGGTGTCCCCACATCGTAGGCACCCACCATCTTCTCCAGGCGACCCTCTTCATCCAGGATGGTGACCTCACAACCATAGCTGTATCCGATATGGCTGACAGGATTCTCCTTGTCGGAACCCAGTGGATCAGTCGGAGGACCGAATTCGCCGAAAAATTCACGGCCCTCAAGTTTGCTGATATCGCCTCCCGCGGCCTCGAGCGCCTCCTTCAATTCCTCAGCAGCCTGCCGGGTCGCCTCACCAGTGAAAAGTGTCTGCCTTGACGCGGTGCTGGTCCCGGCATCCGGTGTACGATCCGTGTCCGGCATTTCAAAGACCGTATCAGTGACTTCACAGGCAAGGCTTTGGCAGACGATCGAGGTCACCATCTGGGCGACCCCCTGGCCTGAGCAGGCGGCCGAAGTCCGGATATGGATCCTGCCCTTTTCAACGGAAAGGATACAGCGGCCAAAGTCAGGGACCCCGACACCGAGCCCGCTATTCTTGAAGCCGCAGGCAAGTCCTGCATAGGGGCTTGACTCATAGGCCGCCTTCACTGCCTCCAGGCATTCGGCAAGGCCGCAGCTTTGATCGACAATCTGGCCGTTGGGAAGGACATCCCCCGGTCTCACGACGTTGAGATATCGGAATTCCCAGGGATCCATGCCACATTTCTCCGCCAGGAGATTGAGGTTGCTCTCCATGGCGTAACAGCTCTGGGTCACGCCGAAACCCCGGAAAGCGCCTGACACGACATTATTGGTATAGATGGCCTTGCCCGTAATGTCCACATTCTGGAAGTTGTAGGGTCCCCCCGCATGGGTACAGGCCCGCTGGGTAACGGGGCCGCCAAGCGAGGCGTAGGCACCGGTATCCGCTGTGATTTCAGCGATGAGGGCCGTAATCCGGCCTTCCGCGTCACAGGAGGTGGTCATCTTCATAGTCATGGGATGGCGCTTGGTGTGGACAATCGTACTTTCATAACGGGAGAGCTTCACCTTGACACGCCGGCCCGTCTTCCAGGCAAGCAGGGCGGCGTGGTGCTGGACGCTCATGTCCTCCCGGCCACCAAAAGCTCCCCCCACCAGGCCTGACCGGACGTGGATACGTTCAGGATCAAGACCCAGCATATTGGAAACCTCACGCTGCTCATCGTAGATGGACTGGGAGGCCGTGATGAGATGGACCCCCTCATCATCCGACGGCCAGGCGATGGCGCACTCCGTTTCCAGGAAGGCATGCTCTTCCCAGGAAACCTGGTAGGTTTCTGACACGACATGGGCCGCCTCGGCCACCGCCTTATGGGCGTCGCCACGAATCAAACGCTCACTGGAAAGAATATTCCCTCCCTCATGGATCTTGGGTGCATCCTCTTTCATGGCCTCAAAGGGGTCGAGCACCGGCACAAGTTCCGTATAATCCACCTCGATCAGGTCGAGCACCTCCTGCAGACTTTCCGCTTTCCCTGTCGCCACCAGGGCGACGGCGTCACCGATGTAGCGCGTGACCGAACCTTGGGGAATCATGACGTCCCAATCCTGAACCAGGTGGCCAATTGTGTTGTTGGGGACGTCCCCGGCAGTCAGGACCGCAATGCAGTCGGGGTGTTCCAGGGCCTTGGAAATATCAATACGGTTGACGCGGGCGCGGGGATAGGGAGTGCGGAGGGCCCGGCCATGGACCAGGTCCTCGAACTGGTAGTCGTCGGGGAACTTACCCGTCCCCAGCACCTTTTCCATAACGTCAATACGCTGGGAGCGGTCGCCGACCCTGACCTCGGGATCGAGGAGGGGCACGGGACGGTCTGTTCTGAAGTAGAGGGCGGCCTCCTCAATCGCGTCGATTATTTTCTTATAACCCGTACAACGGCAAAGGTTACCGGTAATGGCCTTGGCTATATCGTCACGCGTCGGCTCCGGATTCTTGTCGAGCAGGACCTTGGCTGCCATAACCATGCCCGGCGTGCAGTATCCGCACTGGACGGCGCCCGCCTCGGCGAAGCTGTGGACATAGACTTCCCTTTCCCGGGGCGACAGCCCCTCCACCGTGATGATATTTGAACCGTCAAAGCGGGAAGCCATCATAATACAGGATCTGACCAGCCTGCCGTCCACCACAACGGAACAGGTGCCGCAGGCACCCTCACTGCAGCCATCCTTGACGGATATCAGGCCAAGATCATCACGCAAGAAATCGATCAGCCTCTTGTCCTCAGCAAGACTGTATTGTTTTTGGTTGACCGTTAAAGTCCAGGACATGGTCATTTCCTCCTTATGATTCAGGCTGGGGGACATTCAGTTGAGAGCAGGATCAGCGGATGTCCATATCGGGCAGCCGGCGCCTCAGGTATTGTCCGTCGGCTTCTTCAACCACAATAGTACCAGACGAGACCTTGTGGCGGCCTCTCAGGAAAACGTGCCGGATCTTCCCCTTCATGGGAAAGCCCTCATAGGGGGTATAGTCACAATTTTCATGGAGGAGTTCCGAAGACACCGTCCATTCAGGCTTGGGGTCCAGGACGACGATGTCGGCCTGGCTTCCGGTCTTCAGGATGCCCTTTTCCGGATACAGGCCGAAATATTTGGCGGCGTTGGTTGAGCTGATGACTGAAAACCGGTTGATATCCATCCGGCCCTGTGTAACCCCGTAGGTGTAGAGCAGCTGCAGGCGCAACTCGATGCCGGGCGCGCCGTTGGGTATTTTCGAAAAATCATCCCTGCCCATCTCCTTTTGTCCCTTGAAGTTGAAGGAACAATGATCCGTCCCCACGAATTGGATCTCCCCCGCCGCCAGGCCATGCCAGAGGGCCTCCTGGTCAAGTCTTGAACGCAGGGGCGGGCTCATAATATACTTGGCCGATTCAAAATCGTTGGTGGCCGGTCCCCCGTATCGGGAGGCGTCCAGCAGGAGGTACTGGGGACAGGTCTCGACAACCACCTTGAGGCCGCGCTCCCTGCTCCTCTTGATGGCCGACAGGCCCTTGGCTGTCGAAAGGTGGACGATGTGGTGATTGGCATGAAGGATCTGGTTGACAGCGCCCAGCCGGACGATGGCTTCCTCCTCCAGTCCATCGGGCCGTGTGACCTGGTGGTAATAAGGAGTCAGATGGCCCAGGGCCCGCTCGCGCCTGACCAGGACATCGATCAGGAGACCATTTTCGCAGTGAAAACCAATGGTGGCGCCCAGGCTTTCTGCCTCTTCCAGGGCATCAAAAATCTCATCCTCCTGGACCATCATATTGTCCTTGTAGGCCATATACATCTTGAAGGAGCTGATCCCATCCTGGACCAGATCCTTCATCTCGGCCTTCAAGTCGCTGTTCCACTCCGTCAAAGCCATATGGAATCCGTAATCAATCGCGCATCTGCCTTCGGCCTTTTCGTGCCAGCGCTTCAAGCCTTCCGCCATACTTTCCCCATGGAATTGAGTGGCGAAATCAATTACGGTTGTCGTCCCTCCGGCCAGGGCCGCCCGTGTGCCGCTCGCGAAGTCGTCCGCGGTCACCGTGCCCATGGATTCGAGCTGGAGGTGGGTGTGGGTCTCAATCCCGCCAGGCAGGAGGTAGCAGCCCTCACAATCGATGACCCGCTCCTGGGGGAGGGGCGCAAGGTCTCCTATGGCCTCAATCCGCTCTCCCTTGATCCGGATGCTCCCTTTTATTGTCTCCTCAGGCAGGACGACAAAGCCAGCTGCCAGCAATACGGTACCTTCCATGCGATACCCCCTAAAAAGTGTGCCGGATTTGGAGATCCGGCACGAAATCAGTCAAGTGCTCCCCCACGGCCGGGTCTGTGCCAGCCCTTGCCCGGGGAACACCTTACTCCTATAGATTCGGCCAGATCGCGGCGGCCCGTTCCGCCGTACGCGCGAAGATCCTTTCTTCATCGACCGTAAGGATCTCCCGGTTCCGCATGACGGTCCGCCCATTGATCACGACATCATTGGTCATCCGTCCATAGCCGCCAAAGAGGAGATGGCCCTTCCAGTTATCCCCGCCGAAGGGGGTAAAGGGATAGTAGTCGAGTGTGATTACATCAGCGTAGGCGCCCGGCTTCAAGATCCCGAGCGGTCGTTTGAAGTGAATGGCCGCGATGGCCGGGTTGCCTTCATATTGCAGCTTCAGGGCCTCGCCGAAGCCCACTGTCGGGTCGGCCAGCCGGTGTGACTGCAAAATCTTGGATACCTTGACCGACTCAAACATATCGTGCGTGTAGGCGTCGGTACCGAGTCCAAGGCGGATGCCCCGCCTCAGCATGCCCAAGACGGGCGTTGCGCCCACGGCATTGCCCATGTTTGACATGGGGTTGTGGACGACTGAGGTGTCTGTCTCTGCCAGGATATCGAGTTCCCTGCCATTGACATTGACCGCATGGACCGCGATGGATTTGGGACCCAGCAGCCCCCAGCCAAGCAGGCGTTCCGTAACTCGCATATCGTATTTTTGCAGGCTGTCATACTGATCCTCCCGGCCCTCGCCAAGATGGATGTGATAGCCGGCCTCTATGCCTTCCATGGCGGTCTTGACCTTTTCCATGGTCTCATCGGAGATGGTGAAGGAGGCATGCATTCCAAACATGCCCTTGATCAGGTCCTGGTCATCTGTGTTCATGGCCTTGATGAAGTCGACATTTTCCTTGATCTCCCGGCTGGCGATTTTTTCGCCGTCCCGGTCTGACAGTTCCATGGAGAAGGAACCGCGCATACCGATCGTTTTCGCCGCCTCGGCCAGGGTAAACAGTGACCCGGTCGCCGAGTGCGGGCTGGCGTGGTGGTCAAAGAGGGTGGTCACGCCATTGCGGATGCTGTCGATATAGGTTGTGTAGGCCGATAATTCATTGTCCTCCTCTGTCAGACTGCGGTCGAGCGCCCACCAGAGATTCTCGAGGATCTCGGGAAAATTCCGGGTCGGCCTGGACACGCCCATGCCCCGCGCGTAGGAGCTGTAGATGTGTGTATGCGCATTGATCATGCCGGGCATGATCACGCGGCCTTCCGCGTCCAGAATCTCGTCCTGGGGATATTTTTCCTTTATTTCCTCAAAGCTGCCTACGGCTTCGACCAGGTCTCCCTCTATCCGGATAGCACCATTCTCAAAATAAGGATTATCCGGATCATTTGTCACCAGTCTTCCCTTGCCAATAATCATATTCTTCCTCCTATTTCCCAGCCTGGTGTTGGCTGCAGTCGTGTGCCTCGTTCAAGAGCCAGGGGAAATCACTTGTGACCACCCCTATCACCGCCGCCATTTCGGCACCGGCCACTTGCTCAAGCTGGTCTTCGGCCAGTTCGCTGATCCGGCCGCGATCGTCCCGAATCCGGTAATCCCCGCCGGCCAGCTTGAGAAATCCCACATTCTCTGAATCGGCGAAGTCCTCCTCGCTCCAGAAGACAGTCAGCTTGTCCTTGTACGGTTTGCCGGCGTGTGGGCAGAAGCTGGCGCAGTTGCCACATTCGTTGCACATCCCGTCGATATGCAGGATCTGCTCGGAGTTCCCGAAACCGGCCACCGGGATGGCCACATTGGCCCGGTTGGGGCAGACTTCCGTGCAGATACGGCAAACCTGATCACAGATGAGGCAGCGGTGGCCTTCCTCCGAGGGCAGGCAACTGTACTCCATCTCCCCGCGCCGGCCAAGGATCAGCGCTTCATCGACAGGGACGGAGACCTGGACGAAATCATTTTCAAGTTTTTCCCTGGCCAGGATATCCAGGGCGGCTTTCTTGGCATCCCCCATGGCCGCGACAACGGTCGAAGGGCCCTTGCGGCAGTCGCCGACGACATAGACCCCATCGAGGGAGCTCTCCATGGCAGCGGACAGACGGGGGTCACCGTAGCTGTCCAAATTCATGCCCAGCTTTTCAAACAGACCCTTGTCCACCCGGGCACCGGTAGCCCCGATGACCGTATCAAACTCCAGGGTCACCCGCTCACCCATCCCCTGGCAGGACCGGCGTCCGGACTCATCGAAAGCGCCCAGCCGCTGCTTTTCACAGACCAGTTCTTTGCCGTCGTAGCTGACGGGAGCCAGGAGCTCCAGCCATTCGATCCCCTCTTCCATGGCACTGTCAAATTCGTCCTGGCTGGCTGGCGCGTACATCTCTGTCCTGCGATAGACGATGGCCACCTCCGGGTCACCCGGCAGGCGCTTGGCCAGACGGGCCGCGTCCATGGCCACGTCACCGGCCCCGATTACGGCAATGCGCTTGCCCAGGTCGGGGAGGCCGCCTTCCTTGGACTGGATGAGGAAGTCAAGGGCGTCCAGGACAGACCCGCCTCCTCCTTCAACGGGCACCCTGCCCTTGGCCCAGGCCCCTGTCGCGATGACGACATAGTCATAGGTCTTCTTCAATTCACGAAGACTGAAATTGGGATCGGCCTTGAAGTGAAAATCGACGCCGACGGCCTTGACCAGCCTGAAGTCACGGTCGATTTCATCTTCCGAGATACGGAAATTGGGAATGGCATAGCGGACAATCCCGTGTGAGGCGGCACGTTTCTCAAAGACATGGGTCTCAATCCCATTGCGTCGGAGATAGTAGGCGGCGGCCAGACCGCCGGGGCCTGCCCCGATGACAGCCACCTTCTTCCTGCTGCGGATTGGGGCGGCAGATGTCCCGTCAATCAAGGCATCCTGCGCTTCGTCAGCCGCCTTCTTCTTGATATCCCGCATGTGGACGGACTCTTCATAATCGAGTCGGGTGCAATGCTCGCGGCAGGGTTGGGCGCAAAGGATACCGGTGATGGTCGGACAGGGGTTGTCGATGGCAATGACCCGCATGGCTTCATGGTACTCACCTCTGGCGACCAGGGTATTATATTCGGGTATCTGTTGTTCAATGGGACAGCCACCCTCCTTGCAGGGGGCCTTGTAACAATCAAAGAGGGGAAGCTCTGAATCCGTCTTCCTCGAGGCCACCTTCTCCCGCCAGCGCTTCTGGAGACGGGGATCGGCCAGGGTCTCTTCAGCCAGTTTTTCCAGTTTTTCGACATCGACCCTGCGGGCGCCCCCCAGGGAGGATTCCGTCTCGCGGGCCATCTGGAGGAAGCGCATGTAACCACCCGGCTTCAGCAGGGTCGTGGCCTGGGTGACCGGACCTATGCCGACCTCAAGCAGGTCCTTGAGGTTGAAGGCGTCGACACCCCCGGCGTAGGAAATGGGGAGCTTGCCATCGAAGGCCTTGGACAGCTTGACAGCCAGGCTTATGGTCAAAGGCATCAAGGACCGGCCTGACATATACATCTCCTCTGAGGGAACTTCTCCCCGGGTGACATCAACCGGGCAGGTGTTGGACAGCTTGACACCGAAGGCCAGCTTCTCTTTTTCCGCCACAGCCAGCATGCGGGTGAAGATCCCCACCGCGTCCTCGTACTGGAGGTCCGCCAGGAAGTGCTTGTCGGGAAAGACAATGTAATCGTAGCCCAGGTCATCCAGGGTGGTCCGGACATAGTCATAGCCCAGCATGGTCGGATTGCATTTGACGAAGGTATGGACCCCTTTCTCCGTCAATAAATAAAAGGCGATCCGTTCAATCTCGTCGGGTGGACAGCCGTGGAGTGTCGACAGGGTGGCCGAATGGCAGAGGGCAGGTGAGATGGATTCAATGACTGATCCATCCACTTTTTCAAAGAGTCCGGGATGCTCCCTCAAGAAGCTTATGGCCTCTTTGAAAGCCGGTGTTTCCGAGGCGTCCTTCAGGTCCTCGATAAAGGCATCCATCTTGGGGAGCTTGATGCCCTCAAGATCATAGCCCACGCTCATGTTGTAAGCGAAATCCTTGCCGTCCGACAGGCCGAACTCGACGGCCAGGACCTTGATGGCGACCCAGGCTTTGACATACTCGTCAAAGGCCTCCTGGACCGTCAATTCCGTCGACCATTCACAGTTGTAGCATTCATCTTCCGCATTGATGCAGGGTTTGGCGACGGCATGGCGGATTTCCTCCCCATCCATCTTCTGGACGGTCTTCAGTTCAATGAAGCGGGCCCCCGCCAGATAGGAGACAAGGATATTCTGGGCCAGTTGTGAGTGGGGGCCAGCCGCCGGACCGACAGCCGACGCGATCCTGTCTCCGAAGGGAGTTTCAAACCGGTTTCCCGACCGGTTCTCATAGAATTTGCTCTTATCAAGTCCAAATACACGACCTTGCTTTTTATACTCGCTCAAACTCCATTCAATCAGATTGGCAAAACTGATGGGTCTCATGATATCGCTCATAGTCTTTGCAACCTCCCCTTCTTCTAAAGACTTAAAACCATCTAAATCCGTGACGCTTGTCCTTTTTCGGGCCGGCTTCCACCGGCAACCCCGCCCACAAATAAAGCTTTTCATCTGTAGGGGGCTATCTAGTATCTTACCAGTTTTCCCTATAGGAATTGAGGCTAAGCTCCCAAGTCGCCTTTGACCATGTCCAACAAAAATGAAAGGGGGATCCCGCTTGTATTTATTCCTACAGCACAAGTATTGGCTCGACAAAAGGATTCCGGTTTTGTAATCTGTTGATGTCGGGCGGATGCAGATCTTGAATGATCAGGATTGGGAGCCGCCACTGAATCGTCACCTGCAAGGGGGATATAGAGGGCAATGAAATACTATTTAGGATTTGACAGCGGCACCTACGAATCAAAGGGGGTAATCATTGACGATTCGGGTCAGGTGATCGCCAGGGCCCGGGCCAAACACGGGGTTATTATGCCAAAACCCGGTTTTGTGGAACACGACCCTATGGGAACCTGGTATGAAGATTTTAAGAAAATTGTCCGGGACCTGCTCGACCAGGCAGCCATCTCAGCGAAAGAGATCGATTGTATCGGTATCAGCACTGTCATGGCGGGTGTCACCCCGATTGACAAAAAGGGTGACCCTCTGCGCAATGCCATTCTTTATGGCGTCGATTCGCGATCAGTCCCCCAGGCCGACAAATTGAATCGTGAGTTGGGTGAGGAAAAAATTAGAAGGCTTACCGGCCGCATATGTACGGTCGAAAGCTTCGGCCCCAAGATCATGTGGATCCGGGAAAATGAACCCGATATCTTTAAACAGACTCACAAGTTCTCTTTTGATGCTGGATTTTTAGTTCAGAGATTGACCGGTGTCCACTGTGTCGATGCCTATTCCGCTGTATTTGCCGAGCCAATGATTGACGCTTCCGGACCTGGCTGGTATGAGCCTTATCTGGATTCAATCTGTTCGCTTGACCAATTGCCAGAAATACGCGGAACAACCGATGTTGTTGGGACTGTCACCAAGAAAGCGGCAGGGGAAACCGGTCTTGCCCAAGGCACGAAAGTCATTTGTGGAACAACGGATGCGGGTGCCGAAGCGGTCAGTGTCGGAGTCCTCAATGAGGGGGATCTGATGATTATGTACGGCTCCACTATGTTTTTTATAGTGCTTGCAGGCTCTCTTAATCTCAAGTCCAGGATGTGGAGTTCCTATTATCCCATCCCCGGCCTCTATTCAAGAACAGGGGGAATGGCAACGACTGGCTCCATCACCCGTTGGTTACGGGACCATTTCGCCCGCGATCTTCTCCTCAAGGAAGCTGAGGGTTTCAATGCCTACGATCTCCTTTTTGAAGAGATGAATGAATCCCCACCCGGCAGTAAAGGGCTTATCGTCCTCCCCTACTTTGCGGGAGAGCGTATGCCCATTCAAGATCCCGATGCCCGGGGCTTGATGATCGGCCTGACTCTCTCCCATACGCGTGGCGATGTGCTCAGGGCTATTTGTGAGGGAACGGCCTTTGGACTGAACCAGAATATGCGCCTGCTCAAGGACGAGGAGGTCACCATTAAACGCGCCATTGCCATTGGGGGAGGGGTTAAAAACAGGGGCTGGCTCCAGATTGTGAGTGACGTTTTGGATATTCCCCAGGTGATTCCAAGGATCACAGATGGGGCCTCCTACGGCAACGCCCTCCTGGCGGCTCTCGCCGTGGGGACCATCTCGAAGGAAGATTTGAAGGACATCATCACTTACGAGGATACTGTCCTGCCTGACAGCGGCTCGCATCAAGACTATAAGGCCTACCAGCAACTCTTCGACCAACTTTACCCTGCCAATAAGGATGCCATGCACCGGCTCGCCTCCTTGGGTTAGACATAACTGGACAGGTCTTGCCTGGCAAGCTGAGGACAAATGACAAATACCGGGATATCTTATGGATAATCCCGGTATTTTGAGGGGCAGGAATCTTCTTATGGCAGGACTATTGAATCGGCAGGGGCTGTTGGGTAATCGCTGATTCAACCAGTGTGTCAATTAAGGTAATCACCTGCAGGCTCTCCTCCAAGGTGATAATCTCGGGCTTGCGCCCCGTCTTCAGGCAGTCCACAAAGTATTTGAGTTGCCGGGCATAGGCATCGTAGTCTTCGACCAGGATTTCTTCCAGCCCCTGATCCTTCCGCCAAATTTTGAAAGAGGACGAAGCCCCCGCCCTGTCAGCAATTGTTATACCAGCCCTGAAGGAATACTCCACCGTCATCTTGGTTCCTATTATGGAAACGGAGAAGCTAAAGGGGTAGTCCGTCTGCATATTGAATGACACTTCAGCGATGGCGTGTGTTCCATCTGTATGCACGACATTCGCAATCACGTTATTATAGCAGCCTGTATCATCTTTGACCGCATGAGCATAACAGGACTTGAAGGGCCCAAAGAGGTATCTGAGGTAGTCTATGTCGTGAACCAACATATCGCCCATTGCCCCTCCGCCCAAGTCAGGATCAAAGAGCCAGCTGCTGTATTCGCCGGACCTGGAGGACACCCGGCGAAAATTCGCCATTAAAACTTCCCCCATTTGCCCCGATTGGTAAAGTTCCTTGATCTGGACGTAACCTGGCCAAAACCTTACGACTTGCGCGGTCATAACCGTAATGCCATATTGATCGGCGTAAGCGATCAGTCTTTGACAGGCCTCCCGTGACCGCTCCAGCGGTTTTTCACATAGGACATGCACTCCCGCCTTGCCGCAGAGCTCCACCATATCAGCATGCAGGAAGGTTGGCACACAGACTATGGCAAAATCCGGAGCGCACTTGTCCAGCAAATCACCAGCATCCGTATAATGCCCGACACCATAGTGGGCACCCAGTTCTTCCGCCTTTTTACCGTCAACATCACAGACGCCGACAAGTTCAACCTGGTCACACTGCCTGACCGCTTCCGCCTGGCTTTTTGCAATCAAACCGCATCCAATGATTACTGTTCGCATCTTGCTCTTCATATCTTAAGTTCTTACCCCCTTCTTGCTTAAGCTGTCAAAGGCGATGGCGCCGGCCAGGACGAGACCTTTAATGATCATCTGATAATATTCGCTGATGTTGAGGATAAGGAGTCCGTTGCTGAGCACACCCGTGATCAGCGCTCCGATAAGGGCCCCGAATATTTTCCCTGATCCTCCCGTTATGCTGATCCCTCCCAGGACCGCTGCTGTCAAAACATCCATTTCAAAGCCTGTTCCCACCACAGGGCTACCCGAATTTATCCGACCCATCATAATGATTCCGGCCAGGCCACTCAAAAGGCCGCATAGGGTGAAGGCGGTCAGCTTGACCTTCTTGGTCTTGATACCCGAAAGCCTTGCGACCTCTTCGTTACTGCCAATGGCGTAAAAATGTCTCCCCAAATAGGTCTTTCCCAGAACCAGGGTACCGGCTGTCGCAACTATGATCGCGATATAGACGGGGATGGGTACCGAAAAGAGCCAGCCCTGTCCAAGGAATTTGACGCTGTCGGGCAAACCGTAGATATTCCTCCCCTTGGATATCAGAAAGGCCAAACCCCTCAAAATCTGTTGCATAGCCAGGGTCGCGATCATGGCGGGCACCCCTGTAGAGGCAATGAAAGCTCCATTGAGAAACCCGACCAGGGTCGCAAGCGCGACACCGATCAAGCAGGAAAGAAGGGGGTTGATTCCAACGATTGACATAAGCGAGGCGGAAACAACACTGACAAATGAGATCAGGGCACCGACCGACAAATCAATGCCGCCGGAAATAAGCACAAATGCCATACCGATTGTCACAACTACCAGCATCGATATTTGTCTTAAAATATTAATGATATTGGTATAGGTCATAAATACCTTGCTGCCAAAAGTAAAGACAAGTATCAGGACGATCAAGATGGCGACTATGCCGAATTTTCTGAAAAAATCAATTTTTCTATCTTTGGAATTCATTTATTTATCTCCGGAAGCGTAGTTGAGTATGACTTCTTTTTCAAACTCATTCTTATCCAGCTCGGTCACTACCCTGCCCTCGGACAATATGACCAAGCGATCAGCCAGGGCAATCATCTCATCAATCTCTGAGGTGATCAGCAAAATCGCCGTTCCATTTCCAGCCAGTTCGTCGATCAGGGCGTAAATCTCTCTTTTCGCGCCAACGTCGATACCCCTTGTGGGCTCGTCCATGATAATCAGCTTGGGCTTGACCGCCAAGCCCTTGGAAACAACTACTTTTTGTTGGTTCCCGCCGCTCAGGGTAGCCACTTCCTGGTTCATATGATTGAGCTTGATATTGAGCCTTTCAATCATACGGCCCACTATTTCTGTCTCTTCATGATTCTTGACAAAGAGCCATTTCCTTATTTCCGAGAGGATGGATAAGGTCGTGTTCCATTTTACGGGCAGACTGGTGATGGCCCCCTGGTTCTTCCTGTCTTCAGGGATTAAAATGACCCCGTTCTTGATAGCCTCGGCAGGATGATGGAATCGCATATCCTGACCATTCAGGGTTATTTTTCCGGATATTATCCTGTCAGCCCCGAATATGGCTCTGGCGATCTCAGTCCGCTTTGACCCGACCAGGCCCTCCAAACCAACAACTTCACCCGCCCGCACTGTGAAGCTTATATCTTTGAAGCTTGTTCCGGTAAGGCCCTGCACCTCAAGAACCGGTTCCTGGGCCGTCCTCGATGTAATATGTATATCCTCGGCCCCGCTCTTATCATTGATCATCAGCGAGATCAGTTCTTTCCGATTGGTTGCTTTGGTATCCAGGGTCGCAATTTTGTAGCCATCCCTTAAGACCGTAACCCGGTCCGAGATACCGAAAATCTCCTCCAAACGATGGGAGATATAGATAATTGATACACCCCGTGCCTTCAATTCCCCGATAATCCGGAATAAAATCTCCACCTCAGTGTCACTTAAGGCCGCTGTCGGTTCGTCAAGGATGAGCAATTTCACTTCCTGGCTCAGGGCCTTGGCAATTTCAACAATCTGCATATAGGCAACTGACAGGTCACGGACTTGCTGGTGGGAAGACAGGCCGAGGTCGAAGACATCAATTATTTCCTGAGCCTTCTTCTCAATTTTCTTTCTGTTGAAAATTCCAAGCTTACCTTCTTGCTGTCCCAGAAAAATGTTCTCCCCGATTGTGAAGTTGAGGATCAGCATCAATTCCTGATAGATTATTTTTATCCCCAGATCCGCAGAGAATTTCGGGTTCATATAGGTGTACGAGGAACCTTCGAACTCAATTTCCCCGCTGGTCATCTGCGTCGCACCTGAAATAATCTTGACCAAGGTTGATTTTCCCGCGCCGTTTGCCCCGACTAAGGCATGGACTTCCCCTTGGCGGACATCAAAATCCACGTCATTCAGGACGGGAACGCCGGAATAGGATTTGTTGATCTTGGTGAGCCGCAATATTTCTTTGTTCATTCATCAACCTTACAATAATTTGCCGCTGGGGCTCACCAAGGTGAGCCCCAGCTGAATGTCAGATGACAATTTTAATGTCGACTACTCCATAAATTCTTCGGCATTCTTTTCGGTAATCTGAATTTGAGGGAAGAAGGTCATACGCTCGACCGGATTGTCCTTTATCAGATCATAGGCCGCCTGCACCATCTGCTCACCAATCGCGTTGAGATCCAGATGAATGGTCGATCTGTAGATCGTGCCCTTGGAAATCAAGTCAATTGCTTCCGGAAGGGCGTCAACAGCGAACAGGCCAATATCATCGCCGATCATACCGGCAGCGACAAATGATTCGTAGATGCCGAGGATACCCGCATCATCAATACCGATTACAACCTTCATGTTGGGATGGGCCTGGGCGAAGACTTCGCCAACCTCAATACCCTCATTCTGGTAACCGGCCTGGGCAATGGCCACAATCTCAGCATAAGGCGCGATCTTGGCCAACTCTTCGGTAATGCCTTCTTCTCTATCAAGGCAGACCTGGTTCAAGGGGTAGTTTGCTACACCAACCTCAACCCGCTCCGCGCCGGGGAAGACTTCTTCCATCCAGGCCGTCGCGTGTCTGGCCAGGGTTCTTCCAATCTCAACATTGTCAAGTCCAAAGTAGGCGTCACCATTCTCGAGGAGCGTATCAAAATCGATGACGAACATCCCTTGTTCTTTGGCCTCATCAAGGATATCCTTGGCTGATTCATTGTCAAAAGCATGAATGATGATGCCGTCATATTTTGCATTGACGAAATTCTCAACGGCCTCCCTCTGTTTCAGGGGGTCAGCCTTCGCATCCGTCATAACCAGCGTAATGCCGAGGGTCTCAGCCTTCGCGACCATGTAGTTGTACATGTTGGCGTGGGCAGGGTTTGAAATATCCTGGAAAGACACTCCAACCGTATATTCTCCCTTTGGCTCCGGCTCGTCTTCTGATTCAACCGGTTCGTCCCCATTTTCACTTGTAGCCGGTTCCGTTTCAACCGGTTCCTCGCCCTTGTCGCAGGCTACCAATGTAAACATAAACATGAATACAAGTAGCAGGGCAAGGATACCCGTAATGGTTTTTTGTTTGCTTCTTCTCATTGCTTCTTCCTTTCGTAGAATTAATCGTGCCTTTCTGGTAATCAAGTCAACTGTCCATTCGGGCCGGATCGGAAGATAATAGACGTCAAGCCCCGCCGCTGGCCATTATTCTCCTTTACTCGCCTGCCTTTTGGGATTTTTCAAACATTTCCATCTCATCCGGGCGAATGGTACGACAATCCATTATCTACATTAAACCCCCTCTCATGTCAACAGTTCTTCTGACATTGTCAACAAAATCAAAAGGTCAGATCGTCCGATTTTCCCCAAAACCAGGCCTGAATTTTCGTCATTTAGAGAAGTATGGTTTCCAGCCCGGAATCAATAACGGCCGAGCTGGAAGGATTCATCAAAGCCCGCGATCGCCTTGACGCAGAGGTCACTTAAGAGGACCAAATCATTGACATCGCATACTTCACATGGAGAATGGGCGTACTTGACTGGGAAGGCCAGATCTATTGTCGCGATACCTCCAAAAAGATTTTGCACATAGGTGGCGTCCGTCAGGAGTCCGCGCGAAGCGAACCAGCCCACCGGTATATCGCCCTCCTCGGCTGTTTTGGCCATATGTCGCGCCAAGCCCTCATGGGCAATGACCCCGTTTAAAGTCCCACGCCCGTGAAAGGAGTACATATTTATGACGGGGCCGCCGCCTGTCCGCACAGTGAACCGATCCTCCAGGCCTGGCGCGTTACTGGCAAGACAAACATCGAGCGCAATTGCGATATCCGGTTTTATGGTCTGCGCCGCCACCATGGCCCCCCGCAAATTGTGCTCCTCCTGCACGGTGCCGACGATATAGACAGTGGAATCCACCTGGGTCCTGGACAAGGCTTCCGCGCACATGGTCAGTACAAGGCAGGAACCGCGATTGTCCAGGGCTGTCGCCGCGACCTGTGAGCCAAGGAGCCTTTCAAAGACGGGAGCGTACACAATTGAACAGCCTACCTGGATATTCTTTTCAAGGACTTGCGAGGGCTTGGAGGCGCCTACATCAATCCGCAGATCAGGAATAGGGGTCACCTGCATTTTTTCCTGCTCGGTCATCACGTGATAGGATTTTTCCGAGACTACCGCCGGGAGATAATCGCCCTTTGTTGTCCTCACCCGTAAGGCCAGACCGGGCGCTACCTTGTCCGGCACACTCCCATTTTTATTTACGTGCAAATAACCGGCTTGGTCGATGTTGGTCACGACAAAGCCTATCTGATCCATATGGGCGAAGAGCATTACAGTTGGCGCCTTCGGATTTTTACCCGGGAAACAGGCAATTACATTGCCCAGAAGATCTATTTTCACCTCATCAGCAAGTGGCTCCAGATCCTCCTTCAAACGATAGGCCATCAGGCTTTCATAACCAGAGCCCCCCGGTATTGACGTGTATTCTTTTAAGCGATCATAAATATCCATGGCTGGCCCATCCTAAGGATTGTAACTCTTTTCAGGTTCTTCCAATGTCCAGTCAATCATTTTGACCGGCTGTGATCCCTTGTAGAGGGAAAGCTCTGACAGGTTGGCGACTGAACTCCATTCGCAGGCCTTGACAACATCGACCGGGTTCTCGATCTCCCCCCTTATGGTCTTGATGAAATCCTGAACAACATAATAGTCGCCGCCACAACTATGATAATCACCCTGCGCCGCAAGTTTCTGGGCGCCTTCAGGCATATTCCGGTAGTTCTCCGGGAGCAGGTGCTTATAATCCCAGAGATCCTCCCATATCAGGCCACGGGAAAGCTTCACTCCCCCATCACTGAAATAAGCGCGATCCATCGATTTTTGCCCCTGGGGGCCCCTTGACGTCTCAATCGCTCCCTTTGTCCCCTGAACTCCAAAATAGGCGTTTTGATTTGGCCGGGGTGACATCACATCAACGCGTATATTGATCAGTTTTCCGCTTTTCAGCTTCAACATTGTTGTGGTTGTATCTTCTTGCCGGTATTCCGGCTCGACGTGATTGCCACTCGAAAAACAGGTTACGGTATCAATCTTCTCATTGTTGAAAAAGGTCAGAAGCGGTCCAAGGCAATGAGTTGGATAAAAAGAACCCCGTTTCCCAACCTGCCAGAATTGTCGCCAGCTGGCCTTCCCATTTGGATAAACCAGCCAAGTTCTGATGTCCTCGATATACTCACTTTCCGCATAGTATAGCTCGCCCAGCATACCGCTCTGGACCAGCTTGTTGATCAGTACGACATCAGGCCGGTAACAGTAGTTTTCGCACATCATATAGACTTTGTCCGACCTGTCCACCTCTTTTTTGAGCCAAAACAGCTCTTCCAGAAATGAGTTGGCCGTCACTTCACTCAAAACGTGTTTACCTGCCCGCAGGGCCTCGATCGATTGTGATACATGAAGATTCATCGGAGTCGCCACGAAAATCGCGTCGACATCGCTTTCGCACATTTCTGAAAAGGAAGTGAATCGATTTTGAATCTGGTACTCATCTGCAAGTTTCTGCAGTTTAATCTCATCCAACTCACACAGGGCCGCTACTTCGACCCCCCGCATGTCGTTAAAACCGTCAAAATAGACTAAGCCTCTGGCGCCTGCGATACCAACTTTTATAGCCATTACCCTAAGAACCGCCCTTTCTTTTAATCTTCCCACTTTCGTCCAGCGTAATCAACACTGTCCAGTCAAGTCTATCAAAAACAAGCTGCAATGATCCCAGAAGAATTTAAAGTGTCAACTTCCATAATGAATATTCTTATCAATAAATTCAAAAAAACCGGGGCCCTGAGGCCCCGGCTCTAAAATCGGTTTGAAGGCTTTACGCGTTCGCTTCCTTCGCGATATCAACGTAGAGTGCCGGCATAACACTGTAGATAGCGGCACAGCGGACGATATCCTCTTTCCAGTTGACTTCGTTGGGCGCATGAGCCTGAGCTTCCTTACCCGGGCCGAGGCCGATGCAGGGGATGCCATGGCGTCCCATGATGGCGACACCATTGGTGGAGAAGGTCCACTTGTCCACCTTGGGGGCTTCATAGAGATTGGTGTAGGCAGCAACCAGGGCCTTGGTCTGCGGCGCGTCCTCAGGGATGACCCAGGTGGGGAAATAGCAGTCCTGTTCATAGACGAAGCCGGTCCAGGAGGGCCTGTCGTACTTATACATGGAGACCTCGGCACCGTGCTTCTTGACGGAGGGAAGGGCCTCGATTTCCGCGATGGCGGATTCCCAGGTCTCGCCCCAGGTCAGGCGGCGGTCCAGGGAGATGGCGGCGCTATCGGCCACAGCACAACGTGAAGGCGAGGTGTAGAAAATCTGTGAGGTGGTCACAGTGCCCTTGCCCAGGAAATCGTCATCCTTCAGATGGTTGTTGAGCTCTTCGACTTCCTTGAGGATGTCGGCCATTTTGTAGATGGCGTTTTCACCACGCTCAGGGGCTGAACCGTGGCAGGAAATGCCCTTGACGTCGACGCGGATTTCCATCCGGCCGCGGTGGCCGCGGTAGACGTGCATGTCGGTCGGCTCGGTGGAGACGACAAACTCGGGACGGATATTCTCATTCTCGATCAGGTGGAGCCAGCACATGCCGTCGCAGTCTTCCTCCTGCACGGTCCCGGCCACCAGGATGGTCACATCCTCATCGATCAGGCCCAGGTCCTTGGCGATCTTGGCGCCATAGACGGAGGAAACCACACCACCCAGCTGGTCTGACGCGCCGCGCCCGCCAACTTCGGTCTCGTTTTCATAGCCTTCGTAGGGGTCAAATTCCCAGTTGGAAATCTCACCGATTCCGACGGTGTCGATATGGCCATCGTAGGAAATGATCCGCTCGCCTGTTCCCATCCAGCCCAGCACGTTGCCCAGCTGGTCAAACTCGACCTTGTCGTAGCCGAGCTTCTCCATCTCTTCCTTGATCCGGCGGGCCACGCCTTCTTCTTCACAGCTTTCGCCGGGAATCCTGATCAGGTCACGGAGGAACTTGACCATGTCTTCCTTGTAGGCTTCAGCGGCCTGGCGGACGCGATTATAGTCAATCGTTTTTGTCATATTCTGTCTTCTCCTTTTCTTTTGTTTTTTATTCTTGCTATTACAGTCAACTGCCCCGGTGTTTTCACAACAGCCGGGGCAGTCACAACAATCCTGTCGGATCAGGCATTATCCGCCCAACGGGGGCTACTGCCCTTCCAGAGCTCTTCCAGCTTGGCTCCCGCCTTCCCCACCTTCTGGAGGAAGATCATGGCCGCGATGATATAAGGTTTATAACTGGCTTCCTTGTAAAGCGGGATCCGATAGCGGTCAAAGACCGAAGCGTCGACCTCGCCTGTCTCACAGGAAACCCCTGTAATGTCAGCCGGCAGACAGTGCATATAGAGGGCCTTGCCACCCTTGGTAAGACCCATCATGGCTTCTGTACAGGCCCAATCCTTGTGGAGGGCGTTCTGGGCCAGAAGTTCCTGCTCCAGCGCGTCGATGCCCGCCTGATCGCCCTTGGCGTACAGGTCGGTACGGATCTCCATGGCCTTGAAGGGGGCCCAGCTCTTGGGATAAACGACGTCCGCGTCCTTGAAGGCCTCTTCCATGGATTCCACCCGGGTGAACTTGCCGCCATAATTCTCTTCGTTGTGCTTGGCGACAGCTTCAATATCGTCCATGATCTCGTAACCTTCCGGATGCGCGAGGACAACCTCCATACCAAAGCGGGTCATAAGCCCGACAATGCCCTGGGGTACTGACAGGGGCTTGCCATAGGAGGGGGAGTAGGCCCAGGTCATGGCCAGCTTCTTCCCCTTCAGGTTCTCGAGACCGCCCAATTCATGGATCATGTGGAGGGCGTCGGCCATGGACTGGGTCGGATGATCGATGTCACACTGGAGGTTGACCAGGGTCGGCCTCTGCTCGAGCACGCCGTCCTCAAAACCTTCCTTGACATAATCCGAGACACTCTTCATATAGGTATGGCCCTTGCCGATGTACATGTCATCACGGATACCGATGACATCCGCCATAAAGGAGATCATGTTGGCTGTCTCCTTGACGGTTTCGCCGTGGGCAATCTGTGATTTGCCCTCGTCAAAATCCTGGAGCGCCAGGCCCAGGAAATTACAGGCCGATGCGAACGAGAAGCGGGTCCTCGTCGACTGGTCACGGAAAAGTGAGATGCCCAGGCCCGAGTCGAAGATACGGGCGCTCTTGTTATTCTCACGGAGCTCTCTCAGGGCGTCAGCGACCGCAAAGATCGCCATTATCTCATCCTGTGACTTGTCCCAGGTCAGGAAGAAATCATCCTGATACAGTCCCTTGTAGTCATAGGCTTCAAGTTGCTTGATTAAATCATTGATTTTCATTCTTTCTTCTCTCCTTGCTATTCGGGTTCGGGGAGTTAAAGCTTGTTCAGAACACCTGAACGCTCATTGAAGGCTTCGGTCAGGCGGTCGATTTCATAAACCTGGTTGTGGATCCTGTTCCAGTATTCGTCGTCATACCACTGGGCGTTGAGCTCTTCCAAGCTCCGTCCCTGCTGTTCGACCCAGGTATAGTACTTGAGATTGTGGACCCGCTTTCTCGACCAGTAGGTGAATTCCTCCATATTGTCAGTCTTGATTGATTTGAGGTGCTGCCAGTAGTCGCGGGCGGCCAGATCAGCCGTGTAGGCCTCCTCCTCGTCAAGTTCGAGGATCCGGGACGCGTACATCTCAGCCGAGTCGGTCGCCACGGTCAAGAGCACGTCCTTCTCCGTCAGCTCAAAGTATTTCGCCATCTTGATCGTACCCAGGACATTGGCGATGCCACTGATACCCAGTGCGGAGAGTTCCTTCAAAATCTCCTCTGACACGCCTGTCTCCTGCATAAGGTAGGCGTGACCGATCTCAGAATTGAAGAGCCTGAGCAGGTTCTGTGAGTTGTTGTCATCTATGGCGCAGACCAGATCCGTATTCTTGACATTGTGGACAAAGGGGATATGCTTGTCGCCGATGCCCTCGATACGGTGGCCACCAAAGCCGTTGTTCAGGATAGTCGGGCACTGGAGGGCTTCACCGACCGCAACCTTGACATGGGGGAATTTTTCCTTCAGGTAATCGCCGGCGCTCAGGCTACCGCCGCTACCGCTTGTGAAGAAGGCGCCAAAGAGTCTTGAATCGTCTGTCTTGACTTCGTTATATAAGTCCTCCAGGGCCGGGCCGGTCGCGTGGAAGTGCCAGAGCACATTGCCCATCTCCTCAAACTGATTGAAGATAAAGGCTTCGGGCCGCGTCCTGCGGATTTCCTTGACTTTTTCAAATATTTCATAAACATCGCTCTCACAACCCGGCGTCGCGATGACCTCCTCGGCCATATCCTGCAGCCAGTCGAAGCGCTCCTGGCTCATCTCCTCCGGCAGGATGGCGATGGCCTTGCAGCCCAGCAGTTTTGAGTTCAGGGAACCGCCGCGGGCGTAGTTACCGGTGGAGGGCCAGACAGCCCAGTTCTTGTAGGGATCGAACTGGCCGGTTACCAGGCGGGGGACCAGGCATCCGTAGGAAGCGCCCACCTTGTGACATCCGGTCGGAAACCACTTGCCGACCATAACGAAAACACGAGCCCTGACTCCCGTCAGTTCCTTGGGGATCTCGATGTAGTTGACGCCGCCGTATTCGCCGCCGTCCCGTCTCGGCTGGTTCTTCCAGGTGATACGGAACAGGTTGATCGGATTGACATCCTCTGTGCCAACTTCATGAAGCGCATTTTTGATTTTTTCGGGGACATATTTGTCGGGATCGCGTAATTGTTTGAAAGTTGGGATAACGATATTGTTCTCGCGCGCTCGTCTGATGGCGCTCTCGAGTCCGGCCTCGTGGATCGTAAGATCGATCATAGTATTTCTCCTTGCATAGTGATGGTAGATGATCTCGGTCGGCAATTCTGTTAACAATGCCAAGACACAAGCCACTATAGCATACCCAAAATAAGATGAAGAGTAAAGCGGAGAGTTAGCCAAGCTCCCCCGCGGAAAGCAGGCTATTTGTTACATTTTCACTGTTGGTGATCCGCTTCTGCCGCTTCTTTATTGAGCTTTTTGTACAAGAGGACGCCGATCAGGGCAACCAGGCCGGTCACCGTGAAGACTGAGATGGCAAAGAGGTAGTTCTGCGACCCCATAAGCCCCCCGCTCACTGTCGACGTAACGACCGAAAGGAGCCGGGCCGAGACGACAACCAGCCAAGTTGAAAGCCGTATGGGCGTCAAGCCAGCCAAATAGGTCAAAATATCCTTGGGTGTCCCGGGGACGAACATAAGGACGTAGAACAAGACATTGAGGCGTCCTGGTTTCTGGAATAGTTTGACTTCATCGATCTTTTCAGGCTCAAAAAAGAGTTCGATCACAGGCCTGCCATATCTTTTAACCAGGAGAAATATCAGGATGCTGGCGGAGTAGATCGCCGCCATACATATCAGGGTCCCCTCCACGGCCCCAAAGGCATAGCCTGCTGCCAGCTCAAAGGGCTCGCCCGGTATGATTGCGATCACCACCTGCATGAAATTGGCAAAAAAGAATATGAGACGGCTTACAAGGGGATTGCGAGCCACCATGGCCCGGACTTCCAGGGGGTCGGAAAAGAAATCTATGGCCCTTTCGCCCCACAGGATATAGATCAAGACAAAGGCCAGGAGAGTCAGGACAAGGAAGCCTATCGCCAAGGACCGCTGGAAGATCCGCCTTTTAAGAGCGGCATAGAGCTTGCCCGCCGGCCGCAGATCGATTTCAGGGTCATTTTGATATTTTGGCACCGTCACGCGCTCTCTTTACTCTCTCATTCCATACCTGACCGGAGGGGGTGGTCAAACTGCCAGCAACTTAGTTTGCCACGCGTTTCCCTGCCATTCTATCACGAAGCGGGGCCGGGTCCAGATTGAAGGCAGACCTTTGTGGCGACGATTCCTGCTATACTGGTCGCTCGGAATCCTCGGGCAGGAACAGGGGGAGGGAAGGACTTGGACAACCCACTCGTAAGCGTTATTATTCCGGTCTTCAATGCGGAAGCCTGGATCAGGCGCTGCCTGGACTCTGTCTTGGGCCAGTCCTATGAGAGGCTGGAGGTTATTGCTGTTTCCGATGGATCGACCGATGGTTCAGAGTCGATACTCAGGGACTATGAGTCCCGGGACAGCCGGTTCATATTCCTGTGTCAGGAAAACCTGGGGGTCAGCGCGGCCCGCAATCACGGGCTGGCGAAGGCCCGGGGCGACTGGATCTGTTTTGTCGACGCAGATGACTATGTCCACGTCGATTATGTGAAATCCATGCTCCGGGAGGCCCTGGACCATGATGCCGATGCCGTCTCTATCAATTTCTATCTTGAACTGCCAAGGGGATGGAGACTGCCTTACCCCTTCATCATCCTGAGAAAGCAACTCACAGGTAAAGAAGCCGTCAAGCAATGTTTTCGGATGCTGCATTTTCCCACCTTCGTTTGGAACAAGCTCTTTCGCAGGTCACTCTTCACAGACCAGGCGCTTTCCTTCCCTCCCATCATCTACGAGGACGCCTATCTTGTCCCCCTCCTCCTCCTCGGGTGCCGGAAGGTGATCGCCCTTAAAAAACCCCGTTACCACTATATCCGTCAACCCGTGAGCCTGACCCATCGGATAGGCTTCGAGCACGTGAGCCAGTATCTGACGGCGGCCAACATGTTGCGCCATCACTTCTGGAGATCCGACAGCTGGGAGGAATGGTCCAAACCCTTCAGCCACTACCTTGGCAGGATCCTGATCCAGATCACCCTTACCCTTTTCCTGACCAGGCGGACCCTGTCTTTTCCTGAGCGGCGGATTCTGATAAGCCAGGCGCGGGCCAATATTAAGGCCTTGAGAAGCCCTCCAGAAGCGGGGGATTCGCCCCAGGACCTGCCCCATTATGTCGGGCCGGCAGGACCGACTGGGTAGACTCCCCTGCCCTCAACCGGACATGAGCCTCTCATAGAGTTCCTCCAACTCTTTCGAGGGACTGATATCCAGGGCCTGTGAGAGTCTCTCCGTGAAGGCCTGGTAGAAGTCCCTCATCTCAGCTTTTTTATTCTGGAGGCTGAAAAATTCCAGTTGGAGGCCAGCGCCCGTCTCATCGATCGGGCTGATCCGGCGCATGAAGTCGAGGCAGTCCATGAGCAAGGGGGTAAGCTCACCCCTGTCCAGCAGCTGACGGATCTTTCCTGTCACCAGCCCCTGGACCAGGTTCCTGCTCCTGATCCTCGTCTCATTGGCCCAGTTGTATGTCTCATCAGCCAGAAAATCTTTCCTGTAAAGCGCAAGAATGTCGGTCAAGGCCGACTCATCCACCTTTTCCAGATCCAGGAGCCGGTTCAGCTCCTCCAGGTCACTTGTGACCGGAAGCTCCAGATGATATCTGTCGTCAGCGTACTTGATCCCCTCCGGGAAACCGAGCTCAGCAAGACCGCGCCTGATCTGGTAAACGGTCGTGTGCAGAAGGGCAGTGGCCCTTTTCGGATCCTTATCCGGAAAGAGCCTCTCGATGAGCGTGTCCTTGTTGACAGGATTTTTCTTGTTTATCCACAAGTAGAAAAACAACTCCTTTGCCTTTCTCGTCCGCCATCGCATGGCCTGGCCGGCCTCATTCAGGACGGTAGCCTGATTCAGGCTGATGACCCGCAGCTGTCCGACTTCCACCCCCACTGCCCGGTCAGGATCCTGTTCGGGCGGACTGAAGGCCCTCAGCCTGGTCAAGGTCTTGTCCAGCCTCTTCTTCTGTACGGGTTTCAGGAGGTAATCGATGGCATTGACCTCAAAAGCCTGGATGGCATATTGGGAAAAGGCCGTGACAAAGACGATGTGGACGAAGCGCTCCTGATTGAAGAGATCTGCCGCGGCCAGACCATCCATACTCCCCATCTCAATGTCAAGGAAGACAATATCCGGCCTGTCTGAGGGGAGCTTTGCCAGGGCCGCCTCCGGAGAGCTATAACAGCCGACAATATGAACCCTCTCATCGCCTTCAAGCAAGGAACTCAGGACCTTGATGGCCGCGGCCTCATCGTCAACAATAATGGCTCTCAGACTTCTAGGCATGGCCTGCCTCCGGTAAACAGATCGTGACCTCGGTGCCCTGTCCGGCTTGACTGACAAGTTCGACCGAAGCCTCGGGGATGAGCTTGATTTTCTTGAAAATATTCTGGATGCCTACCCGTTCCGACTCGCCCTTGAGGATGCTCGCCACCACTTCAGGCGCCATACCGGCTCCATCGTCGGAAACGGTGATCCTGACTCGATTGCCTTCACAACGGTCGACCTTGATGCCGACCGTCCCCGGCGACCCTTTCGGTACGATACCGTGCCTGATCGCGTTTTCCGCCAGCGGTTGCAGGGTAAGCGGCGGGATCCTGGCCCCAAGGTCCGAATTGATTTCCAGTGACAGATTCAATTTGTCGCCATAGCGGAGCTTCTCGATTTCCAGATAGGCGATGACATAGTCAATTTCATCTTCCAGCGATATCAGGCCTTTATGGAGATGGAGGTCCAGCTTCCCCCGGAAATACAAGGCCAGATTGCGCAGGGCCTCCCTGGTCTTGTGGCTGTCCTCATAGCTCAAGGCGATGATGGTATTGAGGGTATTGTAAAGAAAATGCGGTGATATCTGGGAGAAGAAATACTTGAATTCCTTTTCGAGACGCTCTTCCGACAGCTCCGTCGCCTCAAGATATTCCAGTTGCAGTTTCCTGGTTATCATGAGGGTCATGCTGACCAGGACGAGAAGGAGAAGCATTTCCGAAAAATAGTTAACCCGGGTCTCAAAGATCAACTTGAGTAACATGGAAATCCAATAGGAGGCGAGGACGCCGGCGACCACCAGCATATATTCAACCGACTCAACACGCCGCCTCAAGGCCTTTGCCAGGATGAAGGAGATGTAGCCATAGGACAAGACCGTACTGGCCACAATCAGGTATTGGATGATCTGATAGGACAGGGGGGTGACAGACAAGGTAACCGTCAGGACAAGCAACAGGGTAGCCAGGAGTGACAGCTTGATGACAAGGAAGACCCGCCTGTTGATCAACTGGCTGAAATAATACCTGGCGAATAACAAGAAGGCCAGGCTCCCTCCCACGACCGAGAAGGCTTCGATGATAATGCGGCCATAAAAACTATAGGAGAAGATCAGCGCCAGATTTTGATTGTTCATGGCCAGAAGATGAATGCCCATGAGATAGCAAGCCAGACTGAAGTAAAGAAAGGCCCTGGAGGGGTTCCTTACCAGGTATACCAAGGTAAAGATGACCCCAACGATAAAGAAGGAAACAGCAACAAAGAGTTCGAATGCCCTTTCACGGTAGGTTTGCCTCAAGATACTGTCAGGTGTGCCGAAGAGCAGGGGCTTCAATATCCCCCCGTGCTGGAATAGATAGTTGGCCACCTGAACCACAATCTCGATCTCCCCCTCCTGGCTGGCAACAAAACCCTCACAAAAACGGCTGGCCGGCTTGTAGGAATCGGCCTCACCGGACGGCTCTCCCAGGCAGATCACCTCTTGTCCGTTGAGATAGATACGGGCGGAGCTTCGGATGGTATTGGTCTTGATCGCGTAGAGGGCGTCATCCTTCACCTTGACAAGAAGACGATAGCTGGCAAAGCCCCGGGATCTGCTCCCTGTCTCCTGGGAAAGATCCCAGGATGAAGGGGTCTTGATGTATTGACTGCTAGCGCTGGAAGCTTGAAAGACTTCGATGAACTCACCGGGGAAAAATTCCCAGTCCCCGTTCAGTTCGACAGGCCCCGACTGATCCAGATCCAGGTCCGAAAGGTCCAGGACACCCCTAACGGCCTGATAATCAGGATCTGACAGCTGGAGGTTATCAAAGAGGAGAAAAAGCAGGGAGGCCAGGACAATCAATAGTGACAGCATGGCCGACACCAAGTATTTCGGCTGGCGGGTACTCTCTCTGTCGGGAAAATCTTTACTTCTCTTCATGGCCGCTGATCATAATTCGCTCGAGCGAATGCATCCCTTGTCCTGCCCAGGGCTTGCACTACCTAAGGATACTATAGCTAATGAATAAAATAGAAAAAGAAGTGCCGACTTGAAAAAGGGACGCCGGCCTCCACGGCTGGCGTCCCCCTTTGTATTTATCCAGGACCCTTAGATGGTCTGCTGGGCAATCCCCCTGATATTGGACAGTACCCAGTCAAATTCAGGCGCCGTCACGATGGAGAGGCAATAGCTACAACGCGCTGATTGGGTCAAATCGATCGGGGCGCCGCAATGCGGGCAGTTGCGACTGGTTTCCTTGGCGCCATCAAGATCGGGCGCCGGGGTCCTGACCCCGATGGAGCGGATCATAGTCCACTCATAGGTCATAAATTTCTCCCGTTTCGGATCCCCACTCACCAGCTTGCCTGTCGCCCGGTCAATTGTATAGTCAGTAATCCGGGTCGTCAGACGGATGACCAGATTGTCATTTTGATCGTCTTGATAAAACTGTTTCAGGGCGACATTCATTATGGCAATCCGCTCGATCCGATTGATTTGGCCGCGGCTGATCAATTCCTGCAACTGCCGGCCCATCTGGCTGAAAAGATCATCCGTCAGCCGGGCCCGCATGGGCTCCCAATCCTGTGTCTCCCAGGCTCTCTGCATCTCTGAATAGAGATTGGAGACTTTTTCGCGCATCTCGGCTTCAGTAAAGAAGGGGTCTTGTTGCCTTATCTGATCGGCAATAGCGGTTGATTGCTCAGGCGGAACCGTGGTGACTGCCGGGCTGGTGCCCCTCCCGCCTTTTTGCTTGTTCCTGAAGATGAAGAAAACGATGATGATGAAGATGATGAAGCCTATTGGAAGCCCCCCACCGCTGGAGCCACCGAAGCTCCCGCTGCTCGAAGAACCAAAATCGCTGCCGCCGCTCGAACCTCCCCAGCTTGGTGGATCAAAATTGTAATCACTGTCGCCGCCAAAAAAACCTGCGTCGCCCGGGCTCGGATAGAATTGAACACCGGCATGGACCACTGAACTGAAGAATAATGAGAATACAAGCAAGGCCAACAGTACAAGGGTGGTTCCGGCCGTTCGTTTCATAGCTATCCGCCCTCCTTTTCTAGCCTACATCTTATACTAAAAAAAGGGGAACCGCTATGAAGGGCAGGGGCCTTTTCCGCCAATCAGCGAAAGCCCCTGTCCACCAGGCAAGGCAGGGGAATTATCAGTGTTGGCCCTTGCCGGCCGGCTTGCTTCGGTAGAGACGGATCAGGGCCTGGGTTCCCAGATCCTGGTCCCCGTCCCCGGCCATGGCCTCATAGAGATCCAGAACCGTGTGAAGCATGGGCAGATCCACCCCTCTTGCCGCCATCTCCTCTTCGACAATACGCATATCCTTGATGAAATGCTTGATAAAAAAACCGGGTTCATGGTCGCCGGACAGGACCCTGGGCGCCATGTTGGCCAACTGCCAGCTCCCCGCCGCGCCGGCCCCAATGGCCTGAAGCAGGGTCTCCGGATCAAGTCCCGTCTTTTCAGCATAGAAGAGGGCCTCGGTCATGGCCGCCGTTGCGCCTGCCACCGCGATCTGGTTGGCGGCCTTGGCATGTTGCCCACTCCCCGCCGGCCCCATGTAGACGATATTTTTCCCCAGTAGATTGAAGAGGGGAAGGGCGCGATCGAAAGCCGCCCTGTCGCCACCGACCATGATGGAGAGGGTCCCTTCACGGGCACCGACATCACCCCCTGATACAGGCGCATCCAGAAAATCGAGGCCGGCGTCGGCCGCTTGCCGGAAGAGCTCACTCGCCAGGGTGGGAGATGAGGTTGTCATATCGATTACCAGTGTCCCCGCTTTCGCAGAATCGAAGACGCCGCCTTCCCCCGTCATAACCTGCCGGACATCTTCAGGATAGCCGACAATGCTGATGACGGCCTGGGCCTCCCTTACCGCTTCCGCGATCGAACCCGCGCATACGGATCCGGTGGCACATGCAGTTGCCTCGGCCTTATCCCTGCTTCTATTGTAGACAGTGACCTGGTAGCCCTGCCGGCTGAGATGGCCTACCATGGAGGCGCCCATCACGCCGGTCCCAATAAAACCGATTCGCTCCAAGGCCATACCCCTTATACCCCTCTCTCCGACATGATCAGATCAATCTCATCCGGATTGAGACCGACCATGGCTTCGCCCAGATCTTCGGATACACGGGCCAGGCGCTCGGGATCGTCGTAATGTTCACAGGCTTCGACAATAGCCCTGGCCCGTTTGACTGGGTCGCCCGATTTGAAGATCCCCGATCCAACGAAGACACCCTCTGCGCCCAGTTGGCGCATAAGAGCTGCATCAGCGGGGGTCGCGACCCCGCCGGCGGAAAAATTGGCAACGGGCAGTCTGCCCTCCTTGTGGACATATCTCAGAAGATCCAGGGGAACCGCGAGATCGCGCGCCCGGACATAGAGCTCATCCTCACTCAAGGCCGCAACATCACGGATCTGTTCATTCATCTTCCGCAGGTGCTTGACAGCCTCAGCCACATCCCCGGTACCCGGTTCACCCTTGGTCCGCATCATGGCAGCGCCCTCCGCAATACGCCGAAGCGCCTCATCGAGGCCCCGGGCCCCGCATACGAAGGGGATCTCAAATTTGGTCTTGTCGATATGGTAAACCTGATCGGCCGGTGTCAGCACTTCGCTCTCATCGACAAAGTCGACACCGATTGCCTGCAGGATCTGCGCTTCAACAAAGTGGCCAATTCGAACCTTGGCCATGACCGGAATCCTGACCGCCTTCATAATGGCCTTGATCATGGCGGGATCACTCATTCGTGAAATGCCACCGGCTGCCCGGATATCGGCGGGAACGCGCTCAAGGGCCATAACCGAGACGGCACCGGCCGCTTCGGCGATCTTCGCCTGCTCGACGTTGACAACATCCATAATGACGCCGCCCCTGAGGCTTTCAGCCAAGGCACGATCGAATTTTTTCATCAGAACTAAACCTCCCACTCAGCTTCTATGACTAATGCCGGATATGCAAAAAAAGGCCTCCAATACCGGAGGTCATGCTGCTTGATTTGTAACCCATCACGGTATCGCTCCCAGTATACGCCGCTGTCCCCTATTACGCAAGAAATTGATCCGGCAGGGAGGGCTTTATCGGGCCTTGGAATTGACAGTCCCCTCCTATATCGATATTATGTTATCGATATAGGAGGGGACTATGGCAGTCAGACCTTTCTCGCTTCAAACACTGCAGCGTTTACCCTATTACCTTGACTATCTACGGGGGATGGATACGGAGCATATCTCCGCAACCACCCTGGCCGGTGAATTCGGCCTGAATGAAGTCCAGGTCCGCAAGGACCTGGCCTCCGTCAGCCGTCAAGCGGGCCGGCCCCGCAAGGGTTTCAACAGAATGGCCCTGATAGGCGATATTGAGGATGTCCTGGGCTATGGCAGGATCGATAAGGCCATCATCGTTGGGGTGGGCCACCTGGGGACAGCCCTTGCCAACTACGGGGGATTTGAAAACTACGGTCTAAAGATCGTGGCAGGTTTCGATAAAAAAATGGAAGTGGAAGGTCGGCTGAATGATATGCCTGTCTACCCTTCCGGAACCCTGGTCGACCAGGTCAGGCGCTTGGGGGTCAGGCTGGGGATCATTACGGTGGATGCTGCCGAGGCCCAGCTGGTTTGTGACAGGCTGGTGGAAGCCGGTATCGAGGCCATCTGGAATTTTGCGCCTGTCCTCCTCCAGGTACCCGAGGGGATCATCGTCCAAAATGAGAACATGGCCTGCGCGCTCGCTGTCCTGAGTCACCATCTGCGTGGCTGAGGGGGGTCTTGAAAGACAAGGGGTTTAGCTTATGACTGATTTCAACAAACAAGATAAGAGCATCAATATCATCGATACCAACCTGGCCAACTGCGTCGACTGTTACCGCTGTGTCCGCGCCTGCCCCGTCAAGGCCATCCGGGTAACGGGCGGGCACGCCCGCGTGGAAAGCGAGCTCTGCATCCAGTGCGGTACCTGCGTCCACGAGTGTCCCCAACATGCAAAAATAATCTATCCTTCCCTGGGCGAGGTCAAGGCCCTGATTGAGTCAGGTGCCCGGGTTGCTGCCACAGTCGCCCCCTCCTTTCCTGCGGCCTTCCCCGACTGGCAAAGCAAACGGATCGCGGCGGCCCTCCGGCATCTGGGTTTCTTCTATGTCGGCGAAACAGCCGATGGGGCGGAGGCCATTTCAAGGGAGTCCCTCCGTCAGATGGAGGCGGGAAGCATCTTCTCAGCCTGCCCTGCCGTGGTCCGCTACATCGAGCAGGAAAAACCGGAATTCCTGGACAGGATGATCCCGGTTGCCTCCCCCATGATCGGTCATGCCAGGATCTTGAGAAAACGCTTGGGCCAGGAGATAAAAATTGTCTTCATCGGTCCCTGCGCGGCAAAAAAACAGGAAATCCTCCGACCTGAAAACCGGGGTGATGTCCAGGTTGTCCTCACTTTCGCCGAACTGGCCCAGTGGTTCGAAGAGGAGGGCGTCGACCTCCGGCAACTTCCGGTCGAAGCTTTCGATGACGAGGGCGGCTATGATCTGGCCCGCCTCTTCCCCCTCGAGGGGGGCATGCTTAAAACCTGCGGGATCTCCGTCGATGCCTCCACAGGCGACATCGTCCATCCCTGCGGAGCGTCGGCCATTGAGGCCCTCTTTGAGATACCGGTTGGTGAATGGGACTTCCAGGCCGCTGAACCCCTCTTTTGCGAAGGAGGCTGCATCGGGGGACCCGGCTTCCCCTTTGAGGCTAATCTGTTCCAGCGCCGGCGCTTTGTCCTCGACTATGTCAAGGAAAAGGCCAGGGGGCTCCCTCCCACGCTGGAGGAAGGGGTTGATTTCAGTGTTTCCTTTGAAAAGCGGCGCAAAACCCTCTCCCTCTCCGATGTAAGTGACGTGGACATCGAGCGGGTCCTCTTTGAGACGGGCAAGGCGGATGAAAGCGAACGGCTGAACTGCGGCGCCTGTGGCTACCGGAGCTGCCGCGAAAAAGCCGCTGCCGTCGTTCTCGGCCTGGCCGAGGCTTCCATGTGCATCCCGCAGATGAGGCGGCTGGCCGAAAGAAAAATTGACCATATCATTGAACTCTCACCTGTTGGAATTGTCGTGCTTGACAAGGATCTGCACATCCAGCATATGAATCCGGCCTTCAGGGATATGTTCCTTTGCACCGACCTGGTCATCGGGCGTGAGATCAGCTACCTGATCCAGGCCGATGGCTACGAGGCTGCCGCCTCCGGCGCGGGTGACGCCATTGAGGCAGTACGCGCCAAATACGGCAAACGCTACCATGAAATTGTCTACCGGTCTGAGGACGACAGCCAGTACATCGGCTTCTACCTGAATCTTTCCAAGATCAAGCTGGATGGCAATCAGATGGATCTTATCCGGGAGCAAACGGTTAACCAGGCCCGGGAACTGCTCCAGCATCAGATCGAATTCGCCCAGAATATGGCCCAGTATCTTGGTGAAAGCACGGCCGAAAGCGAAGCCCTGGTCAAGCATATGATCAACCTTTACGAGGAACAGACCTAGGCCATGCTCCACTACGACCTGGAAATCCGCCAGCACCGGAAGGAGGGGAACTACCTATGTGGCGACCACACGGTCGCCTTCAGCTTCAAGGATTCCTACTATTTCGCCATCTTCGACGGGATCGGCTCCGGCGTCTTTGCCAACCTGGCCGCCATCGGCAATGCGGGCCGTTGGAGCAGGATGATCCGGGAGGGCATATCCATCAGTGAGGCCTGCGAGATAATCGCGTCCGACATGGACCAGACAAGAAGCGCCCACTCCCCCTTTACCGCCTTTTCCGCCCTCATGCTGACCCGCTACGGGAATGCCCTCCTCTACGCCTTCGAGGCGCCAAAGGCGATCCTGAGACGCGGCAGGGTCTCTCAAGTCCTTGAGCCCCACCTTTATGACATTGGAGGGGGGCAACTGGGAGAAACGAGACTTGACCTTGAAGAGGGGGATGTGCTCTTCCTTTTCAGTGACGGAGTAGCCCAGGCTGGCCTTGGCAAGGCCTATCCGCTCGGCTGGGGCGAGGCTGGCGCAGCCTCCTACCTCCAGGTCTGCAGCAGGGAATACCCCGACAGCGAGATTCTTGACCATCTCATCCAACGTTGCCAGCTCCTTTCCGGCGACAGCCATGCGGATGACACGACAGCCCTCATGATCAAGGCCGTAAAAGCCAAACACCTCAGCCTCTTCTCGGGACCGCCGGCCTCCCGGGGTCAGGACAAGGCCTTCGCGGAAGCCTTCGAAAATGCGGCGGGCCACCGGGTGATCTGCGGCTCTTCAACGGCCGAGGTCCTGGCACGGGAACTCCGCGTCCGCCTCTCCTTCCTGTCCGAGGGTGAGGGCATGCATTCGCCACCCCAGTATTTTATGAAGGGGGCGGACCTGGTCACGGAAGGGGCCCTGGCTCTCAACCAGGCGACCAACCTGCTGGAGGCCGACCCGCTTGAAATCCAGGGGGACACGCCCGCGGAGCAACTGGCCCGCTTCCTGCTGAAGGCCGATGTAATTGATATCTATGAAGGCAAGGCCAGGAACGAGGCCCACCGTGCCCTCTTTTTCCGCCAACTGGGTATCAGGCCACGCAAGGAGGCCCTGCGAAGCATTATGCAGGCCCTTGAGGACAGGGGCAAAAGGATTCATTACCACGCTTTCTAAGCGGGCCTGGCCTCGTGATATGATACGGACATGGGCCCAATACCAGAAAAACCTCTGATCATCATCAACCCTATGGCAGGCCGCTACAAGGCACCTGATTCCGCGGCCCTCCTCCGCCGCGAACTGGAGCGGAGAGGGGCTTCCGTCCGTGAAATCTTTACGACGGGGATCGGCGACGCCCGGGCGATCGCTTCCCGTGAAGCCGGGAAACATGACCTGGTCGTCGCCTGTGGCGGTGACGGCACCCTGTCGGAAGTCATTTCTGGACTTATGGCGGTTGAATCACCGCCTGATGTTGGTTTTTTGCCGGTGGGATCAACCTGTGATATAGCCCGGACCTTCCAGCTCAGCGCCAAACCGGTCCAAGCCGCCCACGAGATGGTGAGCGGAGTCGCCTATGCCATTGACATTGGCCAAATCAAGGGCAGCCCTCCCCTTCTTCGCGATGACCTGCCCCTGGGCGTAGTTCCAGACGATCCGGATCTCCTGCCGGACTATTTTACCTACGTGGCGAGTTTTGGCGCTTTCACTGAAACCTCCTACGCGACCGGCCGTGAACTGAAGCGGTCCCTGGGACATTTCGCCTACATCCTGAAAGGTCTCCAGTCCGTGCCTGGCATCCGCCCCCAAATCTGCAGGGTCCTCCTCGATGGTGAGGACTATTCCGGTAAATATATCTTCGGCGGGGTCCTCAATTCTTTCTCGGTCGGAGGCATGGTCAAGCTGGATCAGGTCTATCTGGACGATGGTTATTACGAGGTCCTCCTCATTGAGCCCCCGCGAAATCTGGGCCAGACGGCCAGTCTTCTTTCCCAGCTGCTCAGGCGGCAAACAGGGGCTTCCATAATCCGAAGACAGGCCCGGGAGATCGTTTTCAGCTTCCCTGAACCCCTTTCATTCACCGTTGACGGGGAATATGGGGGGACACGGACAGACTGGACAATCACCAACATCCCTCAAGCCATCAGACTCCGCGTACCTAGGCCTCCCGGGAACCGGGCCCCCTGAAAGAGGAGGATCAGGCATGAGAGCCGGGCAAGAAAAGGGACAGCGCCAGGATCATGGGCTCGGTGAGCTTTTGCGCTACGAAAATGTTGCCTGGTTTGAGGATGGCCTGGTCAGGATCCTTGACCGGCGTGTCTATCCTACAGAAAAACGCTTTGTTGAATGCTCCAGCGTGGAGGAAGTGGCAGGGGCCATCACTGACATGGTGACCCAAAGCGCGGGCCCCTACACAGCCGCCGGTATGGGTATGGCCCTGGCCGCCTGGCAGGTCAGGGAAAAAAGTCAGGGGGAACAGTGGACCGCACTCGAAGAAGCGGCTGGCCAACTCGCCCGCGCAAGACCCACGACCGAGGCCAGGATGAGGCGGGTCACGGGGGCTTCCCTCCTGGCGGCCAAGGCAGCCCTTGCCCGGGGTGAAAGCGACTTGTCTCCAAGTCTCTTTCAAATTGCCTTCGACTCGCTCGAGCGCCGCTATGAGCGCATGGCCCACGTTGGCGAGCATCTTGTCTCCCTCTTCTCCCCCCAAACCACCCTTATGACCCATTGCTACGGCGAGACAATCGTGGGGACCATGATCCGGGCAGCCCGGGCAAAAGGAATAGACTTGAAGATTTTCTGCCCCGAGACCCGGCCCTACTTCCAGGGCGCCCGGCTGACCGCCAGCCTGGCCGCCGATATGGGTGTCGACGTCACCGTCATTACGGACAACATGCCCGCCGAGCTCCTTTCGCACCGGAAGATAGATCTTTTCACCACGGCCGCCGACGCCATCACGACCGGGGGTTTTGTGGTCAACAAGACCGGGACCTTGCAGATCGCCATCGTCGCCAAGTACTATGGTGTGCCCTATTTCGTAACCGGTATCCCGGACGGAGTGAGCCTGGATCAAATTACCATCGAGGAGCGGGACCCTGAATTTGTGCTCCAGGTTGGCGGCATCCACCATACCAAAGAAGCTGTCAAGGGCTACTATCCTGCCTTTGATATAACCCCACCCCATTTGGTGACGGGGGTCGTCACCGATCTGGGAATTCTGACCCCCTATAATCTGGGGGACTATCCTTCGCAGCCTGGGAGCAAGGCCGATTACTGGGGAAGCCCGGTCCTTTGATTTGAGTTGTTTTGGAATGGCACTCGTGATAGGATACGGGCGGAGCTTTCCAAAGAGGGAGCTTATCCAAATAGTATGAAAAGGAGGTGCGACTATGTCTGAACAAACTATCCGTCTGACGGAGCTGACCAAGGCGGGCGGTTGAGGAGCCAAGATAGGACCGGCGGTTCTTTCCCAACTTCTTTCCGGATTGCCCAAGTTTTCCGACCAGCGCCTCCTTATCGGTTATGATTCCGACGACGATGCCTGCGTCTACCTGGTTTCGGAGGAGATCGCCCTTATCCAGACGGTTGATTTCTTCCCGCCCGTGGTCGATGACCCCTATGACTATGGCCGCATCGCGGCGGCCAATGCCCTGAGTGATGTCTACGCCATGGGTGCCGAACCAAAAACGGCCTTGAATCTGCTTTGTTTCTCCAGCTGTATGGATCTGGACCTAGTCCGAAGAATCCTGGAAGGTGGAGCGGACAAATGCCTGGAGGCGGGTGTCTCCATCGCGGGCGGTCACAGCGTCGAGGACGAAGAGCCCAAGTATGGACTTTCCGTCATGGGCCTTTGCCAGCCCGGCAGGATCCGACGCAATGACACAGCCCGGGCAGGTGATGTCCTGGTGCTCACCAAGGCACTCGGGACAGGCGCCCTCTCAACGGCGGCCAAGGCCAAGCTGATCGACAAAGAAACGGAAAAGACCCTGGTGGATTCCATGGCTGATCTGAACCGTTATGCCTTTGAGGCCTCCGTCGGACTCGACGTCTCGGCTTCGACGGATATCACCGGTTTCGGTCTTCTCGGCCACGTCAAGGAAATGACAGGGCGGGACAGACAGATCACAATGGCGATCGAGAGCCAAAAGCTACCCCTCCTGCCCCAGGCCCTGGAAATGGCAGAAGAGGGCATGCTGCCCGGAGGTTGTTACCGTAACCGCGACTTTGTCGGGGAGGCGGTGGCATTCGAAGAAGGCATACCACTGGCTCTGACCGACTTGATGTTTGATCCGCAGACCTCGGGCGGCCTCCTCCTCGCCATGCGTGAAGAAGCGGCCCGGACCTACCTCGATTTACTTGGCAAGGACGGGAGAAAGGCCTGGATTATCGGGCGCGTCCTGCCTGCGGAAGCAGTCGCCATCCGGGTCAGCTGAACCAAACGCCCAACCGGCTCCTATCTTGATTTTAATCCTCAAACCGCCTGACCAAGGCCTTTTATGGTACCTGAAAGCTGGTGCCTGCCTGGGATGCCGGCACACATTCATGTTAATGATTATGAGGAGAATACTTTGTGAAAAAACTATCCAAATACGCAGTCATCCTGACTGGAGCCGTAATCGGCTTCGCGGGAATTCTGTTGATGCTCGAGGGCAATCCAGCCAATATGGGCTTTTGTATTGCCTGTTTCCTGAGAGACACGGCGGGCGCACTCAAGCTGCATTCAGCCGGGCCCGTCCAATACGTCAGGCCTGAAATAATCGGCTTGATCCTGGGCTCTTTTGTCATTTCATTACTGACAAAAGAGTTCCGCGCCCGCGGCGGTTCTTCGCCGCTGACCCGTTTCTTTCTTGGCTTTATGGTCATGGTCGGCGCCCTGGTTTTCCTGGGCTGTCCGCTCCGCATGGTCCTCCGCATGGCAGCCGGTGATCTCAACGCCTGGATCGCCCTCATCGGCTTCGTACTCGGTATTTACATAGGAACCCTCTTCCTCAAATCCGGTTTCTCGCTGGGCCGGACCTACAAGCTGAACCCCATGGAGGGGGCAATCGTACCTGTCCTCCAGCTCCCGCTCCTGCTCATGCTGGCGCTGGCTTCACCCCTCCTGGCCTTCTCGGAAAGCGGACCAGGCTCCATGCACGCATCCCTATGGCTGGCACTGGGCCTCTCCTTCCTGGTTGGCATCCTTGGCCAGCGCTCAAGGATCTGTCAGGCAGGGGGCGTCAGGGACGTCTTCATGATCCGGGACAGCCATCTCTTCTGGGGCAATGTGGGAATCTTCGGAGTTGCCCTGATTTTCAATCTTGCGACCAACAATGTCAACATTGGACTCTACCATCAGCCCATCGCCCACAGCCAGTGGATTTGGAATATTGCCGGCATGATGGTTGTCGGCCTGGGCTCAGTCCTGCTGGGCGGCTGCCCCATGCGCCAGCTGGTCCTCACCGGGACAGGGAATGTGGACTCCGGCATCACGGTTATTGGCCTGGTCGCGGGCGCGGCCTTCAGCCATAACTTCGGCCTGGCTTCGTCAGGGGATGTTTACGAGGAAGGAACCAGCCTTGTGACCGGTGGTGGCACGACGGAGGCGGGACGGATCGCAGTGATCGTCTCCTTTGTTCTGATGCTGGTGATCGGGGTCTTTTATTCACGCCGGTCAAAAACAAAAGCCAGAAAATTAGCCAATAATGGAAAGGCGAGAAAAGTATGAAAACGATTGATGCCAGAGGCTTGTCCTGTCCGGAACCCGTCCTGCTGACCAAGCAGGCTCTTGCTGAAGGGGAATTCCCCTTCACTGTCCTGGTCGATGACGAGACGCCCCGTGAAAACATTATGCGCTTTGCCAAGAGCAAGGGACTCCAAGCTGAACTGTCGGTGGACGACGGCGATTACGTCATTTTGCTTACCCAATAAAATGGCTTGGATCGCAACCTTTCATTCACATTTTGGCGCCCTGAATTTTCTCAGGCGCCTTGAGGAGCTGGGGGATGACCGGGCGGAAATAATTCCGGCCCCCCGGCGCCTTTCCATTTCCTGTGGTTCAGCTGTCCGCTTCCACCTGCCCTTTGACGCTTCCGCTATGGTTGACGAGGATACGGACGGGGTTTTTCTGGAAGAGGACGGCCGCTACAGGCAGATATTTTCAAGCGATTGACCCCGACGCATGGACAGCCGCCGGGGTCAGGCTTTGGTAAGATAGTTGTGTAATCTTCGTAGGAAGAGGTGAGAGTCTTGGAGACAATTGACAGCCCGCGCCATTTACCCAAGGTGGATGACCTTTTGCGTGACGGCCGCCTTGACAAGGCCAAGGAAAGTCTGGGCTATGTCCCCGTGCGCGACGCGGTCCGTTCGATCCTTGAGGCCGCCCGCATCCTGTTGACGGACAGGGCCAGGGGAAGCGGCAACCCTGCCGATCTGGCCCTTCTGGAAAGGCTGCTTGGCCCTGAGCAAGGCCAGGGGGACCGGAGGGGCTTGACCAGTCAAGCCATTATTTCGGCAACCCTTATGAAGCTTGAAGCCGAGGGCAGGCCCGGTATCCGGAAGATCATCAACGCGACCGGTGCCATCCTCCACACCAACCTGGGGCGGGCCCCCCTGGCGGCACAGGCGCTCTCGGCCGTGGACCAGGGAAGCCGGGGCTATTCCTCCCTTGAATTCGACATTGAACAGAATAGGCGGGGACAGCGGACAGCCTCCATCGAGGCCCTCCTGAAGCGGCTCTTTGATGTCGAGGCCTCTCTTGTCGTCAATAATAATGCCGCCGCCGTCCTCCTGGCCCTTTCCGCCCTTTGCCGGGGTCGGGAGGTCATCGTATCGCGCGGGGAACTGGTCGAGATTGGCGGCAGGTTCCGGGTGCCCGAGATCATGGAGGAAAGCGGCGCCATCCTCTGTGAGGTCGGAACCACCAATAAAACACGTGGCCTCGATTACGAACGGGCCATCCGGGACTCGACAGCCGCCCTGCTCAAGGTCCACCGGAGTAATTTCCGCCTGACCGGCTTCGCGGAAGAAGTCAGCGCCAGGGACCTGGCGGATCTTGCCAAAAGGCACGGCCTGCCCCTGATCTATGATTTGGGAAGCGGCTGTGTGTCGGAGGAGCTGGCCGGCCTCCTCCCCGAAGAACCAACTGTGGCCTCAGCCCTCGAGTCCGGCGCCCAACTCATCTGTTTTTCAGGCGACAAACTCCTGGGCGGCCCCCAGGCCGGTATTTTGATAGGCCAGAAAGAAATAATCGATATTCTTCGCTCCCACCCCCTCATGCGGGCCTTTCGCTGCGATAAAATGACCCTCATCGCCCTGGAGGCTACCCTGAGACTTTATCTTGATCCTGAAAAGGCGAAAGAACATATTCCCCTCCTTTCCATGGCCCTTTACAAGCCCGACCTCCTATACGAGCGGACCTCAGGGCTGGTCCAGGAGCTCACTGCCTTTGGAATCCCCGCCCGGGTCCTGGAATCCGACATGATCCTGGGGGGCGGCGCCGCGCCCGAAGTGAGGATCCCCTCCTGGGCCCTGGCCATCGATCCGGGAACCAATGCCGGCAGCCTGTCCGTTACCGGCCTGGAAGCCTCATTGCGGGCCTTCGATCCGCCCATCCTCTGTCGTACGGTCCGCGACCAGCTCCTCTTCGATCTTCGGACCGTCTCCCCGGAAGATGAAGGGGTGATCAAGTTCGCCCTTGTCGACATTTTCGGGAGGGAGGACCGGGTCCTGTGAAACATGTCATCATCGGAACGGCCGGCCACGTTGACCACGGCAAATCCTCCCTGATACTCGCCTTGACCAGCCGGGATCCCGACCGGCTGGCGGAGGAAAAGGAGAGGGGCATCACCATCGAGCTGGGCTTCACCTGGCTCGACCTCCCGGATGGTTCACGCACCGGCATCATCGATGTCCCGGGCCACGAACGCTTCGTCAGCAATATGCTGGCGGGAGCGGGAGGAATCGACCTCGCCCTCCTGGTTGTCGCTGCCGATGAGGGCGTCATGCCCCAAACCCGCGAACACCTGGGAATCCTCTCCCTGCTCGGTATACCGGACGGTGTGATCGCCGTGACCAAGTGCGACCTGGCTGAGGAGGATTTTGTCGAACTGGTCGAGGAGGATATCCGTGATCATGTAAGCGGCACCTTCCTGGAAAAGGCCCCGATCGTACGGACATCCAGCGCGACCGGCCAGGGAATTGAGGAACTCCGCCAACTTCTCTTTGACCGGATCGCCCTCGTCTCTGACGAAAAGGACCACCTGCCCTTCCGCCTGCCCGTAGACCGGGTCTTTTCGCTTGGAGGTTTTGGCACCATCGTAACCGGAACCCTGATTGAAGGTCAGATAAGGACCGGTGATTCGGTTGAGATTTTCCCCGGCGGAAAAATAGCCAGGGTCCGGGGCATCCAGATCCATGAGACGGGGGCTGAGGTGGCCTGGCCGGGCCAGCGGGTTGCCCTGAATCTCTCGGGCATCCACAAGGACCAGCTCGACCGCGGCGATACCCTGGCCGCGCCGGGCAGTCTCAGGGGAAGCAAGCTCCTGGATGTCCATCTGTCGGCCTTGCCCGATACCCGTTTCCCCATAAGCCACAATATGCGTGTCCATCTCTTCCATGGGGCCAGGGAGGTCCTGGCCCGGGTCGTCCTCCTGGACCGGGACCTATTGGAAGCCGGTGAAACAGCAGCTGCCCAGCTCCGGCCCGAGGAGGAACTTTTCACCCGATACGGTGACCGTTTCGTCATCCGTTTTTATTCGCCCCTTGAGACAGTCGGGGGCGGCAAGATCGTCGATCCGCTTCCGTCAAGGCGCAAACGTTTCCGGGACGGAAAGATCGGTGAGTTCGACCTCATGGCCGGGGATGACCCTGGCCGGCGCCTGGCCCTGGCAGTCTCCCATATCAGCGAAGCGCTGGAAGCTCTTGAGACCGCTTATTACCGTGCCGGCATAGCTGACCGGGAGGCGGCCGCCCTCCTGGACCGCCTGATAGAGGGGGGCGAAATTGTTCCCCTGAACGAACGCACGGCGATCAGCACTGATTCTCTCGAGGCCCTGGGCCGCAAGGCGGGGGCCCTGCTCGACCGCTTTCATAAAGCCCAGCCCCTGGAGCAGGGGATGCGCCGGGAGGAGCTCCGGACCCGTCTGTTGCCCCGGGCCGGTATCCAGCTATCCGACCTTGTCATTGACCGGCTGCGGGACCGGGAAGTTCTCGATGTCAAGGAGGGCCTGGTCTCGCGTCACGGCCGCGAGATCGCGCTTACGGCTGAAGAGACGGAGGCCTTGGGGAAACTTGAAAAGCTCTTCGTGCAGGCCGGCTATAGCCCCCCCAGCCCTGAAGAGATCAAGCTTGACTTTGGCCGGGCCGTAAAGCGGGACCAGCTCCTCTCCCTTTTGATAAACCGGGGCACCCTGATCCGGCTGACCCCCCAGATCCTCATGCACAAGGACAAGGTGGACCAGGCCTGGGCCCTGGTCCAGGAGACTATCGAACAGGAGGGGAGCATTACCCTGGCCGCCTTCCGGGATAGGCTCGATACGACAAGGAAATTCGCCATCGCCCTCCTGGAGTATTTTGATAGGCTGAAGCGAACGCGGCTGACCGGGGAAGTGCGGGTATTCCATTCCCAGAGGGAGGGTTAGCGTCGTGACCAACCGCAGGCTCAGACTCCTCTACAGTCCCGATCCTGACGAACTGGTCCGCACCGTCTTCAAGGAGCTTTCGCGCCACCATACCCAGTGGCCGGATCAACGCGCCTTCATCCTGGTCCCCGAATATCTGAAAGCCGATATGGAGCGTCGTTACCTGACTGACCAGGAGGCCAAGGGCCTGATGATGGCCGAGCTTCTGTCCTTCAACAGGCTGGGGTCCAGGCTGGCGGGCGAAGCCGGCCGGCAGGCAGTCCCGACCATCTCGACCGCGGGTAAGGCCGTCCTGGCCCAGAAGGCCCTCCTGGACGACAGCCTCCCCTTCAAGCCTTTCAAGCGGCTGGCGGGAAAACCCCGCTATGCGCTTGAACTCGTCAGCATCCTCGGTGATTTCAACCGCTACCGGATCTCGACCGGAGATCTTCGTGCCCCACAGGGGGGGGCGGTCCCTGGCCAAACCAGGCAGGTGACTCTTGAGAAGCTTGAGGATTTTGCCCTCCTGAAGGAAAGGCTGGACGGAGAGTTGGAGGCACGTGGCCTCGACGACCCGGATGAAGGCTTGACCCGACTGGCCCAACTCTTGAATACAAGGCCATTGCCTGGACGTCTCTCCTTTTTGAAGCGGACCCAGGTCTGGATACTGGGCTTCGGTAATAACCGGGATTTTACCTCACAGGAGCGCCTGGTCCTGGAGGCGCTGGCGGAAGTGGTGCCCTCCTTGACATTGGCCATTGCGGCGGATTCCCTGGCTATTGAAGGTGAACCCGCCTACCGGCTGGGCAGGGAAACGCTCCGGAACCTGAGCCGGATCTTTCCCGGGGCCGAAAAGGAGAAGCTTTCCGGTACAAGGGACCAAGGGCCACCCGAGGTCAATTTCATCCGTTCAATCAACAGGCGCGAGGAGGCCCGCTACACAGCCGGGGAAATAAGGAAACTTCTGCTCACCGCCGGATTGAGGCGACGCGATATCGGCGTGGCCTTGAGCGAAAGCCAAGAGATAGCCCCTTATCTGGAGTCCGCCTTCGACGACTATGGGATCCAGGCCTACCTGGATACGGGCCGCCCCTTGCGAAACGCTTCCTTCATCCGCTTCCTGAACGCCTTCCTGACCCTTTGCAATTACGACTTCACCCTCTCCGATCTGATTGATTATTTCAAAAGCGGCCTGGCGGCACATTCCGGCGATCCGGTCGACCGGTTTGAAAATGCGGCCCTGGCCCTGGCTTGGGGGAAGGCAGGGGATTTTCGCGAAATGACGGAATCGGATGAGACCTTGAAAGCCGCCATCGCCAGCTACGTCGACCCTGAAACAGAGGAGGGCGAGGATATCCTCTCGGTCCTGGAAGAAGTTAAGGAACTTTTAGACACGGCCTCAGCCCTCCGGGGGTTTCGGTCGGGACAGGCAAAATGTGACTTCCTTCTCGACTTCCTCCTGGGTGATGGAGCCGGGGATGACAGCGATTTTCCAGAGGACTCGCCAGCCGGCCGTGTCTACTCAAGGCGAGACGACCTGCTTGATCAGGACCGGGAGGAAAACGCCCGGCTCCTGGTCTCTTCCTGGAATGCCGTCATTGACTTTCTCCGGGAGAGTTCGACCCTGCTGGGCGGAGCCCGGATCTCCCAGGCCCATTTCTCTTCTTTGATCCTGGCAGGTCTAGAAGGTTTGTCCCTCTCCTCCATTCCCGCGGGTATCGATCGCGTCCGCGTCGGGCCCCTCTCCCAGATGGCTGTCTGGCCCTGCAAGGTGCTTTTCATCCTTGGCATGACGGATGCTTCCTTTCCACCCGAGTCCAAGGGGGAGGGCTATTTGCTGGATGATGAGAGAATCTTCCTTGCCGAGAAAACGGGCAAACCCTTCCCCAATCGCAGGCAGGACCAGGCGGCCGCCCAGGCCTGGCTGGTCAATTCACTGCTTACCCGGCCCTCCCGGTCCCTTTATCTGTCAACGCCTACCCTTGGTGGAAACAGTTCCCGGATCTACGATGCCTGGCTGAAGGAAAAAGCTGGCAAGGAAGTCATCCTGGCCGGATACGGAAACCAGCCCGACCCGCGTTGGTATTCCCCCAAGACGGCTATGCGCTGGCTCAGATGGAAGCACTTGGCTCCAAATGATTGGAAAGAGGCCATCGCCTCCCTGATTGAGGAGTCTCCCCGGCTCCTTCCCTCAGCTGACCTGATCGCGGAAAAGCTGACCCTGCCCCGGACAGTCGTCGAGCCCCTTATGAAAAGACGGGACAGTATCAGCGTCACCATGCTCCAGTCCTATAATGACTGCCCCTTCCGCTTTTTCACTGAATATCTGGCGGGTGCCTCCGAACGTCGGGTCGCACAAGACCAGGCCAAGCTGCAGGGCACACTCCTCCATCGCCTGATGGAGCTGGCTACAAGGGATTTGGTAAAGGCCCTTGAGGCAGCGGGGGGCCCTGAGGAGACCCGGGCCACGGTTTTGGACTGGCAGCGGCAGCTGACCCCTCCAAGGCTACGCCCCTACTATGAACGGGCAACCAGGAAGCCCTATCTTGCTCTATACGCCAAGCCGGATCTGGCGGGAGGGATAGGTGACAGGCTGCTTATGCGTGCCGCCGACACACTTTCAACCCTGTCCGAATTCAACTTGACGGAGCGGTTCGTCCCGCTGGAACTCGAGTGGGCCTTTCCCTCCTCCGGCCGCCAACCCTACCAGTTGAGGGTGGGCGGCCACCCCTTTACCTTCAGGGGCTCTGTTGACAGGATCGATATTGGTCCGGAGGGGACACTTCGGATCATCGACTACAAACGATCTATGAAGGATTTTTCCTGGACCGGCCTCTTTGACGGGACCGACCTCCAGCTCCCCCTTTATAAACGTGCCTATGAGACGGCCTTCCCCGGCAG
>CAZAKT010000006.1:0-4375 GCA_964486135.1 uncultured Mageeibacillus sp.
ACGCCACCCTCAAGTAATTGTTTCATGGAAACGACAGCCATAATACCTCCTGTTTTTACCTCCGGCGCGTTCCATTTCCCCGGAATGGGCAACAGGAATGACGCGCCGTGCGTTTTCCTCGAAGATAATAGCACAAGAAGGGGGGGCGGGCAAACAGGGAATACCCAGGGCACACTTGTCCGGAAGTGTTATAGTAAACGAAAGCGAAAATCGGCTTTCCAGCCCCGGCCAATCACTTGCGGGGCCAAGCCGAAAACAAAATCCTGGAGGAGCCAAGCATGCTATCCAACTCACTTCTGAAATTCGCGGCCAATGAGGATTGGTACGTTTATAAGGAGGGTGACTACACCTTCGGCGAGATCAAGGGCTACCCGATCACGGCCAAGACCCGGGACATCCTGACCTCTTTTTTTATACCCATCGCCGGGATCGCCCCTGAGGACCTGATCGATCTGGCCTCCTGGCTTGAGGCGACCAAATTCCCCCTCAAGCTGGTCGACTATGAGATGACGGATAATTTCATCGCCATCCGGGCCAAGGACACGGCGCTTTCCGGCTCGGCCGCCTCCATCCGGCATTTTCTGGTCCAGTTCACCGACAAACTGGAGGCGCTCGGCCTCAGTCCGGATAATTGCGCCATCTGCGGCCTGCCGGCCGAGGAAAAGGTTCTCTATGTCGATCTTTACTGTTGCATCCACCCTGATTGTGTCGACAAGGAAGGTATCGACTACACCGCGGCCGTCGCCGCCCGTGAGGAGGAATACGAATTGATAAGACTTACTGACAGGGAAGAGGGCGACCTGACGGTCGACCCTGGGATCATTGAAAAGCTGGCCGGCCGTTTTGCTGACGACCGCGAGGCTTTTATCCGGGACCTGGGGAGGCTTTGCGCCATTCCCAGTGTGGACGGCGAACCGGAGGAGGACGCCCCTTACGGCCGCGAGGCCAAACGGGCCCTGGACACCTTCCTTGCCCTGGCCCAGGATCTGGGTTTTCGCACGGTCAATGTGGACCAGGTGGCGGCTTACGCTGAAATGGGAGAAGGGGAGGACATGGTGGCCGCCGTCTGCCACCTGGACATCGTTCCGGCCGGGAGCGGCTGGGATACCGACCCCTTTGAATTGACCCTTGAGGGCGATATCGTCAAGGCCCGGGGGGTCATGGACGACAAGGGACCCGCTGTCTGTGTCCTTTACGCCATGAAGTCCCTCCTGGAGGATGAATCCTTCAAGCCGGGCAAGCGGATCCGCCTGATCGTCGGCCTTAACGAGGAGAAGGGAAGCGCCTGTATGGCCCATTACAGCAAGGTCGAGGAAATCCCCTCAGCCGGCTTCACCGCAGACGCCGTCTTCCCCGCCATCTACGCTGAAAAGGGAAATGCCGTCATCGAGCTCTCCCTGGACCGGACCGGGGAGGAAGCCATCCTGTCGGCCTCGGCAGGCGAGGCGGTCAACATGGTCCCCGGCCTCTGCACAGTCAGCTTGAAGGGGGAGGATCCGGTTGACTATGAGGGGGTTATCGCCCACGCCAGCACGCCTGAACAGGGTAAAAATGCCATCTCCGCCGCCATGGAGTCAGTAGCGGCGAAACTCGGAGAAGACAGGAGGGACCCCTTCGTCGACTTCTACCAGGACCTGATTGGCTGGGAACTGGATGGCAGGAAGCTGGGCCTGGCTTTCGAGGATGAGACGGGCGAGACCACAGTCAATGCCGGCCTCCTGGCCATCGACCAGGAAAGGGCGGTCGTCACCATCAATATCCGCTACCCCGTCAGCCTTGACCTGGACAAGGCCAAGGAAGATCTGGACGCGGCAGTCCAAGCCTACGGGGTCAAGGCGGAATGGGTCGGCGTCATGCCACCCCTGATCCAGCCCAAGGACTCCCACCTGATCAGCACCCTCATGGGTGTCTATCAGGAGCTGACCGAGACGGAGGCTGAACCCCTGGCCATCGGAGGCGGCACCTATGCCCGGGCCCTACCCAACATCGTCGGCTTTGGCCCGGTCTTCCCGGGTGACCCGGATGTGGCCCACAAGGCCAATGAGTGGGCCTCGGTCGACAAGCTCCTGGCCGGCGCCGCCCTCTACCGGGAGGTCCTGAAAAGGCTGGCTGAATAAGCGAAAAGAAATGAAGGAACGCAATTAAAGGGGGCCGTCGGCCCCCTTTTGCTATCACCTGATGGCCTCAGCCCTCCCGCATGATCCAGCGGTCGAACTTGTCCAGGGCCTTGGCGATGACCTCCTGGGCCGAGGTGGCGGAATGGATCTTGGTCAGGGCTGTCCCCTTCCCCTCCAGCTCCTTGTAGACCTGGAAGAAATGCTGCATCTCCGTCAGCATATGCTCAGGCAGGTCCTCCAGTTCCGTCCAGCTTCTCATCTGGGGATCACCGAAGGGGATGGCGATGATTTTTTCATCTTCCTTATCGTCATCCGTCATGGAGAAGGCCCCGATCGGATAGCATTCGACCAAGCAGAGGGGGGCCAGGCTCTCCGTCGAGAGCACCAGGACATCCAGGGCGTCCCCGTCCTCCGAGAGGGTCCGGGGTATGAAGCCATAGTTGGCCGGATAGTGGGTCGAGGTGTAGAGGATCCGGTCCAGGCGGAGCATGCCGATCCTTTCGTCATACTCGTACTTCTGCTTGCTGCCGCGCGGTATCTCGATGACAGCGTGAAAATGGTCTTTCCTTATCCATTCCCTGGGAATGTTTGTCCAACGTAGCATGGGGTCACCTCCTGTGACACAGTCATTTTATCATCCTGCTTGCAATGGAGCCTGCGGAAGAAGCCTGACTCCACCCTAGTCCCTGGCCTTGAAGTTGTAGACAGGCCGGAGCTGGTGGAGGACCTTGACCGTGTCCTGGATCTCCGCCAGGAGGTCTTCCGCAGCCTTATAGGCCTCGGGGCTCTCATCCAGGGTATCCCGGCTGATGGAGCTGGTGTAGATCCCCTCCATCATGAGATGGAGATCGCGGAGGGAAAGTTTCTTCCGGGCCTGGGTCCGGGACATGACCCGGCCCGCCCCATGGGGGGCTGAATAATTCCAGTCAGGATTGCCCAGGCCCTCACAGAGGAGGGAGCCGTCCCGCATGTTCAGGGGGATGAGGACCCGCTCCCCTTTTTTAGCGGAGATGGCCCCCTTGCGGAGGATCATGCTGTCCAGATCGATGTAGTTGTGGATGGTTGTCATATCCAGATCATAGTCCAGGTCCAGGCCCTGGGTGATCTCATCGATCATGGCCTTCCGGTTCAGGACGGCAAAGCGCTGGATGATCTTCATATCGTGCAGGTAATCGTCGAATTCCTTCCCCTCCAGATAGGCCAGATCACGGGGGAGCTCCGGCTTCAGCCGGGAGGCCAGCTTCTGGTAGTAGAGGGCTACCTGGAGGCCCAGGTTCCTGGAACCGGAGTGGACGACGACATAGAGCCGGTCCTCCTCATCCCGATTGATCTCAATGAAATGATTACCCCCGCCCAGGGTCCCAAGCGAGAGCTCGGCCCGGTCCATACGGAGGAGCTTGTCGTTCCTGCCCCCCTCCCGGCAGCGCAAATCCTTGAGCCTGATCTCCCCCAGGTAACGGTGGGGCCGCTTGCGGATGGCAAAGCCGGAGGGGATCTGCCGCTTGACCAGCCAGTCGAAGGCCTTGAAATCGACCGAGTCCCGCTTGAGCCGGATGGTCTCCATGCCACAGCCTATATCGACCCCGACCAGGTTGGGCACCACCTTGTCCTTGATGGTCATGGTGGTCCCGATGGTGGAGCCCGCCCCGGCATGGACATCGGGCATGACCCGGATCCGGCTCCCCTGGGTGAAGGGCTGGTCGACCAGGGTCTGGATCTGGCGGCGGGCCGTCTCCTCAAGTTGGCGGGTGAAGACCTTGGCCTCATTGTAAAGTCCTTTGATCAGTATCACAGGGCTTCCTTTGCTTTCTATATTTTCGGGCTTCAAAAAGGGGACGTCAGCTGGCCGGCGTCCCCTTATCGTTTTTACAGGATATGGTTCTTATTCGCCTTCTTCCAGCGTAACCACTTCTTCTGCCGCGGCTTCCTCAGCCTCTTCGACGGGCTCCGCCTCGGCTTCGGCCGCCGGCTCTTCTTCCGTGACCTCTTCCTCGGCAACCGCCTCTTCTTCAGCGACTTCCTCCTCAGCGACCGCCTCTTCTTCGACGGCTACCACATCAGTCACAGCTTCCTCGACCTCAAGGACCGCGGAGGGCACAGGCTCACTGATGGCCAGGTCGGCCTCTTCAGCCGGCTCCGCCGCTGCCTCTTCTTCGACAGCCACTTCCACGGCTTCCTCAGCTTCAGGCTCCTCCGCCTCAGCTTCGACCGCCACTTCCACGGCTTCCTCGACTTCAGGTTTCTCCGCCTCAGCTTCG
>CAZAKT010000006.1:4475-13458 GCA_964486135.1 uncultured Mageeibacillus sp.
TTCGACCGCCACTTCCACGGCTTCCTCGACTTCAGGTTTCTCCGCCTCAGCTTCGGCCGCCTGCAATTCATCACGCAGGGCCGCCATACTGTCAAGCAGGTCGGAACCTTCCTTGGTCACCGTTGTGATCTCAGCCATCTCAGAGATGGCGGACCGGGCCTGATCGTCCACGTAGCTTGTCGGCAGGTCGTCCTGTCCGTCACGGCGTTTGCCGCCGCGCCGACGGGCACCGCCCCCCGCTTGTGACTGGCGTCGCTGCTGCTGTTCCTGCTGCTGCATGACGATCTCCGAGTCGGGGTCGGGGTTGATGGGTTCAACCTCACGGATACTGACGCTGATCCGGCGGGCTTCGTCCGAGACTTCGACCACGCGCGCATCGACTTCCATACCTTCAACCAGCACATCACCCGGCTTATTCAGGTGATAGTTCGAGATCTGGGAGATATGGCAGAGCGCGTCCACCTCCGGCGCGATGTTGATGAAGGCGCCAAAGGGGAACATCCTGACCACGACACCGCGGACAATGGCCCCGACGGGGAATCTTGCCTCGATGTCACGGTAGGGGTCGTCCTCCGAACGGCGGTAGCCCAGTGAAATCCGCTTCTTCGCCCGGTCGTAGTCCTTGACAAAGACATCGATCTTGTCGCCGACAGAGAGTACCTCGGATGGATGCCGGATACGCTGCCAGGAGAGTTCACTGATATGGATCAGGCCGTCAACACCGCCAATATCGACAAAGGCGCCGAAGTTGGTCAGGTTGCGGACGACGCCGGCATACTTGTTGCCGACTTCAATGGTGTCCCAGATCTCCCTTTCGCTTTCCTTGCGCTCCTGCTGCAGGAGGGTCCTCCTGGAGCCGGAGACCCGCATACGGCGGCGGTTGGGGTCGAACTGGGTGACCAGGATATCAAACTCCTGGTCCCGGTAGGGCTCAAGGTCATCAACGACCGATAATTCGAGCTGGGTACGGTGGATGTAGATGTCAATACTCTTGTAGGCGGCAATGACGCCATCGCGTACGACATTCACTACCTTGACCGTGATGGGTGTCCGCTCTTCGAACACCTGCTGAATATACTCTTTGTGCTTCAGTGTTTCTACGTAGCCGGTGGAGAGCATGATCTCCTTGCCGGTATCGGAACTGCGAATGCTACGAATATAGACTTCAACTTCCTGGTGATTCCTTACGGCTTCATCCAGATCATAGTCAGGGCTTTTCTCCAGCTCGCGGATGGGGACCTTTCCCTCTGATTTGTCTTTTACGTCAACGTAGACAAATTCATCGTCATAGCGGACGATTCTTCCGCGGACAATACTTTTTGGTTGAAGCTCCGGAATGCTGTCAACATAATCCTCAAAATTTACGTCAGCATTCTCTTCTGGCTTCGCCATACCTTCCATTGTTGTCATACTGTAGATAACCTCCCTGATCATCCCGTCTGGTGTTGAGGCTCCGGTTATTACACCTATCCTCTTTGAACCGGTCGCATGAGGTGCCAGGATTTTTGCGACCTGGTCCGGCCTTTGAATCAGATGGACGGCTCCGCATACCTCCCGGCACACCTCAACGAGCTTGTTGGTGTTCGAACTTGTCTCACTCCCCAAGACGAAAACGATGTCGGAGGTGATAGCAAGGGCCCTCGCATCAGACTGCCTGCGGGCAGTCGTACTACATATTGTATCAAAAATACATAGATTGGCAATTTTCTTTTTTAAAATATCCCTGATCCGGGACCAACGCTCCCGTGAAAAGGTGGTCTGCGAGACAAATAACCAGGCTTTATCCTCAAACTCCAGCGCCTCCGCCTCCTCGACCGATTCGATCAAAACAGGGACTGCCGGAGCCGCATGGCCTATCACGCCAGTCACTTCAGGGTGGTCGGCCGCGCCTGTGATGATGATCCCCTTGCCCTCCCGGGCCGCGTCGGCGACCAGCCTTTGGATCTTGGTAACAAAGGGGCAGGTGCCGTCCAGGATCCGGCAGCCCTTGTCCTCAAGGGCCCGGATGACCTCCGGCCCGACCCCGTGCGCCCGGATCAGGACACTGGCCCCCGCCGGCACCTGGTCCGTGTGGTCCGCCACTTTCGCCCCCCGGCTTTCCAGGTCCTGGATGACCTGCTCATTGTGGACGACCGCCCCATAGAGCCAGAGGCCTTCCCCCTCCCCGGACTCCAGGGCCTTGTAGGCCAAATCGACCGCCCGCTTGACCCCGGGACAAAAACCGGATGATGGCGCGACTTCTATCTTCAAATCAATGCCCTCCCACGGCGACAAGGCTCTCTGCATCCAGGGGGCTCCTGGTAATCCTCTCCTCAAAGAGGAGCCGGTTTTCCTCCGCCCCCGCGTAGTCATAGGTCAGTCCCGCCCTCTCATAGATCCGCCGCATAAATTCCTGGGCCAGGGCCTCCTGCTCCTGCCGGTCCAGCGGCTCCTGACCCTTGATCCCATAGCGGACCGGCTCTTCGAAGAGATAGCGCGGCCGGCCAAAAAGCCTGTAGCGGGGGTCAATCGCGACCGAAATCACGGGGATGCCGCGGCGGATGGCGTAATAGAGGATGGAGGCATGGGGGATGACCGAGCTGGCCTCGGCCAACTTGACCCGGGTCCCCTGGAGGAAGATACCCAGGATCCTCCCCGCCTTGATCTGGGCCAGGATCTGTTTGCTGGCCCGGATATCGGCCGTGGACCGGTCGAGCGGGATGGCCCGGAAGGCCTTCAGGATCCGGCCGATCAGCCTCATCCTGTAAAGTTCCTGCTTGGCGACGAAACTCAAGCGGTCCGAGCTATAGAAGTAGCTGATGAAGATGGGGTCCAGGATATGGTGGTGGTTGGCAATCAGGATGCAGCCCTCCCCCCGGGGTTCAAGCCGCTCCCCCTCCGCCTTGGGCAGGAAGACAGGCCAGAGGAGGAGGGTTGCCAGGAGGCGGATGGCCCGGTTGATCAGTCTGGAAAGCCGGTCACCGCCCGGTAGCTCCCCTCTGCCGGCAGTCCCCTTCATCCGGAAGCTCCTTCACCGCCCCGGCCAGGCTGTTCCCGCTCCTTCTGACGGACAATCTCCAGCATGGCATCGACCACCTCCCGGGCGCTTCGGTGGCTGGAATCGATCAGGATGGCGTCATCCGCCCGGCGGGCAGGCGCCAGCTCCCGCTCCTCGTCCTGGCGGTCCCGCTCCTCGATCTGCCGCATGACCTCCTCCAGGCTGGTGGCCACGCCCTCCCTTTCCAGATCCTTCAGCCTTCGGGCTGCCCGGACCTCCACGGAGGCCGTTACAAAAAACTTGACAGGGGCCTGGGGGAAGACATAGGTACCGATATCACGGCCTTCCAGGATAAGGGCCTGCCGCCTGCCCAGCTCCCGCTGGATCCTGACGCAGTATTCCCGGCAGACCGGGAGCAAGCTGATATCGGAAGCGGCCCGGGAGGCCTCCGGCGTCCTGATATAGGGGGTCATATCCTCACCGTCCACCAGGGTCTTCTGTATACGGTCGGACAGGTCAATCTCCATAACCGTCTCCGCCAGCATGGCCTGGATCGCCTCGGGGTCGGAGGGCTGGATCCCCTCCCGGAGGGCCTTGTAGCCCAGGGCCCGGTACATGGCCCCCGTATCCAGGCAGAGGATTCCCAGATGTTCCGAGAGCAGGCGGGCCACGGTACTCTTGCCGGCCCCCGAGGGGCCATCAATGGCGATGACCAGGGGTTGGGCCTCCCGGCCTCCGGCGCCCTCCTCCCCCTCCGTGAACCGGGTCACCGTCTCGTACATGAGGAGGTCGACCGCCGGCAGTTCCCGGGTGGAGTTAAGACCGAAATCGAGGAGGAACTGCTGGGTGACATCCAGGAGGGCCGGCCGGCCCGGCGTCTCCAGAACGCCGACCTCGCGGACCAGCCCCCTCTCGATCAGGCGGGCGACCACCGAGTCACTGTTGACCCCGCGGACCGTCTCGATCTCGGCCCGGGTCGCCGGCGCGTTATAGGCGATGACCGCCAGGGTCTCATAGGCCGCGTCCGTCAGCTTCTGGTCACGGACCTTGCCGTAGAAGTCCTCCAGGGTCTCCTGGAAGGAAGGGGCCGTCGCGATGGCCGCCGCCCCCTCAATCTCCCGGACAACCAGGCCTGACAGGGGGTCCCGCTGATAGCGCCGCTTCAGCTGTTCGACCAGGGCTTCCGTCTCCTCAGGGCTTTTGTCCAGGAGACCGGCCAGGTCTTCCAGGGCGACCGGATCACCCGCGACGAACAAGACCGCCTCCAGTCTGGCCATATCCTCTGCGTATCCCATCAGCGGGTCACCTCCCCTTGCGTTCAATCATAATTGGCGCGAACAGCGCTTTTTGTGTCACTTCCGCCTTGTTCTGGAAGACCAACTCCAGGAGGGCAAGAAAACCCGTGATCCGCTCCAGGGCTGGGAGTTCCGGCGGGAACAACTCATAGAAAAAGATCCTGGACCTACCACTTATCTGCCTCAGGATATGGCGCATGCGCTCGGCCAGGGAAACCCGTTCCCGGAGGAGGATCTGTTCGACCTGCTCACCCGTATCGGCAAACCTTCCCCTGTTGCGGGCCTCCAGTTCCTCCAGGGCCTGGTCAAAGCGGCTTCGCTCCAAGCGGGCCGCCGTCCGTTCCCGTGAGATGCCAAGACGCTCCGGTGGTGTGGGCGGCTTGATGAAGGAGCCGGCCCCGCCACTATGGCGCTGGCGGAGGGAGGAGGCCAGGAGGCGGCAGCGCCTGTACTGGAGGAGGCGGAGGATGAGCAGGTCACCTGGATCCATAGCCTCCCCTTCCGACGTCAGGGCCTGGTCCGGCAGGAGGAGGGTGGATTTCAGCTGGATCAGGGTCGCCGCCATCAGGAGAAAAGAGCTGGCCAACTCCATATCAAAATCGGGTCCCTGGCGGATGACCGCCAGGTATTGGTCGGCGATCGAGGCGATGGAGACCCGGTTGACCGGGATCCGGTTCCGCTCGATCAGCTGGTTGAGCAGATCGAGGGGTCCCTCGTACTCCAGGATGTCAACGGTCAAGGTCTCTTCGTGAGCTGCCAGGCCTGTGGACACTTCCCTTCCCACTCCTTGTCCTCTGCCGGCCTAGCCGGCGGGAAAACCTATCTTCATGGCCTCGCGCGCCTGGGCCAGGATCTGTCGGGCCACCACCCTTGCGGTCTCTGAGCCCTGATTCAGGATATCGAGCAAATGGGCCTTGTCCGCAAGAAGGGCCGTCCGCTTCTCATAGATGGGCTGGTGAAAGGCCAGCAACCTGGCGACCAGACGCTTCTTGCAGTCGACACAGCCGATCTGTCCGGCCCTACAGAGCTCTCCGATTTCCTCCGCCTCGTCGATATTGAATTCCTTGTGCATGGCGTAGACGGAACAGATCTCGGGATGGCCGGGATCCGTCTTGTGGATCCTGGCAGGATCCGTCACCATACTCATAACCTTCTTTCTCACCATCTCGGGTGGATCGGAGAAGGCGATGACATTGTCATAGCTCTTTGACATCTTGCGGCCGTCCGTCCCGGCCAGGACCCGGCTTTTAGTCAGGAGGGCCTCCGGCTCCGGGAAGGTCTTCCCGTAGAGGTGGTTGAAGCGGCGGGCGATCTCGCGGGTCAGCTCCAGGTGGGGCAGCTGGTCCTCCCCGACCGGCACATAGGCGGCCCGGTAGATCAGGACATCCGCTGCCATGAGGCAGGGATAGCCCAGGAAGCCCAGGGTCCTGATCTCAAGATTGGATAATTCCTTGATCAGGTCCTTGTAGGAGGGATTCCTCTCCAGCCAGGAGACGGGGGTCAGCATGGATAAGAGGAGGGAGAGTTCAGCGTGCTCGGGTACGGAGGACTGGAGGAACAAGGTGGTCCTGTCCGGATCGATCCCGCAGGCAATGTAGTCGGCCGCCAGACTCAGGGTCCGCTCCCTGAGCTCGGAGGTATCCTGGTAATGGGTGGTCAGGGCATGGTAGTCGGCGATGAAGTAGTAGCACTTGTAGTCATCCTGGAGGGCCACCCAGTTGGAGATGGCTCCCCCGTAATTGCCCAGGTGGAGGTCCCCAGTAGGGCGGGCACCTGAGACGACAACCGGCTTTTGTCCGCCAGCGGCCACTTGCTTCTTCTCTTGTTTTTCAGGACTCATGCTCGCCTCCTATCCGATGAACATAGGCATCTGCGGCAGGCCCAGGGCCGACTGCAATTGCTGGAAGAGCCAGGTGATCGGGTACTGGATCAGGTAATTGAAGGGTATCAGGATGAAGCCCAGCAGACTGAACAGGTAGCGGCCCAGGAATATGACCAGGAAAAGGAAGGCCACGCCGATATAGCGCTCATAGCTCATGAGGGTTCGATACCAGCTGTCGGGCAGGGCCACGCCAAAAACCCGGTAGCCGTCAAGGGGGGGGACGGGGAGGAGATTGAAAACGGCCAGGAGCATATTGAGGGAAAAGAGCAGGGTGAAGAGGTTGATCAGGACAAGGGTCATGGCTCCGCTGGCCCCTGTTGCCAGATAGATGGTATAGACGACGCAGAAGAGGATCCAGGCGACCGTGCCCAGGAGGATGTTGGCCATGGGGCCCGCCAGGCTGGTAAGGAACATGCCCCGCTTCATATTCTTCACCCGGGTGAAGCGGGAGGGGTTGACCGGGACGGGCTTGGCCCAGCCGATACCGACAAAGAGGAAGGTCAGGGAACCGATGGGGTCCAGGTGGCGGAGGGGGTTGAGGGTCATCCTCCCTGCCAGTGCCGCCGTATCATCGCCCAGCCTGAAAGCCATCCAGGCATGGGCAAATTCATGGAAGGACAAAGACAGGGTCATGACAAAGAGCATGGACAGCAGGTTGACGATATTCAGCTGGCTGAAATCCAGGAGGGCCAGGACTGCCGTCCCCGCCAGTGGGATATTCAGCTTATTTATAGTGGACAAGGGCATGTTTGACTCCTAAGGATAAATCCCTTCTGATCTAATGGATTATAGCACAGGCCGTCAGGGCAGGAGAGGGGCCCGGTATTCCTCGTAGCCTTCAGAAGAGGCCCTTTCCCCCCCTGTTATCCAGAGGGCCTCGCAGCCGGGAAAACGGGAAAGCAGGGCCTGCCCCTCCTCCCGATCCAGGAGCATGAGGGCTGTCGAAAGGAGGTCGCCCGTGGCCGAATCCGGGGCAATGACGGTGACGGCCTCGTGAAAGGAGGCCGGGTAAAGGGTCGCTGGGTCCAGGATATGCGAATAGATCCGGCCCTCATAACTGAAGTTTCGCTCATAGTTGCCGGAGCTGACGACGGAGAGGCCGACTATGTCAAGGGCATCCAGGAGGCCATCGGCCTCAGGGTCGGGGTCCCTTATCCCCACCCGCCAGGCCTGGCCCGTCAACTCATTCCCCCCCACTGCCCGCACATTGCCCCCGATGTCGAGCAGGCCTGAGGTCAGGCCCTCTTCTTCCAGGAGCCGGCCGATCCTCTCCACGGCAAAACCCTTGGCCAGGGCGCCCAGGTCCAGGGACATGGCCGGGTCCTCCAGCTTGATTGTCCCCTCCTCCCGGTCAATCAGGACCTGGTCGATCCGGCAATGGGCTCCGGCCTCCTCCAGGGCTTGGTCCCCAGGCAGGTAGGCCGCCTCCGGTGTCCGGTTGGCCGTCTCCCGGGCCTCCCGCCAGAGGGAGAGCGGGGCCCCCAGGGCGATGTTGACCCGGCCCCCCGTCCTCTCATAGGCCTCCAGCCCGTACTCGACCAGGTCGATCAGCTCGGCCGGACAGGCGACCTCGGTCCCCGCCCGGTCATTGACTGTCTTCATATTCACCTGGCCGGGATAATCCTTGTAGATATCGTAGAGGGCATGGTAGCGCCAAAGTTCCTCCTCTATCAGGCCACGGTAGCTGTCAAAAGCCGCCTGGCCCCTGGTGACCAGGATGATCCTGGAAACCGTATCAAAGGGGCCTGTGACCTGGAATTCACGCCTCTGGAGCTCCGGCCGGCAGGCGGTCGGGATCAGGAAAAGGCAGGCCAGGAGGGCCGCCCAAAAGTTCGCTCTACTCTTCTTCATGCCTGTCATCCGGCCCCCTGTCCCCGGCCTGGAAGAAAAGGCCAAGGGGTTTCATCATGGCATAAAGCAGGACGGCGGACAAAAGGCCGGTCAGGAGACCAAAGATAAGCAGGGGCGGCAGGACAAGCAGGAGGGGGAGGGGGTAGCGGAGGATGAAGATCAGGACCAGGAGCTGGCCGGCATTGTGGAAGAGGGCCCCTATGACTGAGAGGAGGAAAAGGGAGACCCGGCCCCTGCCCAGCCCATCAAGCGCGATCAGGATGAGGACGGAGAGGAGGGTCCCGGACAGGGAGACCAGGCCGGCCAGAAGCCCCCTTGTCATGAATATGAAGAGGCTCTTCAGGATGGCCAGGCTGAAGGCCTGACTCCGGCCCAAAAAAAGAAGGGTGGCCATGACCGCGATATTGGCCAGGCCGTAGCGGAGGGGAACCGGCGAGGGCAGGGGCGGCAGGAGGTTCTCAAAAAGGCTCAAGGCCAGGGCCAGGGCCAGGAGCAGGCCCAAACGGGCCAGCTGGCGGGTTTTTCCGCCCCCTTGATCAGGCGATAAGGTCGACATGGCCCTCATCCTCCTCCAGCCTGTCTATGACGATAAGGAATCGGTTGGGAACACAGGCGGCAAACTCGCCCGGCTTCCCGATCCTGCCTGTCCTGATACAGACCCGGTCGGGGCAGTCCGACTCGACAAAGGCCAGGGTCCCGTCCTCGTACTGCCTGATCAGGATCCGGGGGTTTTCCGAAAACTTATGGTCTTCCGCCAGCCCCTCAACCAGGGGGATCTCCCGGATCAGCCGGTCCTCATAATAGACCCGGGCCACCCGGCTCCCCCCTCCCCGGCCCTCCTGACCCAGCCAGAAAATAAGGGCGGCGGCCGCCAGGACGGCCAGGACCACAAAAAGATCGCGCGGCCGGAAAAAGGTCCGGCCGCGCGGCGTCTGATCTTTCCTTTTCATCTGTCCCCGCCCCTTATCGGGACCCCTT
>CAZAKT010000006.1:13558-17153 GCA_964486135.1 uncultured Mageeibacillus sp.
CCCCTTATCGGGACCCCTTCACTAATCGCCCGAACTGCTACTGCCCGCGGTCGTGCTTTCCATTGGCTCCGTAGTCTCGGGTTCAGTGGTCGGGGCGGCGGCCGTCGTGGTCGGGGCGGCGGCCGTCGTGGTCGTGGCGGCGGCCGTCGTTGTCGGCTTCGTCACGGTCGTAGGTTTAGGTGTAGTTGTGGGTGCCGGTGTCGGCTCTGTCGGTTCGGTCGGTTCCGGTACCGTCGTTTCCGGTTCGGTCGGGAAGGGGGCCGGAGCCTGGTAGCCCGGATAGTTGGGATCGGTCGGATCCCAGTTCCGGGATCCGCTGAGGGCGGCCGGCAGAGGGGCCGGGCCCAGGGGCGATCTGCCAGGGAAGGCAGAGCTGTAACTGGAGATGACATAGCAGGGCATGCCCCGGTAGCTGTTGTTGTAGAGGAACTGGGCATCACGCAAGGCCATGCGGATGCAGCCATGGGAGCTGGTCCGTCTGCCCAGGACATCATAGCCGTTGTACATGTAGCAACGGGTGGGGTCGAACCTGGCCCTGCCCTGGCTATCCTTCAAAAGGTCATAGGGAACAGAGTGGAACCAGATGGAGCCACTCAGGTGGGTGGCATAGCGGACCCAGCAATCGATAGTGCTCTTGGATGATCTGAAGATGGTCAGGGCCGACTTCCTCCCCCCCAGATAGTAGGGGCGGCTGGGCCCCGGGGCAGGGGTCGGATAGCGGGCGGTTCCCGTGGAGCAGCGGATGGCATAGGCCTCAAATTCCTGGCCCGTCGCCGGATCCACCTTGTAGAAGATGATCCGCTGCAGGTCGAGGAAGACCCGGATGGAGGAAAACCTTCCACCCAAGCTGTATCTTGCAGTTGTGGTCGTCGTGGTCGCTGTCGAGCCTGTCGACGTCGAGGAAGTGGAGCTGGTGCTGGTCGGCGAGGTCGATGACAGGGCCACCGATTCCTGGGAAGGGCCTGTTATGGCAGGACGGCGGTTCTGCTTTTGCTCCTGCAGGCGGAAGATATGGAAATAATCCCATGTCGGGGACACTGCATCCTTGTCAGCCAACACCTCCTGCGGATCCGGCGCGGTCGTTTCCACCGGCTTGGTATCCTCGGCCAGGGTGTATTGGTTATTGACGCTGAAGCCCCCGGTCATGAGGATGGCACCTGACACAAAGATCACACCAAGGATGACAGGAATATAATTGATAAGCTTCTTCACAGAAAACAGGTCCCTTTCGTCCTGGAATTTTTCACTATTATACACAAGTATAACTTGCTATTCCCTACCAGGCAATTCCCGGATTATAGCCTCATCCTAATAATTCGCCGGCTATGAAAAACCGCCCTCCCCCTGGAAAGGGGAAGCGGTTGAAAGATCAAATCAGTGACAGGATTTCCATCTAGCCGTCCCCATTGCCATTCTCCGGCGTTGTCGTTGCCGGCTCCGTCGTAGTCGGCGTCGGCGTCGGCGTCGTCGCCGGCGGCGGCGCCTTGGTTGTCGTCGGCGGCGGGACTGTTGGCGGCGGCGCCTTGGTTGTCGTCGGCGGCGGGTCCGTCGGCGCCGGGGTCGGGGGATCCGTCTCGGGCGGCGTGGTCGTCGCTGTCATCTCCTCCTCGGTCACCACCTTGATCTTGGTCCGCAGCTCCTCATAGGAGCCATCCGGATAGGTAATGACAAGCAGGACTGTCCTCAGGACGGGGTTGGCCACATCGGGAGTGTAAAGGTAGCGGTAGCTGGTGCCGGCCGGGAGCTGGTCCTTGTTGGCAACACAGTCAGCAGCGGGCGGCAGGGTGCCGGCCGGGGTCATGGGCTGGGCGGCCGCCGGCTTGTACTTCCAGGCCATATTGTTCTTCTCGCGCTGGCGGTAGGGGTTGGCGGGGTCCATATCCGTGGGATCCCAGCGGGTATTGAGGTCAACCGGGGGCAGGCTTGCCGCGTCCGGGATATTGTAGCCCTTGCTGCTTTGGAAGACATAGACCGGCATGCCCTTGTGGACATTGTCGGCCAGCCAGATGGCATCGCGCATGGCCAGGCGGATACAGCCGTGTGAGATGGTGTTCCGGCCCAGGCTCCGATAGCCCGCCAGGTTGAAGAGGCTCTTGTCGAGGGGGACATCCTTGCCGTCCGGATCCACGAAGTGGTCGTAGGGCTGTGAATGGAAGAAGATGTCACCCGCGATATGGGTGGCGTAGCGGACCCAGACGATGGGGCGGGACTTGGTAAAGAGCATGAGACGGGCCGTATAGCCTGAAATGATATGGGGCTTGTCGGCCGGCGTCGTCGGCGTCTTCAGCTCACCGGCGCCGGTGGAGATCCTCAGGGACACCTCGGCTAGGGATGCGCCGTCTTCAGGCGTATGGAAGAAGACGGCCCGCTGGATGTCAAGGAAGACGATGACATGGGAGAAATGGTGGATTACCTCGGGTTCCGTGGTCGTGGTGGTGGTCGTCGTGGTTGTGGTAGTTGTTGTGGTTGTTGTGGTCGTCGTTGTCTCGGGCGTGGTGAACTCGAAGTCATCCGGCGGATCTTCCAGGCCTTCCATGGGAGCCACGGCTGTCCGTCTGCAGGAAAAGGCGCAGAGGGCCGAAGTCATAAAAATGACAGAAATAATAAGAAGCACGATGGCTTTCCGGTCAAGGATGCGTTTCATGAGGCGCTTTTTATTCTCCGCTATAGCTAATCTGGGGCCAGGCCGACGGTTGCGTCAACCTGCAATCCCTAACAAAATACCATATGGCAGGCCTTTTGGATAGGCGCCTATATTACCCTTTTATCCAAATATTGGTCAAGCAAGGGGGCTACATTTGGGCGACTTCCCCCGGAAGCCCGGCAGGGCCGGACGGAATGGTCACAGAATGCTAATAGGCTTGTGTTATCATAGACCGGATATTTCGCAGGATGCTTCAAAAGACATCAGGCTACCTTGACCGGGGAAGGGAATACCCGCTATGTTCTACCGAAGAAGTGACGGCACACTCGTCCAGGACAGCCGCGACCCCATAGGCGATATCATGCCCTATATCATGCGTGGTCGCAATGAATCGGCTGTTTACTACAGCAAGTCCTACTGTGTCGAAAATATCCAGCAATACATAAGGATGCAGAGGAAGGAGGGGGTGCGGATCACCGTCTTCAACATCATCTCCGCCTGTTTCCTCCACACCTTCCTCCGCCGGCCCAATCTCAACCGTTTTGTCGCCGGCCGCCGGCTCTACCAACACAACACCTTTGATATCCTCTACGTGGTCAAGACTGCGCTCACGGATGACGGGATTGAATCCGTCGCCCGTGTCAGGTTCGACGAAGATGACAGGCTGACCGACGTCAAGGACAAGATGGCGGAGAGCGTCAATGAGATCAAGGGAACGACCGGCAAGGACGATGACCGTTTCATCGGCCTTGTCACCAAACTGCCCCGTTTCATCAAGCGCTTCATCGTCTGGCTGGCCCGGGCCCTGGACTTCCACGGCATGATGCCCAAGTCCCTGATGGAGCTGATCCCCCTTTACTCTTCGGTATTCATCTCTCATTTGGGGAGCATCGGCGGGGACGCCATGTTCCACCATCTCTACGAATTCGGCACCACCTCTGTCTTCTGCAC
>CAZAKT010000006.1:17253-56046 GCA_964486135.1 uncultured Mageeibacillus sp.
CAGCTTGAACTCCCGGGCCTCCTCCTCACCACGCATAACCCGATAGGCGCCTCCGGCCAGGGCCTCCATTTCCAGTTCCCCCGGGTAGATGTAGACGGGCGCGATGAAGCTGACCTGTCGGATCACCTGGTCCGTGATCAGGCTGGATCTGGCCAGTCCCCCCGTCAAAATGATGGCCCGTATGTCGCCGGAGGCAGCCGCCGCCAGGCTTCCGATCGACTTGGACAGCTGGTAGGCGATCCCCTCGTAAAGTAGGCGGGCGTATGCGTCCCCCTCCAAGGCCGCCTTCTCGATCGCCAGGGCGTCATTGGAAGCGGTATAGGAGAGAAGGCCACCCCGGCCGGTCGCGTACTGATAGAGGGCGTCAACCCCCTCCTTTCGCGCCAGCCTGCTGGCTGTAAAGAGGGGGAGGCCGCCCGAACGCTCCGTCGAATAGGGACCCTCATCGGCTGACACGATGTCGATGAGCCGGCCCTTGTCTTGAAGGCTCAGGCTGATGCCACCGCCCAGGTGGGCCACAATCAGCTTGACCTTTTCCAGGTCAAAGCCCTCCTTTTGCGCCATGGCCCGGGCCACCGCCCTCATATTGAGGACGTGACCGTAACTTCGATTCTCGTAGCCCTTGACGCCGGACAGGCGGGCCAGAGGCTCCAGCTCATCGACCGATACCGCGTCATAAATCAGGGCGGGGATCCCAAGGTCACCCGCGATTTCATAGGCGATGGGAGCGCCCAGGTTAGAGGCATGCTCCTCCTCGGGCTTTTCCAGCAGCGTCTTCACCATGGCCTCATTGACGAGGTAGGCGCCGGATTGGACAGGCGGCAGCAAGCCGCCCCGGGCGACAATGACATCCAGCTCCCCTGGCTCGAGGCCACTATCCTTCAGGAATTCCCTGACCCTGGCCACCCGCATGGGGAGCTGCTCCCGGGTCAGTTTGAAGGGAGCCAGTTCCGCATGGGAATGGTTGAGCTTCTTCTCCCGGACAGATTCCAGTGAGTCAAAGAGGGCCACCTTGGTTGAGGTGGATCCGGGATTGATTACCAAAATCTTCATAAAGGCCTCCCCCTAGAAGTTCTTGCCTGAGAGCAGGGCCGAAGCGGCGATGGAATAGATCTTCTCCTCTCTTGAAGCCGAACGGGATGTCAGGATGACAGGCGACCTGGCCCCTGCCAAAAAGCCTGCCAGACGGGCGCCCCCCGTGTAGACCATGGCCTTGGCAAGCACGTTGCCCAGGACAAAATCGGGGACCAGCAGGATATCGGCATCTCCGGCAACCGGGCTTTCATAACCCTTGATGGCCGCCGCCTCCCTGGAAAAGGCCAGGTCGAAGGAGATGGGCCCCTCAACCAGGCAGTCCTTGATCTCCCCCCTTTGGTTCAGGGCCTTAAGGGCGGCTGCCCTGACTGTTTCCGGCATACGGTCATGGCTTTTCTCGACAGCGGCCAGGCAGGCTACCTTGGGCTTTTCAATACCCAGGCCCCGGGCGGCGGCCACAGCATTTTCCAGGATGCCGCGTAACTGTTCAAGGTCGGGATACATGACCATGCCGCCGTCCGACAGGATCAGCATCTTGTGGTAGGCAGGCAGGTCGAGCAGGGAGACATGGGAGATGAGGGAGCCGGTCAGGAGGCCATAGTCCTTGCTGACAACCTCCTTCAGGAGGACCGCTGTATCGATATTCCCCTTCAGGATCATATCGAGCTCGCCGCCGTGGACCCCTTCGACGGCCCGGGCGGCCGCTTCCCGGGGACTGGCCAGCTGCTGGATGGAGGCAGGGTCAATTTCCCCCTGGCCCCAGGCCTCCCCCCCAACCGCGAAATAGACGGCCTCGATCAGGCCCATCCTCTCCGCCTCAAGGGCGGCCTCCGCCGTCGGCCGGTCGGGACAGACGACCGCGCAGCGCCTTTTCACGGGATTGACGGTCACCTCTTCAATGATCTTTAAAAACCTGTTTTCCATAAGCACCCCAAAGATGAAGGCCGCGGCGGACCGGGTCCGCCGGGCGAATTAGTAATAACCACTATAACACGCTTGACAGACTCCCTCCAGCCTGTGGGATAGCGATAAATACGGGCTGGTAATACTAACCAAAAATAGGAGGAAACCGGCCCCTGCTTTTATAGTATATTCCCCCATATGCTATAATTTCGGGAAGGCTAAGGGGAGCTTTTCCCGTTAAATTCAAAAGAGGGAGTTACCTATGGAAGTTGGGAGAAGGACCAAGCGCGTCGACGCCTTTGACAAGGCAACCGGCCGCGCCAAGTACACGGACGACCTGTGTCCGAAGAACGCTTACGTATCGCGGATCCTCCACTCGACCATAGCGCATGGCCGGGTCCTGGACATTGACAAATCCGAGGCTGAAAAAATAGAGGGGGTCGTCAAGATCCTCACCTGTTTTGATGTTCCCGACATTTTGTTCGCGACAGCAGGTCACCCCTGGACGACTGATCCGTCAAAACAAGACATAGCGGACCGAAAAATTCTAAACGAACATGTTCGTTACTATGGCGATGACATCGCCGTTGTCGTGGCGGAGAACTATGTCGCGGCAGACCAGGCGATTCGGGCGCTGAAAGTAGACTATGAGGAATATCCCTTTGTCCTCGATCCCATCGAGGCCTTGAAGGAGGGAGCGCCCGTCATCCATGAGGAGCGTCCCGACAACCTGCTGGGACACAGCAGCATCCGGAAGGGCGACTATGAGGAGGCCATCAAGGAAGAGGGCCTGATCAAGGTCGAGGGCTGGTACCATACGCCGACTGTCCAGCACGCCCACATCGAAAACCATGTGGCCTATGCCTATGAGGAACAGGGGGGCCGGATCACCATCGTCAGCTCCACCCAGATCCCCCACCTGATCAGGCGGATCGCCGCCCAGGCCCTGGGCCTTCCCTGGGGCAAGGTCCGGGTCATCAAGCCCTACATCGGGGGCGGCTTCGGCAATAAGCAGGACGCCCTCTACGAACCCCTGGTCGCCTGGCTTACGACTCAGGTGGGCGGCCATCCCGTCAAGTTTGACAGCAGCCGAGAAGAGACCTTCTTCAGCAACCGGGTCCGCCACGCCATGCACGCCCATATTATTTCCTGGCTCAGGCCCGATGGTGAAATCGTAGCCCGGAAGGTCGACCTCTATTCCGATAACGGGGCCTACGCCTCACACGGCCATGGGGTGGTCCAGAAGGCCATGGGGGCCTTCCCCCAGCTTTACCCCTGTGAGCATTTTGCCTCCGACTGCCGGACGGCCTATACCAATAAGCCGGCGGCAGGCGCCATGCGGGCCTACGGCATCCCCCAGGCCATGTTCCAGATCGAAAGCCACACGGACGACATCGTGACCGCGCTCAAGCTGGATCCCCAGGAATTCCGCCGAAAGAACTGCATGCCGGTCGGCTATTACGACGACTTCTCCAAGAATGAGCTCTACCATGACAGCCTCAGGCAGACCATGGACAAGGCCCGCCAGCTTATGGACTTCGACAGGAAGCACGAACTCTATAAGAATCAGACCGGGCCCGTGCGCCGGGGGATCGGCCTGGCCCTCTTCTGGTACAACACGGCTGTCTGGCCCATCAGTATCGAGACATCCACCTGCCGGCTCATGCTCAATCCGGACGGATCCATCCAGGCCATGATCGGTGAGACCGAGATCGGCCAGGGCTTCGATACCGTCTTTGCCCAGATGGTGGCGGACGCCGCCGGTGTCAGGTTCGAGGACGTCCACGTCTTCACCAACCAGGACACGGATGTCACACCCTACGGCTCGGGCGCCTATGGGTCCCGCCAGACCTATGTCAGCAGTTTTGCCATCGCCCAGACCGGAAAACTCTTCAAGGAGAAGGTCCTGGCCCAGGCCCACGCCATGACAAGGATGCCGCTTGAAGTCCTCGACCTGGTCGGGGGCAAGATTGTCCGGAAGACGGACGGCCGCGAGCTCCTCAGCCTGGAAAAGCTGGCGACGGAAACCCTCTACGACTTCAAGCGGAGCGAGAATATCGCGGCGGAAAGCACCTACTCCGTGCAAAGCAATGCCTATTCCTTCGGCGTCTCCATCGCGGAAGTCGAGGTTGACATCCCCCTCTGCAAGGTCAAGCTGCTCGATATCGTCAATGTCCATGACTGCGGGACCCTGATCAACCCCGACCTGGCCGAGGGCCAGGTTCATGGGGGTATGAGTATGGGGATCGGCTTCGGCCTCTATGAGAAGCTCCTCTTCGACGAAAAGACAGGCCGTGTCCTCAATGACAACCTGCTCGACTACAAGCTGCCGACCACCATGGACCATCCCGATCTCAAGGCGGGCTTTGTCGAGAACGCTGAGCCGACCAGCCCCTTCGGGACCAAGGCCCTGGGCGAACCGCCGACCTGTTCCCCGGCCCCGGCTATCCGGAATGCCGTCCTCCAGGCGACGGGCGTGGCAGTCAATTCGCTCCCCCTCTCCCCCCACCAGCTCTTCAAGGACTTCTCGGAGGCCGGCCTGCTGGAGACGGAGGAAGAACGGCAGCTGCGCCGCAAGGCCTATGAGGAGTTGAAGGATACGGTTATCCAGGTCACCGAAGATAGTGAGTCCGGGACAGCGATCGAGACCAAGAGCCCCGAATTACAGCCCCGAGGCAAGGAGTGAATGAGGAGAGTCTATGTACGATATAAACCATCTTTATGAAGCGACCTCGGTCGAACACGCGGTTGCCCTGCGCCTTGAACAACCCCAGGCCCTGGTCATCAGCGGGGGCTCGGATATCCTGATCAGCATCCGCGCGGGTGATCTGGCAGGCTGTGACCTGATCAGCCTCTACGGCCTGGACGAGTTGAGGGGGGTCTCCCTGGACGAAGACGGCAGCCTCCGCATCGGCGCCCTGACCAGCTTCACCCAGGTCACAAGGAGCCCGCTCATCCAGGAACTGATCCCCGTCCTGGGCGAAGCGGCCGCCACGGTCGGCGGCCCGCAGATCCGGAATATCGGGACCCTGGGCGGCAACACCTGTAATGGTGTCACATCCGCGGACACGGCCTCCACCCTCCTGGCCCACGATGCCCTCATGGAACTGACCGGTCCGCAAGGGATCAGGCTGGTCCCCCTGACCGCCTTCTATCTGGGCGTCAAGAAGGTGGACCTCGGTCCTGACGAAATTGCGACAGCCATCTTGATCCGGCCGGAGGACTACCAGGGCTTCTTTGGCCGCTACATTAAATACGCCATGCGTGACGCCATGGACATCGCGACCAGCGCTTGCTCGGTCAATGTCAAGTTGAGCCCGGACAAAAAGATAATCGAAAAGGCCCGGATCAGCTATGGGGTGGCCGGCCCCGTCCCCCTGCGGACGCGGACAGCTGAGGAGGCGGTCAGGGGCAAGCCCCTGGGTGCCGACACGGTCGAGGCCTTCGCGGCAGGTGCCCTGGAGGACGTCAACCCGAGGACAAGCTGGCGGGCGAGCCGGGAGTTCCGGCTCCATATCCAAAAAGAATTGGCGCGCCGATGCTTTGTTGAATCGATCCGGCGGGCGGGAGGTTGTGTGTAATGGGCAAGGTCCAATATAAGGAGATCACTTTTGTTCTAAACGGAAGACAGGTCACGGCGTCCATCGACGCGCGTGAATCCCTGGCTGATATGCTCCGCAATGACTTCGGACTGACCTCGGTCAAGAAGGGCTGTGAGGTCGGCGAGTGCGGGGCCTGTACCGTCCTCATCGACGGTGAGCCTTATGATTCCTGCATCTTCCTGGCCGCCTGGATTGACGGCAAGGATGTGCTCACACTCGAGGGGCTCATGGACAAGGACGGGAATATTGCTGATATCCAGCAGGCCTTCATCGACGAAGCAGCCATCCAGTGCGGTTTTTGCACGCCGGGATTCATCATGTCGGCGGAACACCTGCTCCGTACGGGCAGGCGCTACTCGCGGGATGAGATAAGAAGGGAACTGTCAGGCAATATGTGCCGCTGCACCGGCTACCAGAACATCGTCAACGCCGTTGAGAACACCATGGAAAAACGCCTGGCAGAAAAAGACGCGGACTCCTGACGCCGCGTCTTCACTGCCTTTTATGGGAAAAGCGGGTCCAGGCCCGCTTTTCTTAATAGCCCACAAAGAGCTGTCCCCAGTAGTAGAGATAGGGTTGGCCAGGGGCATGGTAGCAGGCCACACCGATCTCGCTGTAGTTGCCGTTCATAATATTCTTGCGATGGCTGGCCGAGTTCATCCAGGCTTGAACCACCCGGTCGGGGCTCCTTTGGCCGGCCGCGATATTCTCCCCGGCGCAGGCGTACTTGATCTTGATGGCCGTGCACCATCTTTGCCCGTTGGGGCGGGTGTGGTCAAACTTGTCGATGATTTCGACGGCCCGGACGGCGGCCGACGATCGAAGCGAACTGTTCATCGTGACCGGCCCGATTCCCTCCTTGGCCCGTTCAATATTGACAAGCCGCACAACCTCTGATTCGAAGTCATAGCAGAAGTAGCCATCCGGGGCCGCCGCAACAGTCGTAACCGGCTCGGTCGTCGTTTCCGGCGCCGGGGTCGGTTCTGTGGTCCTTGTTGTGGTCTCTGTCGTGGTAGTGGTCGGTTCGACCCAGGTCGTCGCCTGAGTAGGCGGCTTGGTCACTGTCGTCTTTGTAGTCTTTTTCTGTGTCCTGCTTGTGGTTTCAGTCTTTGCAGGTTCAGTTTCTTCTGTAGTCGGCTCTGCCGGCACCGGCTTCGTTGTCATAACGGTTGTTTTCGGTGTCGCCGGCACCGGACTGGCCGACTTATTATCCAAAACACGCAGTGCCCCATCCGGCTCAACGCGTTTCGTCCCAAACAATTGGATCAACCCCGGGAGGTCATCCCTGCCCTCTACTGACGGCAAATTCACAGACATGGGTGCCTGGCCCCCGTCCAGGCCCCTGACACCATCCGCCAGGGATCCGTTGATGATGGCTACCAAAACAACGATTAGGGAAGATATAGCTGCAATGGTCTTCTTCATGTCTGCCTCTGTACCACCAGAAGTTTGATTAATCCTTCCTTCTGGTTATCATCGTATTATCAATGAGGATGCTCATCATACTAACTATTTATTGGTATGTCAATGCGTTGTTTAGAATATGTTGAGTGTTTTTGAGTATATTTTTTCCTGAATTGTTTATATATATGCGAGTAAGTGTTCAATATAGGCTTTGACTGCGATTGATTGGAACGCTTTGCCCTGCTTCTTTGCCTGTATTATCATGGAGATAAAAACAAAGGAGTGACAAAGGTGATTTCCAATAATGAAACCTTGAAGTATATCCAGGAGCGGAGCAGTATCAGGGTCTACCAGGACCTGGCCCTGACAAAAGAAGAGACAGATGCCCTGAAAGAGGCGGTGCTCGCGGCCCCGACCGCCCGTGACAGGCAGGAACTCCGCTACCTCTTCGTCACAGACCCCACAATCCTGGCCAGGATCGATGAAAGGATCTTTCACTACTGTGATGAGGGTATGAGGGGACGCATGATCGAACGCAAATCTGACAGCTTTTTCTATGGGGCGCCCCTGGCTGTCTTCATTGTGGGCAAGGATGCGGCCTGGACCGATGTCGACGCCGGGATCGCCGTCCAGACCCTGGCGATCGCGGCCCAGTCCCTGGGACTGTCAAGTGTCATCCTGGGCATGCCCCGCCTGGCCTTCAAGCCGGAGGACCCTGACAATTGCCGTTCACTTCTGGGCCTGGAGGATGACGAGCGCTTCAGCATCGCCATTGCCCTCGGCCGGGCCGCCGCCCCTAAGGCGCCCCATAAGCACAACCCGCTTTTGATCCGGGATTTTTGACAAGGACCCCATAGCAAAAGCGACCGGGTAACTGACTGAAGCGCCTGTCCTGCGGGAGGGCTGACCCCTGCCCTCCCGCTTGATCCCATAGATCCCCTGCCGGGATCATCGAAAGCTGACTGCTTGGGAGAAGTTTATGGATTGGGCTTTCTGGCCGCTTGTATCTATCGCCGTTTCGCTGGCTGCCTTTGTCATCGGCTATTGCTTTCACAGGTATGTGAAAGGGCTCCCCAGTGCCACTGAGGAAGTCGACTATTTCGGTCAGCTCATCCGGGATGGGGCCATGTCCTTTCTGAGGACAGAAAACAAGCTGCTGGCCCGCTTTGTCCTGGCCGCGACCCTTGTCATTGTCCTCTTCCTCCCACCAGTCTGGCAGACCCCGACCCCCTTGAAAAATATGGCCCTGGGCCTTTGTTATGTCTTCGGGGCCGTCTTTTCAGGCTTGGCAGGCTACGTGGGGATGCGGGTGGCGACTGAGGCCAATGTGAAGACGGCGTCCGCGGCCAGGAAGGGCCTGACCCAAGCCTACCGGACCGGCTTCCGCGGAGGGGCCGTCATGGGGTTGGCCATTGTCGGCAGCTGCCTCCTGGGCGCCTCGATCGTCTACCTCCTCTTTCCCAAAGACCCCAATTTCCTTTTGGCCTTCAGCTTCGGTGCCAGCTCCCTGGCCCTCTTCGCCAAGGCGGGCGGGGGGATCTTCACCAAAACAGCCGATATCGCCGCTGACATAACGGGGAAGGTGGAGTTGGGAATACCGGAGGACGATCCCAGGAATCCGGCCGTCATCGCAGACAATGTGGGTGACAACGTGGGTGACGTAGCCGGCATGGGGGCCGACCTTTTTGACTCCAACCTCGCGGCCATAGCCGCGGCCCTGGTTCTGGCCCTGGACCTCAACCAGGTCCCCTTCATCTTCATGGCCTCGGCCCTGGGGCTCCTGGCCTCCCTTATCGGGGTCCTTGTCTCCAATGTGAAGGAGGGCGGCAACCCGGGCAAGGCCTTGAACCGGGGCACCTATCTGACGGCTGGTCTTTTTCTTGTCCTGACCCTGGCCGCCAGCCTCCTCTTCAAGTTCGAGATCAGGCTCTGGGGAGCCACCATGATCGGCTTGCTGGCAGGAACAGTCATCGGTTTCTCCTCGGAACTCTTCACCTCGAGCGAAGGCAGGTGGGTCAGGGCCGTGGCCCGGATCTCACAGCAGGGGCCTGCCTTCACCATCCTGTCCGGCTTCAGCAGCGGGCTCCTGTCCAGTTTCCCCTCCCTGCTCGGCATTGCCGGCGCCGCCCTGGCCGCCTACAAAATCTGCCAACCCCTGGGGGGTGACTACGCCGTTTTCGGGATCGCCCTCTCGGCCGTCGGCATGCTGTCCATCATCGGCATGGTAACCGCCAATGACGCCTACGGGCCCATCGTCGACAATGCCCGCGGCTTGAGTGAAATGAGCGGCCTTGGCGAGGAGGTCCTCCGGGTTACCGATGAGCTTGACGCCGCCGGCAACACTGCCAAGGCCATCACCAAGGGCTTTTCGATCGGGGCGGCCGGTCTGACGGTCATCGCCCTCCTGGCCGCCTACCGTGAGACCCTGATGAATATTCTGGGTCTGGATCTTCCCCTGGCCTTCGATATCCTGGACCCGCTCGTCTTCTTCGGCATGATAGTGGGTATCAGCGTACCGGCTGTCTTCTCCGCCCTCCTTATGATGGGTGTCAACCGGAACGCCGACCGCCTGGTCCAGGAGATCCACCGCCAATTCAATGAAATACCCGGCCTCAAGGAGGGAAAGCCGGGGGTCCAGCCGGACTACAACCGCTGCATTGACCTGGCGGCCGTCGGCGCCCTGAAGGAGCTCCTCCCCGCTGGGCTCATGGCTATCGGCGCCACCCTGCTGGTCGGCTTTGTCGGCGGGGTCTACGCCATCGCGGGCTATCTGGCGGGCAACATTATGGGTGGCGTCCTGCTGGCCCTGGTCATGAGCAACGCCGGAGGCTTGTGGGACAACGCCAAGAAATATATTGAAGCCGGCCATTTCGGAGGCAAGGGTTCGGACGCCCACAAGGCAGCTGTCATCGGGGACACGGTGGGGGATCCTTTCAAGGACACGGCGGGACCCTCCATCAACACCCAGATAACAGTCGTCTCCCTGGTCTCCTCATTGGCGGCCGGCCTCTTCGCCGCCTTCTCCCTTTTCGGTTAAAATATAAGGATAAAAGTAACTCTTGTCTGAAAGAGGAAAGGATTGGAAATCATGCACCCTTTGGAAGGTAAATGGAAGATAATCGCGCATACATCCTTCGGCGACCTGCCCAGCGTCAATGAAATCGTAGTGGAGGGAGACAGCTTCCACGGCGTCATGCACGATGAAAAGTCCGGCAAGGACTATGACATAGTCAAGGGCAAGATAGACGGCAACCACTTCACCCTGGAAACCTCCATGGATTTCATCGTCTTCTCTGTCAAGGTCGAGCTGGAGGGCAGTCTGGCGGAAGATGGCCGCCACATCAGCGGCAGCCTGACGGCCATGTCCAAAAAAGGGAGCTTTGAAGGCGAAAAAATCGACTAGGATCCCCCGGCCAGTTTTTTGACCGGGCTTGGCTCCACCAGGGTCTCCTCCAGGGAGAGCTGGCCGGCATAGTCGGAAATGACAGGCGGGGGCAAGGGATAGTTGGCCTTGAACTCTTCGTACATGACCTCGAATACCTCCTCCTTGCGGAAACGCTGGAGGTAGGCGTGCTGGCCCAGGCTGTCCTCTGACATCTCGATCATGCCGACAGCTATATTGGAACAGTGATCAGCGATCCTTTCCATGCTGGTCAGGATGTCCACCAGGATAATGCCTGGTTCGAGCATACAGTAGCCATCCTGGAGCCGATGCACATGGCGGGACTGGATCTCGTCGGTCAGGTAGTCAACCACCTCTTCGAGGGGCTCGATATGGGTGGCCAGTTCCAGGTCGTCGTTCACGAAGGCCTCTACCATGGTATCCAGGAGGCGGCAGACCGCCTGCTTATAGACGGCCAGCTCACCCGTGGCGGCGTCCGAAAACCGGATCTGCCCGTCCTGCATCTCCTTGGCGGAATTGGCGATACCCATGGCGTGGTCCGAGATCCTCTCCAGGTCACCCAGGCTCCTTATCAAACGTGTCAGGAGACGCTTCTCCCGGTCCGTCACCTGCTTGGTATTGATCTGGACCATATAGGTCCCCAGCCTGTCCTCATACTGGTCGACCAGGTCCTCCATCTGCCGGCAGTCCCTGTATTTCTGTGTCTCATAGCGGTCGAGCAGGCCAACCGAGATGATATACTGCCGCCTGACCAGTTCGGCCATCTGATTGGTCAGCTGGCGGCTCTGGCTGACCGCGAAACCCGGTGTCTCCAGGAAGCGGGCATCCAGGGCGCCAAAGACGCCTGCTGCTTCGTAAGGGTCAAATTCCTCCTCCCCCTCCCTGGCCGGCGTGATCCAGGTCACAAACTTGACCAGGTAACCCCGGAAGGGGAGAAAGAGGGCTGTCGCGCTGACCTTGTAGGCTGTATTCAAGATGGCGATATCGACCGCGTTCGGGCTGTTCATAAGGAAGTTAAAGGGCCGGATCAGGTTAACCAGATAGAAGGCGGACATGAAGACGACCGTACCGAGGACATTGAAAAAGAGGTGGATCAGGGCCGCCCGTCTGGCGTTCCGCGAGGTGTTGATGCTGCTGGCAAGGGCGGTCACGCAGGTTCCGATGTTTTGTCCCATGATGATGGGGATGGCCGCCCCGTAGGTCACGGCCCCGGTCAGGGTGAAGGCCTGCAGGATCCCGATTGAGGCCGATGAGCTCTGTATCACAGCCGTCAACACAGCGCCCACCAGCATGCCCAGGATGGGGTTGCTGAAGGTGATGAAGAGCTGGCGGAAGGCAGGGTGCTCCGACATGGGGATCAGGGCCCCGCTCATGGTCTGCATTCCAAACATGAGGATGGAGAAGCCGACGACGATCCGGCTGATATTGCGCTTCCGGTCATCCTTGGCAAAGAGCATGAAGATAACGGAGCTGATGGCCAGGAGGGGGACGAAGAAGGAGGGGCTCAGGACCTGGAGGTAGGCATTGCCGGCGCTGATGGTACCTAGGCTCAGGATCCAGGCGGTTACCGTGGTTCCAATGTTGGCCCCCATGATCAGGCCCACGGTCTGCGACAAGGGGAGGAGGCCGGCATTGACAAGTCCCACCACCATGACTGTCGTGGCGGCCGATGCCTGGATGACCGCGGTGACTCCCGCGCCGAGGAAGACGGCCTTGATCGGATTGGAGGTCATCCGCTCCAGCATGAGCTTGAGTCGCGAACCTGAGACGAGCATAAGACTGTCGCTCATCTCCTTCATCCCGTACAAAAAAAGTGCAACCCCGCCAAAGAGGGTTACGATTCCTATAATGTCCATGGTCTCCTTACGGGCACCTTGCCATTACGCCCAATCCTTGTCATTATACGCAAAATCCCCCCTCCCCGTCATGTCGCCTCCCGGCCTCCGGAGGACGGTGCTATACTGGACCAGATCCAGGACGGGGGAAAGACTGGCCAGGACGGCCTTTGGGAGGAATAGCCTGACAATGGGAAACAAGAGACCGGTTATCACAAGACTGGCCGGGGACGGCCTCCATATCGACTGCCTGGTCGCCTACAACCGGCGGGCCCTCCTTCCCCTGAAAAAGGGGGAGGGGGACCAGGAGCCAGCCTGTGACCTGATCGAGCGCGGGATCAAGGATAATTGGTCGGGCCATTTTCTCCTGACCGCCCCCCTCCGGGAGGCCTTGGATCTCTTTGCCCGGAAGATAGGAGTCCCCGCCCCCGGCAGCAACCAGACCCAGCTGCCGGTTACCGTCAGTATCCAACGGTTGGATCAGAAGCTGACGCCGGGCCTGCTCACCTTGAGGCGTGGCCTGACAGGGGGCCGCCGGCCCGTCCGGATCTATCTGCGACCCAGCCTCTTCCTCCCCGCCCATGTGGCCAGCCCCCTCCTGAGGCGGTTTTGGGGGATCTTCCGGACCGGTCAACTTGAAAGTATAGGTCTGAACTGGAGTCCGCGCCATCCGGGCACCATGGTGATCCCCACCGCCAGCTCCCCCCGCCGGCTTCCCCAAGTGGCTGCCCACGAGGCCGGCCATATCTTCGGCCTGGGTGACGCCTACGGGGCCTGGTACCGTTTCTTCTTCCCCGCACCCGGGACAGAGGGCTTTATGATGCGGGACAACAGCCGGGTCCGGCCCCTGGAACTGGCCATGCTCCTCCGGGCCCAGGCCACCGGCCGCATGCAGTATTTCGAAAAACGATTCCAGGCCGGGCTTTTCGCCCGCGGCCTCCTCCGTTCAATGGGGGGGCCCTTCAGGCGGCTGACAAGGAAAAGGTAACCCCTGGCCGGTCCTGGATGACCGGACTGCTTTAATATTGTCATCAAGGGTCAGGTAGTCTATTCTGGTGAGTGTCTTTATGGCGCGGCGCCGGCCGACGCCCTGACAATAAAATAAGGAGGAAAGGCATGCCAAATCAGGAAAAAGCCTTGGATCTATCCCTGGCGGACAAGAGGAAAGAGCAGGTCGCGACCACGACGACAAGCCGGGATCCGGATGACAGCCCGGACCTGCATGCCTTCTGGCATAGCAGTTCCCATGTCCTGGCCCATGCGGTCAAACGCCTCTGGCCCGACACCAAGCTGGCCATCGGGCCGGCCATCGAAAATGGCTTCTACTACGATTTTGACCGGGAGGGCGGCTTCTCAACGGAAGACCTCGGGGCCATCGAGCAGGAGATGAAAAAGATCGTCAAGGCCAACTACAGGATTGAGCGCTTCACCCTCCCGCGTGACCAGGCCGTGGCCCTGATCAAGGAGACGGACGAGCCCTATAAGCTTGAGATGGTGGAGGCCCTGCCTGAGGGAGAGGAAATTTCCTTCTACCGCCAGGGCGATTTTATTGACCTTTGCGCCGGACCCCATATCCGCTACACCAAGCAGATCAAGGCCTTCAAGTTGACCAGCGTTTCGGGCGCCTACTGGCACGGGGATGAAAAAAACAAGATGCTGACCCGGATCTACGGTGTCTCCTACCCGACAAAAAAAGAACTTGAGGATTATCTGGCCCTCCTGGAGGAGGCCAAGGCCCGCGACCACCGGAAGCTGGGCCGGGAACTTGAGCTCTTCCTCATGTCGGAGGCCGGGCCGGGCTTTCCCTTCCTCCTGCCCAAGGGGGTGGTCCTAAAGGATCTCCTGGTGGATTATTGGAAGAAGCTCCACTATGACGCCGGCTATGTCCTGATCCAGACCCCCATGATCCTGTCCCGCAAGCTCTGGGAGGAGTCGGGACACTGGGATCACTACCAGGACAATATGTATACCGTGACCATCGACGAGGAAGATTTTGCGGTCAAACCCATGAACTGCCCTGGGGCCATGCTGGTATTCAAGAGCAAGCCCCATTCCTACCGGGACCTCCCCATCCGGATGGGGGAACTGGGCCTGGTCCACCGCCATGAAAAGTCCGGTACCCTGCACGGCATGATGCGGGTGCGGGCCTTTACCCAGGATGATGCCCACCTCTTTATGACACCCGACCAGATGGGCGATGAGATCGCCGGCATTGTCCGGCTCATCCATGGCCTCTACACGGGCTTTGGCTTCGATTACAGCGTTGAGCTCTCGACCCGGCCGGAGAAGGCCATGGGTTCGGTCGAGGACTGGAGGCGGGCCGAGGAAATCCTGGGCCAGGTCCTGGACAAGCTGGGGACCCCCTACACGGTCAATGAGGGCGACGGCGCCTTCTACGGGCCCAAAATCGACTTCCATATCCGGGATGCCATTGGCCGGAGCTGGCAATGCGGGACCATCCAGCTTGACTTCCAGATGCCCCAGCGCTTCGACCTGGAGTACACGGGCTCCGACGGCGAAAAGCACCGGCCCATCGTAGTCCACCGGGTGGCCTATGGGGCCCTTGAACGCTTCATGGCCATCCTGATCGAGCACTTCGCCGGGAAATTCCCCCTCTGGCTGTCACCTGAACAGGTCCGGGTCCTGTCCATCTCCCAGGACAATTCCGACTACGCCAGGGAGGTCCAGGCCGCCCTGAAGGAGGGGGGCTTGCGGGTGGAACTCGATATCAGGGATGAAAAAATCGGCTACAAGATCCGGGAGGCCCAACTGGCCAAGGTCCCCTATATGTTGATCGTGGGTGACAAGGAAACAGAGGGCGGGACCGTCTCCGTCAGGAGCCGCGACCAGGGTGACCTGGGCTCGCTTGGCCTGGCGGACTTCCTGGCCGGGGCCGAAGAAGAGCTGGCTTCCAGGGCCTGACCCTTCAAGAGAAATAAGAGCCCCCGGCCGGGAGCGCAGCCATGGAAGACTGGGATCTGACAAATCATTCCGACCAAGCGAAAACGCGGCTGAAAGGTCCGCTCATCTTCTGCGCCGTCAGCGGCCTTGTGGCCTTGATCCTCCTCCTCTTCCGGGCCCTCGCCTTTTTGCGGCCGGTCCTGGCGGAGTACTTCGCCCGCTATATCTTCACCCCGCTGGCCCGCCTGTGGACCTGGCCGGTCAGCCTGATCCCCTTCTCCGTCACGGAGTTCCTCCTGCTTGCCGGCACGCCTTTCCTGCTCTTTTTCCTGGTCTACGGCCTGGTCCGCCTGATACGGATCAGGGAGGAGGCCGGGCGCCGGGCCCTCAGGACAGGCCTGATCCTCCTCGCTGTCGTCTTCCTCCTCCTCTCCCTTTTCCTGGTTTTCCACGGCATGAACTATGCCCGTCCCCCCCTGGCGGATTCCCTGCAACTCCCGGTCCAGGAAAGACCTGTCGAGGACCTGGAGGAAGCTATGCGAAGGCTGGGTCAGGCGGCCTCCGGGCTAAGGGAAGGCCTGGCCGAGGACGACCAGGGCCTCCTGGACACCGGATCCCCAAAGGAGATCTTCCGGGAGGCCTTTAATGGCTGGGACCAGGCGGCCGCCCGCTGGCCCGCCCTGGCCAGCCCGGTCCGGGCCCGGCCCAAGGGGGTCCTCCTGTCACGCTACTGGTCCTACACCCGTATCGTGGGCCTCTATATGCCTCTGCTGGTTGAACCCAATGTCAATATCGACCAGCCGGCCTTCATGATCCCTGTCACCGCCGCCCACGAGATGGCCCATGCCCGCGGCCTGGCCCGGGAGGACGATTGCGATTTCGCCGCCATTCTCAGCTGCCTCTCCCACGACCAGCCCCTCTGGCGTTACTCAGGTCTTATCAGCGCCTGGAAGAGTGTGGGCAGGCGCCTCTGGGAGGAGGACCCGGACAGCTGGAACCGGATCTATGCTGAAAGCCTTTCTCCCGCGGTCATCCGCGACCTCAGGGCCGAGTCCGACTATTGGAAGGCCTTCGAGACCCCCCTGGCTGATCTTTCCGAAAAGGTCAACAATGCCTACCTCAAGGCCAACCGGGTGGAGGAGGGCGTAAAAAGCTACGGGGCTGTCGTCGACCTCCTCCTGGCCTGGCTCGATACCCCGGATTCCCAGGACATCCTCCCGGTCAGCGATTCTTAATTGGCAAAAGCTTCAATTGACAAACAGGACGCTGGGCATAGAATGGGTTAATGGAGAGTAATTGAAATGGTGTTTTCGTCCCTGATCTTCCTATACGCTTTCTTGCCCCTCTGCCTGATCGCGTTTTGGATGGCTCCGGATATCCGCGCGCAGAATACCGTCCTCCTGGTGGCCTCCCTCTTCTTCTACGCCTGGGGCGAGCCCATCTACGTCCTCCTCATGATCCTGACCAGCCTGGTCATCTGGGCCTGTGGCTATCTTCTGGGCCGGACCCGGAACAGGGCCAGGCGGAAGGCCTATCTGATCGCGGCCCTGGTCTTCTCCCTCTCCAGCCTCCTCTTTTTCAAGTACGCGGGTTTCATCGTTGAGCTCTTCAACCTGATTCCTTTTGTCAATTTCAAGGTCCCTCAAATAGCCCTCCCCATCGGAATCTCCTTTTACACCTTCCAGGCCCTGACCTACATCATCGACCTTTACCGGGGTGAAATCCGGATCCAGCGTTCCTTCGCCCGCTTCCTCCTCTATGTCTCCCTCTTCCCCCAATTGATCGCCGGCCCCATTGTCCGTTACTCCGATGTCGAGATCGCCCTGCACAGAAGGCGGGTCACCCTTGAGGGCATCGCCGGGGGGATCAACCGCTTTCTGGTCGGCCTGGCCAAGAAGGTCCTGATCGCCAACTACGCCAGTGAGATCGTCCAACTCTGCCTGGAATCCGAGTATTTCAGCAGTGCCAGCTCCGCGACGGCCCTCCTGGGAATCCTTGCCTACGCCATCCAGATCTACTTCGACTTTTCGGGTTACTCCGACATGGCCATAGGGCTGGGCCACATGTTCGGATTCAAATTCCTGGAAAATTTCAAATACCCCTACATCGCCTCGACCGTCACGGAGTTTTGGCGGCGCTGGCATATCTCCCTCAGCAGCTTCTTCCGTGACTATGTCTACATCCCCCTGGGTGGCAACAGGAGTCACCTGGTCCGCAACATGTTTATCGTCTGGTTCCTGACCGGCCTCTGGCACGGGGCCAGCCTCAACTTCGTCCTCTGGGGCCTCTACTACTTCATCCTCCTGATCTTCGAACGCTTCCTCATCCTGCCCATCAAGCACAGGATCCCCCGCCTGATCGGCCAGTTCACCACCTTTCTGGCCGTGCTCGCCGGCTGGAGCATCTTCTATTTCACCGACAGCTCCCGCTTCCTGACCTTCTGGACCCGGATCCTGGCGCCGGGCCCCTCTGGTTTTATTGACCTGGAGGCCAGGATACTCTGGAAGCAGCATCTGATCTTCATCCTGGTCGCCTTCATCCTGGCCACCCCCCTCCTGCCTTTGATCCGGAGAAAACTGGGAAGGCCACTGGGTCGGCTGTCCTTTTCACCCCTGGGTGGTTTCCTGCAGACAGGCCTGGCCCTGACCCTGCTCCTGATCTCCACCGCCTCCCTGGTGGCCTCCACCTACAACCCCTTCCTCTACTTCCGCTTTTAGCCGACAGGAGTTCTTATGAGAAGACAAAGGACAAACGCCAACCTCCTCATCGTGACCTTCCTGGTCACCCTGCTTGTCTTTGGCGTCCTCCACTTCCTCCTCCCGGAGGATGAAGTTTCCGAGGACGAGGCCCGACGCCTCAGCTCCTTCCCCGAGCTCTCCTACACGGACGCGCTGACAGGCCAGCAGGCCGTCAAGATCGAGGGCTGGTACAATGACCAGTTCCCCTTCCGAAAGGTCTTCATCTCCGCCGACAGGTACTGGCGGGCCACGGCCTACCCCAACCTGAACGCGGGTGGGGCCGGCCTCTTCCTGATACCGGATGAGTCCGGCGATGACCTGGACCCGGACCCCGAACCGGAGCCGACCCTTCCGCCTGATCCAGGGACGACTGATCCTTCCACCCAGCCGTCTGAAAGCCAGACGACGACCCAGCCAGTTGAACCCCCTCCCCTGGATCCGATTGGCGAAGTGGTCTCGAGCAGGGGCCTCCTGATCATCAACAACCGGGCCATGGAGCGTTATTATGGCAACGAAGACAGCTTGACGGCCTACGCCGGCCGGCTGAATGCCCTGGCTGACAAGCTGGGGGCGGGTGTCCAACTTTACAGCCTCCTGGCGCCGACCGCCATCGAGCTCTACGCCCCTGAGGAATACCACAGCGGCCTCTCCTCCCAGACCTACTGCATGAGCTTGGTCCGCGAGGGCCTCAAGCCCGGGATCCGGAGCGTCAAGGCCTATGAGGAGCTCCTCCTCCACCGTGACAAGTACATCTACTACCGGACAGACCATCACTGGACAGGCCTGGGCGCCTACTATGCCTACCAGGCCTTCTGCGATTCGGCCGGCCTGGAAGCTGTCCCCCTGGAGGCCATGGAACATTACGAGATCGAGGGCAATCTCCTGGGCTCCCTCTACCGGGTATCCCAAAACGAGAAATTGAAGAATAATCCAGACACTACGGAGGGCTGGCGGCCCCGGGTCGATTATAAGGCGACGGCCTGGGACGACAGCGCGATGACGGTCACCTATCAGGTCCGGCTGAACGATGAAAGGAGCAAGGGGGCCAACAGCTATCTGAATTTTTCCGGCGGCGACCGGGCCCTCCTCAAGATTGAGACCAGCCACCAGACTGGCCGGAGGATCCTGGTCATCAAGGATTCCTTCGGCAACGCCTTGGTGCCTTACCTGATCAATCATTATGACCAGGTCCTGGTCATCGACCCCCGCTATTACGTGAAAAGTCTTGTCAGCTTGGTCCAGGAGAACGAAATCACCGACCTCCTGGTCCTCAACTATATGTTCGGGACCAGCAACGCGACCTGGCTGAAAGGCTTTGACCTCATCGCGAAATAGGGGTAGGCCCCCGTGTTAAGATAAGAAAAAAAGAGGGTAGCTTATGCAGATTACTTTTCCTGAACTGCCGGCCACAAAAGACGAATTCGTCGCCCTGGCCGCAGATCTCATGGCCCGGCCGGAAGGCACGGCCGCGCTCTTCGTCATGGCGCTCAAGCTTTATGTGGATGACAGGGAGACAGGGCTGGAGCTCCTGGACTTCCTTCAGGGTCCCCGCCCCCTGTCCAACCATGACAAGCAATTCATCCGGGACCGGCTCATGGACAAGCCCTACCTGCCCGACTCCTACCTGGTGGGCGCCCTTCCTGAAAACAACTACAGGCCCGACCAGCCCCTGTCTGTCCTGGTCCTCCCCGACCCCATCCCGGCCGAAAGTGAGGAGTTCACAAGACTGCGCCTGACCTCGTCTGGCGCCGACAGCCCCCGGATTGTGACCTTGCGCCGGAAGAAGTCAGGCGAGACCTGGTACCTCTGGGACTACCCCGGCCTCCTGTCCGGCATCCGGATCCCCGCCTCGGAAGATCCCTGGGCCTAGACCCATCCTAAGCTTTCAATAAACCGCCGAAGGGCGGTTTATTTTTGGGGGATCCGGGCCAGGCCCGAGTCCAGCGCCGCCTGATAGACAGCCCTGGAGACTGTCTCCCGCAGACGGGGGTCCAGGGCCTCCGGCAGGATCCGGTCCACCGACAGCTCCTCCTCCCCGACCAGATCCGCCAGGGCCTCTGCCGCCGCCAGGAGCATGGCCTGGTTGATATCGGAGGCCCGGGCGTCAAAGGCCCCCCGGAAGAGGCCGGGAAAGGCAAGTACATTGTTGATCTGGTTGGGATAGTCCGAACGGCCTGTCGCGATCAGGGCCGCGCCAGCCTCCCTGGCCGCCTCCGGATCGATTTCAGGATGGGGATTGGCACAGGCAAAGATGATGGGGCCCGGGGCCATGCGCTCAACCATGGCCCGGCTGACCAGACCGGGGGCGGACAGGCCGATCAGGACTTCTGCCCCCTCCAGGGCCTGGGCCAGACCAGCCTTTATCCCCTCCTTGTTGGTAAGGCCGGCGGCCTCCTCCTTGGCCGGGTTCATCCCTTCCTTCCTGCCCGGGTAGAGTGTGCCCTGCCGGTCACAGATGACGATCCGGCCCGCCCCCGCTGCCAGGAGAAGTTTTGTGACGGCAAGGCCCGCGGCCCCTGCCCCGTTGATCACGATCGAGGCCTCCTCCAGTTTTTTGCCCCTCAGCTTAAGGGCATTGATCAGGCCGGCCAGGACGACGACCGCCGTACCATGCTGGTCGTCGTGAAAAACGGGAATATCACAAAGCGCCTTCAGCCGCCTCTCAATCTCAAAACAACGTGGGGCCGAGATATCCTCCAGATTGATCCCCCCGAAGCTGCCCGAAAGCAGATAGAGGGTCCGGACGATTTCATCAACATCCTTTGATTTTATGCAAAGCGGCAGGGCATCAACACCGCCCAGGGCCTTGAAAAGCACACATTTGCCCTCCATGACCGGCAGGGCGGCCTCCGGCCCGATATCACCCAGCCCCAGGACGGCTGTCCCGTCCGTCACGACCAGGCAGAGGTTCCAGCGCCGGGTATAGTCGTAGGACTTGTCCGGATCCCGGGCGATTTCCAGGCAGGGGGCGGCCACCCCCGGCGTATAGGCCAGGGACAGATCCTCCTTGGTCTCCAAGGGGATCCGCAACTTTATCTCGTATTTCCCCCGCCAGTCGCCGTGGGCCTTGAGGGCCAAGTCTTCGTAATCCCGCTTCGACATAAATGACCTCCCTGGAAGCCACAGGATCCGGGAATGGCTTCCTTTTCCTCCACGATAGCACAGGACCTGACCCAGGCCGTCCTTCGTTGCGCGGCTTATTCTCCCGTGATAATATGAGACTGGTTGTAATAATTACGATAATGGAATCATTACAATTTCTTGTCGTAAGGGCCTGCCTGTCGCGGCCAAAATGAGGCGGCGACGGACTATGCATGAAGAAAGGAAAATAATTATGCCAATGGTAGGAAAACCTGCCCCTATGTTTAAAGCGATGGCTTTTCATGAGGGCAAATTCAAAAAAGTCAAACTGGAGGACTACAAGGATCAATGGGTGATGATTTGTTTCTATCCCGGCGATTTCACCTTTGTCTGAGCGACCGAGGTGTCTGCAGTTGCAGCAAGGTATGATGAATTCAAGGCCCTGGGCGTACAGGTGCTGTCCATCTCGGTTGACAGCGAGTTCGTCCACAAGATCTGGAACGACGTCGAGCTGTCAAAGATTGCCGGCAGGGACGTCCCCTTTCCCATGCTATCCGACTCATCCGGCGCCATCGGCGAACTCTTCGGGGTCTATGACCGCGAAGCCGGCGTCAATGTCAGAGGTCGCTTCCTCATTGACCCCGACGGCGTGATCCAGGCCATGGAAGTCCTGACACCCCCTGTCGGCCGCAATGTCTCCGAGGCTATCCGTCAAATCAAGGCCTACCAGCTGGTCCGCAAGACCAAGGGCGGGGAAGTCACCCCCTCCGGCTGGCAGGAGGGCGGCAAGACCCTCAAGCCCGGAATCGATCTTGTTGGCAAGATCGCCGATCATTGGACCGTCGCCGATTCCTACTAATGGGGATCCGCTGGCGGCAAGGACAGGAAGGGTAAGCGCGTGACCAAAGGTACGGTCGATCTCCTGAGGGATCATGGGATCAATCCATCCAGCCAGAGGGTCAGGATCTATGACTATCTGACGGCTTCGGAGGACCACCCCACCGTCGATGACATTTTTGCCCACTTGCAAAAAGAGGGTCATCTCTTTTCGCGCGCGACCGTCTATAACACGGTCAAACTCTTCCTGGAAAAAGGTCTGATCCGGACCGTCAGGGTCGATGAGAACGAGATGCGCTTTGACGCCACCCCCGATTTTCACGGCCATTTCAAATGCGAGAGCTGCGGCAGCATCCTGGACATAGAGATGAAGAAGCCTCGCCTCAAAGGTCTCCCCGGCTATCAGGTTCATCAAACCAGCCTGGTCTTCGAGGGGCTTTGCCCTGACTGTCTGGAAAAGAAGGCGGTGGGTTGACAACCGCCCACCCCCGATTGTTCTCGTCCCCGGCCGGCCGCGCCGGGGATTTTTATCTGTCCTCGAGCTCCGTAGCCAGCTTGATCCGACCATCCCGCCGGGTGCGGGGGATTTTATGTTTGCGGAAGTATTCGATCAGATTGTCCTGGGCTGAGGTACTGACGACACGGACCCGGCCCTTTGAGGCGATTTCCTCCTGATCGAGGCCGAAGGTGTCGCCAAGGATCCCGTAATGGTATTCCTGCATGGCGATCCTGTATTCCATGTCGGGCTCCGGAGGGGCCCCTTTCATGAGGACCTGACCCAGTTTCCCCGAGGCCTCCACCTCCACCCTCAAATCACTGTTCCACTGATAGAACTCCCGGGAACCCGCCTGGTAGAGCGAATCCATGAGCTGCTGGAGCATGAGGCCCAGGGTCCTGCCGTCAACCGTGAAGCTGATCATGGGTTCATCGTAGGGATAGGTCTCCATGAGGCTGGAGCGGGTGACCAGGGGCTCGAGCCTGGTCTTCCTTATGGAGCCGGAGGCGACAAAGACCAGATCAACCCCCAGCTGATAGCAGAGGATGTCAGAAAAGAGGTTGCCCAGCTCCGTCTCCCGGAAGCGGTTGCCATGTTCCAGTTCGTGGGGCAGGCGACAGATCACGGTATTGTATTTATCGTCAATCTCCTGTTGGTATTCCGTAAGCAGCTGGTCCATGACAGGGTCGTTGGGGCAGTGGGAGTCATCGATGGGGACAGCCTGCCAACTGAAGTCCTGGATGGAATTGGTGTCCATATTGATTTGGAGGTCAAAGCGGCCCAGGAAATCCGTCCCCGAACCCACCTGGGCGATCAGGATATCCTTGACCTTCTCCGGCTGGTCCAGGAGGGTGTGGCTGTGTCCCCCGATGATGAGATCCACGCCCAATTCGGGGGGGAGCAGGGCCGCCAGGCGTTTGTCCTGGTCAAAGCCGATGTGGGTCAGGAGGACCGTCAGGTCTATGTCAACATCCTTGTAGCTGTTGCAGATATATTCCACCTCCGCCGCGGCGTCCTCGATACTGATGAAGGTCCCGAGCAGGGCTTCACTCTTGCTCTTGGCCAGGACCTCCTCGGTGACGATCCCGATGAAGAGGATCCGGATACCGTCTATCTCCAGGATGTGATAGGGCTTGAACAAATTGGTCCCGGTCGGCTTGATGTAGAGGTTGGCGTTGACAATGGGGAAATTGGCACAACGCTCCAGGAACATAAGGTGGGCGAAACCGTAATCCATTTCGTGGTTGCCCAGGGTCACCACATCGGGTTCCAGCATGTTCATGACCAGGATGGTCGATATGCCCCGGTACTCCTGGTCGATGATGGAACCCTGGAGCATGTCCCCGGAGATGACATAGAGGACAGGATCGGTCTCCTCCTCACGCGCCCTGTGGACATAACCGGAAAGCCGGCTCATGCCGCCGACCATTTTTTCGTGGGTCTCCTTGGCAAAAAAGTTGCCATGCATGTCATTGGAATGCAGTAAAACCAGCCGCCGAACTTCCATACTCACCTCCCCCAAAGCTTCCACCCCCCTTGATCCGGCCGCGGAAATTTCTTTGGATTCCTTAGATAGTAGCACAAGAGCCCCTCCCCCAGCGCGCGATTTGCCGGCTGGGGACTTGCCAATCGTTCAACAATAGAAGATAATCAAACTGTGTTTTTTTGTATGGATGAGTCATATCTTACATTGTCTGAGCCGGTTTCCGGGCGCGCCCCTTTGAAAAGCTTATCCTGACTGATTTGCGACGCCGCCCGCCGGTCTGAGGACGAGGCAACCGACTCCACCATACTTGACATCGAAGGAGGAGAACATGACCCAGCCTTGTCAGTGCAAGACCCTCGCTGATGACGACCCCCGATACGGGGAGTTGAGGGCCTTCATAGAAGCAGAGGAGAACAAGCAGGGAGTGGCAATGACTGCCCTGCAGGAAGCGCAACGTCTTTTCGGTTACCTGCCGCTGGAGGTCCACAAATTCATCTCCAGGGAGACAGGGGTTCCCATCGCGGAACTCTACGGGGTCACCACCTTTTACAGCCAGTTCACGACCGTTCCCGAGGGGCAGCACCAGATCCAGGTCTGTATGGGGACGGCCTGCTATGTGAAGGGGGCCCAGAAGGTACTGGACAAGGTGATCGGCGAGTTGGGGATCGGCGTCGGCATGACGACGGAGGACCGTATGTTCACCATCAACGCCGCCCGCTGTCTTGGCTGTTGCGGACTTGCCCCGGTCATGATGATCGATGACGACGTCTACGCCAACCTGGACAATGTCGATGAAATCCCCTCCATCCTCGCCGCTTACCGCAAGGGCAAGCTTTCAAGCAAATAGGGGGCAGCTTCATGGTTAATCTAGCAAACAGAGACAAGAGCAAGCAGCTGGAGCCCCTGGCCTCCAGGGAAGCGCTGGACCTTCTGCGCGACGAATGGAAGGACCGGCTTGAAGAGCCCCGGCAGATGCGGGTGGTTGTCGGACTCGCGACCTGTGGCATCTCAGCCGGCGCCCGGCAGGTCTTCGAGGCCTTTGCCCAGGAATTCCGGAAACGGGGCCTGGACCAGATCACCCTGGAAGAGGTCGGCTGCATCGGCATGTGCGTTTACGAGCCCATCGTCGAAATCTACGAGGAGGGCAAGGACAAGGTCTCCTACATCCAGGTCGACCCCGCCAAGGTGACGACCATCGTCGAAGAGCATATCCTGGGCGGCAGGCCCTGTCCCAAGCTGACCCTGGCCGGGCTCGAGGATGACAATATCCTTCCGGATTGCACCGGTTTCGATGACCTCCCCTTCTACCGGAAACAGAAACGGATCGTCCTCCGCAACTGCGGTTTCATCAACCCTGAGGATATCCGTGAATATATCGGCGTTGACGGCTACCAGGCCCTGGCCAAGGTCCTCCTGGACCTGTCGCCCCAGGAGGTAATCGACCTGGTATCCGCCTCAGGCCTTCGCGGGCGTGGTGGCGCCGGCTTCCCGACCGGCCTTAAATGGAAATTCGCGGCCGACAACCAGGCGGATCAAAAATACATTATCTGCAATGCTGATGAGGGTGACCCGGGCGCTTTCATGGACCGGTCCGTCCTGGAGGGCGATCCGCACGCCATCATCGAATCCCTGCTCATTGGCGGCTACGCCATCGGGGCCTCCCAGGGCTGGATCTATGTCCGGGCGGAATACCCGACAGCGGTCAAGCGCCTCCAGATCGCCATTGAGGAGGCCAAGGCCCTGGGCCTTCTGGGCAAGGATATCCTGGGCAGCGGCTTTGATTTTGACATCCATATCCGGCTGGGGGCTGGCGCCTTCGTCTGTGGCGAGGAGACGGCCCTGATCGCCTCCATTGAGGGCAAGCGGGGCATGCCCCGCAACAAGCCCCCCTTCCCTGCCAACAAGGGCCTCTGGGGCAAGCCCACCATTATCAACAATGTGGAGACCCTGGCCAATATCCCCGGCATCATCCGCCAGGGACCCGACTGGTTCCGGTCGATCGGAACCGAGAAGAGTCCCGGCACCAAGGTCTTTGCCCTGGGCGGCAAGATCACCAACACCGGCCTGGTCGAGGTGCCCATGGGCACCACCCTCCGGGAGGTCATCGAGGACATCGGCGGGGGTTGTCCCCACGGCAAGGAATTCAAGGCCGTCCAGACTGGTGGCCCCTCGGGCGGCTGCCTGACCCGGGAAGCCCTCGACGTCCCCATCGATTTTGACCGCCTGGTGGAACTGGGCTCCATGATGGGGTCCGGCGGCATGATCGTCATGGACGAAGACAACTGTATGGTTGACATCGCCCGTTTCTTCCTGGATTTCACCGTCGATGAGTCCTGCGGCCAGTGCGTCCCCTGCCGGGAAGGCACCAAGCGCATGCTGGAGCTCCTGGACAAGATCACCAGCGGGGCCGCGGTTGAAAAGGACCTTGACGACCTGCTTGATCTGGCCGGCAATATCAGCCTGACCTCACTTTGCGCCCTGGGACAGACGGCGCCCAACCCCGTACTCTCCACCATGGCCCATTTCCTGGATGAGTACCGGGCCCACGTCATCGATAAAAAATGTCCCTCCGGCGTCTGCCGCGACCTGCTCGGCTACTACATAAATGAGACCTGCCGCGGCTGCACCAAATGTATCCGCGTCTGTCCTGTCGATGCCATCTCTGGAAAAGTCAAGGAACAGCACTATATCGACCAGGCTGTCTGCATCCGCTGCGGCGCCTGCTTCGAGGTCTGCCCCTTCGACTCGATCGAGCGGCGTTAGAAAAGGAAGGAGTCCGATTATGACCGAGAAAAAAACGAGTGTTACGATTACCATCAATAATCGCGAGATAGAGGCCCACCCCAATGAGACCGTCTTCCAGGCGGCCCACCGGGCGGGTATCCGGATCCCTTCCCTTTGCTACCTGAAAGATACGAATGAAATTGCCGCCTGCCGGCTCTGCGTGGCCGAGGTCGATGTCAAGGGAAGGCCCATGCGGGGCCTGCCCGCCACCTGTGTCCTCAAGGTCGAAGAGGGCATGAATGTCAGGACCAATACGCGGGCGGTCCGCAAGGCAGTCCGGATGAACCTGGAGCTGATCCTGGCCAACCACGATATGAACTGCCCCACCTGCCTCCGCAACGGGACCTGTGAACTTCAGGCCCTCTGCGAGGAGCGGGGGGTCACCGGGGTCCGCTTTGAGGGGGCCAAGCGGCCCGTCACCATCGACCAGCTCTCCCCCTCCATCGTCCGCGACACCAGCAAGTGCATCCTGTGCGGCCGCTGTATCAGCACCTGCAACAAGGTCCAGGGCCTGGGGGTCCTCTCCTTCACCAACCGTGGCTTCGACACCGAGGTGGGCCCGGCTTTTGACTTCAGCATGAAGGATGTCAACTGCGTCTACTGCGGCCAGTGCATCGAGGCCTGCCCGGTGGCGGCCCTCCATGAGCGCCGCCATATCGAGGAGGTATGGGACGCCCTGGACGACCCCGACAAGGTGGTCGTGGTCCAGACGGCCCCTGCCGTCCGTGCCTCACTCGGTGAGGAATTCGGCTATCCGGTGGGGACCCCTGTAACGGGGAAGATGACGGCGGCCCTGCGGCAGATCGGCTTCGACTATGTCTTTGACACCAACTTCTCCGCCGACCTGACCATCAGCGAGGAGGCCAGTGAGCTCCTCCACCGCCTGAGGACGGGCGGGACCCTGCCCATGATCACCTCCTGTTCGCCGGGCTGGATCCGCTTTTGTGAGATGTATCACCCCGACTTCCTCCCCAATCTTTCGACCTGCAAGTCGCCCCAGAATATGATGGGGGCCCTGGTCAAATCCTATTTCGCCCAGACCATGGACCTGGATCCTGAAAATATTGTAGTCGTCTCCTGCATGCCCTGTACGGCGAAAAAATCGGAGGCGGACCGGGATGAGCTCGAGGTCGATGGCATCCGGGATGTCGATTACTCCATCACAACCCGTGAATTGGGCGACATGATCAAGCAGGCCGGCATCGACTTCCGTGAACTGGAGGAAGAGGCGCCCGACAGCGTCCTGGGGGACTATACCGGGGCGGCCGTCATCTTCGGGGTGACAGGCGGCGTGATGGAGGCGGCCCTCCGCACAGCGGCCGATGTGCTGACGGGTGAGGACCTGCCCAATTTCGAGTATGAGGCCGTCCGTGGCCTGGAAGGCGTCAAGGAGGCCTCGGTCACCCTACCGCTTGACGGTCAGCCCACCGAATTGAAGGTGGTTGTCTGCTCCAGCGTCAAACAGGCTGATGCCGTCCTGAAGGCGGTGAGGAGGGGTGAGAAAGACTGTCATTTCATTGAGGTTATGGCCTGTCCCGGCGGCTGTATCCATGGTGGCGGCCAATCCTATGTCTCCGCCAGGGAGCGGATGGACGCCGACCCCCGCCTGGCCCGGGCCAATGCCCTCTACAGCGAGGACGAGCGCCAGGTCATCCGGAAGTCGCACCAGAACCCCGAGCTCCAGCAGCTGATCGAGCGCTTCCTCGGCCAGCCCAACAGCCCGGTGGCCCACAAGTATCTCCATACCCACTATCAGGCCCGATCCTATTACGATCAGATGAGCCGGGAAGAATGTCTTGAAGAAGGACTTATCTAGGAAGAATCCCCTTTTCAGGGAAAAGGAAACGGCCCGCCAGGGCCGTTTTCCTGCCTCAGGGCCTGACAGGCCCCTGAGCTTGTCTTCATGTATTCCCTGACCGCCCTCTTCCTCGGCCTGATCCTGGCCGTCATGGTCTTCATCAACGGCCAACTGACGCTGGAGATCGGCGTCTTCCAGGCTGGGGCCCTGGTCCATGTCGTCGGCGCCGCCTTTGCCCTGGCCGCCTGTTTCCTGACCAGGCAAAAAGCCCTGCCCCGCACCCGTTCACCCGGCTGGTTTTACCTGGGCGGGGTCGTCGGGGTGACCATGACCCTCTTCAACAACCTGGCCTTTGGCAGGATAAGCCTGACCAGCATCGTCGCCCTGGGCCTGCTGGGGCAGACCGCCGCCTCCCTGGTCATAGACGCCACGGGCTGGCTGGGGATGTCCCGGAGGCCCTTCCGTAAATCGACCCTTCTGGGCCTGGCCTTCTGCCTGGCTGGTATCGTCGTCATGCTGGACCGGACCGTGGCCGGGGCAACGCTGGCTGTCTGGCTCTCCCTGGCGGCTGGCCTGGCCGTTGTCCTCTCCCGGTCCATCAACGCCCGTTTGGCCGAAGTTGCCGGGGCCCTGCCGGGCTCTTTCATCAACCACCTGGTAGGCTTACCGATCACCCTCCTGCTCGCAGTCGCCGCCCGGGAGGGACTGCCCCTCTTCCCCGCCCTCCCTCTCGGCCGGTCCTGGATCTATCTGGGTGGGGTCCTGGGGGTCGGGGTGGTCCTCCTCTTCAATATCCTGGTCCCCAGGATCTCCCAATTCAGCCTGACGGTCCTGGTCTTTGTCGGCCAGGTTCTGGCCGGTGTCCTCCTGGACCTTCTGCAGGGCCAGTTCAGCTTCGACGCCTCCTTTATCGGGGGCCTCCTTATCGCGGCCGGCATCGGCCTCAACCTTGCCATTGAATATTTCACCGGCAAAAATTCTTCCGGGGAGACGCCGCCCCCTAATCCAGGGTCTCAATGAAGCGCTGGTAAAAGGAGAGCATGAGGCCTATATTTTCAAGGGAGAGATGCTCATCGGTCCCGTGCAGGAGGGCCAGGTCCTCCTCGGTCAGACGGAGGGGCTGGAAGCGGTAGACGTCATCCGCCAGCTCCTCGTAATACCGGCTATCCGTCCCCCCTGCCATGAGATAGGGGATGACGACGGCGTCAGGGAAAAGCTCCCCGATGGTCCTTTCAAGATGGGCATAGGCGGCTGAATCCGTCGAGGCGATCCTTGAGGGCTCCTCGACGGCGATGGGGCGTACCTCATAGCTCATCCCCGTCAGCTCCCGCAGATAGCGGAGGATCCCCTCGGACGTATCCCCCTGGAGGATCCTGAAGTTGGCCGTACAGACAGCTTCCTTGGGCAGGACATTGGGGGCTGAGCCACTGGAGCTCATGGTGAAGGCCACGGTCGATCGCAAGAGGGCCGCCGTCTGCTTGTTGGCCAGCAGGGTCGGCTTCAGGAGGGGGAAGAACAGACGCGGCCTGGCCAGGACCTTGCCCTGGAAGCCGGACTTGTAGGGGGCCAGGCCCTGGAGCATCTTCTCCACTGTCTCCGTCATCCGGACCGGCAGGGGATGGCCTTCCACCTTATGGATGAACTCCGCCATATAGCCCAGGCTGGTGTGGGCGGGTGGTGTCGATGAATGACCCTCCTCCCCCGTAAAGACAAATTCAAAACTGGCGCTGGCCTTTTCGGCCAGGGCGATGACGGCGATCGGCTCCTTGATGCCCATCATGGAACCATCGGAGACCGCCCCGCCTTCATCAAGGACGAATTCAAAGCGGATCTTCTTCTCCCCGAACCACTCCACGATCTTCTTGGCCCCGAAGCGGCCGTTGACCTCCTCGTCGAAGCCGAAGGCGATCCAGAGATCCCTTTCCGGCTGGAAGTTTTCCTCCAGTAGGTATTCGACCGTCTCCATGAGGCCGATGACCGAGCTCTTGTTGTCGATAGACCCCCTGCCCCAGACACTGCCGTCGGCGATTACGCCTGAAAAGGGCCCCTGGTGGGTCCAGCCCTCCTCCAGGGCCGGCACCACATCATAGTGGGCCAGGAAGAGGGCGGGCAGCCGGTCCCCGTCACGGCCCTTCCAGCGATAGACCGGGCTGTAGCCGTTGATCAGGGTCCTCTCCAGTTTCGAGTGGACAGCAGGATAGGCCTCCTCGAGAAAGTCCAGAAAGGACTTGAAGACAGGAAGATCCATGTCTTCCATCCGGTAGCGTGAGATCGACGGATAGCGAACGGCTTCCGCCAGGCGCCTGCCTGCCTGTTCAATTCTTGATTCCATTCTTTCCTCCTTAAATTCCAGGTCCATCCGGCATCAAAGCCCGATGAAATAACCAAGGTAGAGCCAGCCCAGACTGAGCAGGGCCAGGCCGAGCTGCAGGGGGAACTCCCAGCGCAGCCATTTTGTATAAGAGACCGGTGAAAAACCAAGGCCGATCATGAGGGCGGCATTGGTCGGATAGAGCAGGTTTGAGAAGCCGTCGCCAAAAAGGAAGGCCTGGACGGCCAGTTGCCTGGAGAGGCCTGTCACATCGACAAGGGGCAGGAGGAGGGGAAGGACAAGGAAGGCCTTGGCCGATCCTGACCCGATAAAAAAGTTCAGGGCCAGGATAAGAAGCCAGATCCCCAGGATGGCCAGGGGGGTGCTAAGGCTGCCCAGGCGGCTGATGGCCCCGAAGAGGAGGGTGTCCATGACAGCACCCCGGATGACGATCTGCTTGATGCTCAAGGCCATGAGGATCAGGACCAGGGCTGGGGCCACGCCGGCCAGGCCGGATAAGAGTGCCCGGCAGGTCTCCTTCAGGGAGAGGATCCCGGCCAGGAGGACACTGGTGACCGAGCCGGCCAGAAACAAAAGGGCGATCAGGGGGAAACTGATGGAGGAAAGGGCACTGATGAAGAAGGAGGCGACCAGGAGGCCCAGAATGGCTATGAGGAAGAAGGAAAAGAGGCGGAGGGCCTTGTCGACGCCGGCTGGATAGGTGAGGCTTTCCCCCTCTTCAAAGACACTGTCCTCCCGGCGGACCAGGGAACGGTCGGGGTCCTTTTCGATCCTCCTGGCATAGTATTGAAGGAAGAGCTGGACGGCCAGGAAGCTGGTCAGAAAGATGGCCAAGCGGTAGGGGCTGGCCGAATAGAGAGGCAGGTCGGCCAATTTTTGCGCGACCCCCAGGGTAAAAGGGTTGAAGATGGCCGCGCCAAAGCCAATTCCAGCCGATAAAAGGCTCATACCCAGCCCCGTCAGGGAGTCCCAGCCCATTTTCCGGGCCAGGATAAGGCAGAAGGGCACCAGGACGATCAGTTCCTCAAAGATGCCAAAGCAGGCGCCGAAGAGCATAAAGAACAAGCTGACAGCCGACAGGAGCCTGTATTTTTTCCCGGAAAAACGGGCGGTCAGCCGGTCCATGAGCCTTTCCACCATACTACTCCGGAGGAGGAGGGTGAAGCTGGCCCCCAGAAAAAGCAGGAAGATGAGGATGACCCAGACAAGCTCCGCCCCGGGGGCCACCAGGACCTCAAGGGGGGCCAGAAACCAGAGATAGGGAGGGTAGGAGGGTTTTTCCGTGTAGCGGAAGGAGCCTTCGACAATCACCTCCCGCCCCTCCAGGCTGCTGCGTTCGTAAGCCCCCGCCGGCAGGACCAGGGTCAGAAGCCCAGCCAGGATCATGAGGGCCAGGAGGGTGGCAAGTGAAATCAGGTAGGACCGTTTCCCGATCCGGAGTGACTGACCTTTCATAAGGATCCTCCTCGCCCTCCCAGCTTGCGCGGAAGGCCGCCCTAGTCTTGACGGGCGGATCGTTTAAAAAGAAGCAAGAGCCAAAAGGCGACCATGGCAGCCAGGAGCGCCAGGCCGGTTAAAAGGAAAAACAAGTTGATATTCTTCCCCGCGATCAAGGCCAGGAGGGCCAGCAAAAGGACAGAAACTATACTTCCAATCAGAAGGCGGCCCAGGCTGGAGGAGAGGAAACGGGGCCAAAACTTCAGCTCTTCCGGTGTGAAGTCGGATTTCGAGCCTTGGCCCGGCCTCCTCTTCCCCGCTGATGCCTTTTTATCTGCCCTCTTTTTGGATCCAGTCATTGCCTCCGCCTCCCGGCCCCATGATACTATTATTTTGCCAAGGACAAAAGAAAGGATTCCCCCTGATGGACGGCATCACCGCACACGCCTTAAGCCCCGAACTGGACAGCTTGCTGGCCGGGTCACAAATCGACCGGATCTCCATGGAGGACCGGCATAGGCTCAACCTCCTCCTCTTCGCCCCGGACAGGCGCAAATACAAGCTGACCCTGGACGCCAACCCCTCCCGTCCCTCCCTCTCCCTGAGCTCGCAGACAGGGGGACAGGCCCTGAACCCGCCGCCCTCCTTTGTCATGTACCTGCGCAAACACCTGGGGCGAGCCCGTCTCCTTTCCGTCAAGTCGCCGCCCTGGGAACGGGTCTTCAACTTTCAACTCCTGGCCCTGGACGAACTGGGGGACGACCTCAGCCTCGAGCTGGTCTTTGAGTGCATGCCCCGGACTTCCAACCTGATCCTCCTCAACCAGGACCAGGTCATCCTGGGCGCCCTCCGCACCGTCGACCACAGGATCAACCGCTACCGGGAGATCCTCCCGGCCCACCCCTACCTCCCCCCGCCCCCCCAGGACAGGCTGGCTCCGGAAGACTGTGCTGGCCTCACGGCCCAGGCCTGGGGGGACCGCCTGGAGCCGGCGCTGAAAGCCGGGCGGGCCGTCTCCGGCGCGGTGGCCGGTTTCTCTCCCCTCCTTGGCGTCGAGGCCGCCTACCGGGCTGGCCTGGATCCCGACCTCCCCCTGGCCTCCCTGAAGGACAGGGAGCGGGAGGAACTGGCCGATGCCGGCCTGACCCTCTGCCGGGAGGCCCTTGACGGTCCCCTGGCGCCGGCCATCTACTACGATGGACCGGAGGGCCCTGCCCGGCGGCCACTGGCTGTGCACTCCCTCAAACTGACCCACCTCCCCTGGCAGGTCCGCTACGACTCCATCTACCAGGCCCTTACCGACTACAACGATCAAGTCATCCGCCTGGACCGGTTTGAGCGGCGGAAACGGAGCCTGGAAAAACGGCTGGGCGATCAGATCAAGCGGGTCCAGAAAAAACGCCAGCTCCATGAGGCGGATCTGGCGGAGGGCAGGGAGGCGGACAGGGACCGGCTGAAGGGCGAGCTCATCCTGGCCTGGCTGCACACCATTCCCGCCGGCGCCGAGGGGATCCAGCTTGAAAACTACCATGAGGCCGGCGAATCCGTCTTCTGCAGCCTGGACCCCCGATGGTCCCCGGCCGAGAACGCCAACCGCTACTTTGCCAGGGCCAGGCGGAAGGAGCGAAAGTTCCAGGCAGCCGGCCGCCTGCTGGCCAGGGAAGTGGATGAACTGGCCTGGCTTAATTCCCTGACGGCCGCCGCCGGCTATGCCGAGTCTGAGGAGGACCTCCAGGCCTTGGAAGAGGAATACGGGACCCGGCCGGACAAGGCGGAACCCAGGGACCGGAACCAGAGCCAAAGGGACTTTCTCCCGGGTCAGCCCGCTTCCAAAAAACGCCGGATGCGGCAGACTTTCGACACTTACAGGAAGAAGCAGGACAAGGGGCCCGGGAGCGGGGCCCCCCTCCCCCCCAGGAGCTTTCTGTCCTCAGATGGCTTCACCCTCCTCTGCGGCCGGAACAATCTGCAAAATGACAGCCTCCTCAGGAAGGCGGCCCGGAACGATCTTTGGTTCCACGTCAAGGACCGGCCTGGTTCACACCTGATCCTGGTGGCCGAAGGCCGGCCCATCCCTGACAGGAGCCTGGAGGAGGCCGCCGGAATCGCGGCCTGGTATTCGGATGCCGGCCGGTCAGGAGCCGCCTTGGAGGTCGATTATGCCTTGGTTGGGGACGTAAAAAAAATCCCGGGCGCCCGGCCGGGAAAGGTGACCTATGACAGGTTCAAGACCCTCTATATCCAGCCTCTCGACCCCGCCGATCTGGGCAGGGCCTAGGGCGGCTTATTCCCCTGCCTTGATCCTCTCCCAATCCTCCGGATTGTAGTTCAAGACCTCCTGGAAAGCCCGGTCCGTCTTCAGGCACTCCCAGAGGGCCAGCTCCTCCTGCTCGCTGATGATGGCTTTTTGCCAGGAGGACTCCTCAAGGGAGACCAGGCAACCACAGTACTTCTGTCTGTAGAGTCCCAGCTCCTTGGCCCTTGCCTGCCCCCGCCGGAAACCCTCCCGCCAATCGTAGGGGATGAAGGCCAGGTCCTTCCCCTCGATGGCCTTTTGACCTTCCTCCAGGATCAGCTCCCGGTCCTGATAGGGACTGACAAGAAGTGTGGTGCTTATGGCGTCAAAGCCAGCCTCCAGGGCCTCCTTGGCGACACAGGCCAGCCGCATCTCATAGCAGAAGCGGCAGCGTTCCCGGCCCTCGTCGGCCCGTTTGATCCATTCCCCGGCCAGGGAGCAGCCCCGGATCAGGAGGGGGACCTGGTAGTGCTCGGCCACCTTGATCGTATTTTCCAGCCTCCTCTGCCACTCGACACTGGGATGGATATTGGGATTATAGAAGAGCAGGCTGACCTGGACCCCTTCTTCGAGCAGGGTTTCCAGCGGCCAGACGGCACAGGGGCCGCAGCAGGCGTGGAGGAGGAGTTTCCTGAAGGGGACCGTCGCTGTCATTCCACACTGTCCCCCCCGCCGCCTTGCTCGGAATATTCGAGGATCTCCTGGAGTGAGATCTGCTTCTCCGGCCCCCTTCTCTCCCCGCCAGGGGCAAGATAAGGAAGACCCAGATGGTCGAAACCGCCCCGGGTCAGGATCCGGCCGCGCGGTGTCTTGGCGATGAAACCGATCTGCATGAGATAGGGTTCGTAGATATCCTCAATGGTCACCGCGTCCTCACCCGTCGAGGCTGCCAGGGTGTCGAGGCCAACCGGCCCCCCATCGTACATATCCGCCATGACCCTCATGATCAGACGGTCATTCCCGTCAAGGCCGATGGGATCGATGTCGAGCGCCGCCAAGCCCATATCGCAAATCTCACGGTTGATGACATTGTTTCCCTTGACCTGGGCGTAGTCCCGCATGCGGCGAAGAAGCCGGATGGCGACACGCGGCGTCCCCCGGCAGCGGGTCGAGAGCACCTCCAGGCCATCCCGGTCAATGCCCACCCCCAGGAGGGAGGCGTAGCGCTGGAGGATCTGGGTAAGCTCGTCGGGGGCATAGAGATCCAGGCGCTGGATCATACCGAAACGGTCCCGGAGGGGGGAGGTCAGGAGCCCCGCCCGGGTGGTCGCCCCGATCAGGGTGAAGCGGGGCAGGTCCAGGCGGATGGAACGGGCCGAGGGCCCCTTGCCGATCATGATATCAAGCCCGTAATCCTCCATAGCGGGATAAAGGACTTCCTCAACCGTCCGGTTCAGCCGGTGGATCTCGTCGATGAAGAGGACATCGTGCTCCCTGAGATTGGTCAGGATGGCCGCCAGGTCCCCCTGCCTCTCGATGGCCGGCCCCGAGGTGATCCGCATCTCCACTCCCAGCTCGTAGGCAATGATGCCGGCCAGGGTCGTCTTCCCCAGGCCGGGCGGCCCGTAAAGGAGGATGTGGTCCAGGGCTTCCTTCCGGCCCCTGGCGGCCTCGATGGCAACCCCCAGGTTGGCCTTGACCTTTTCCTGGCCGAAATACTCCGCCCAGCGCCGGGGGCGGAGCTGGGGCTCATCGGTATCGTCGCTCAAGGCCTTCCTGGAGAGGACCCGCTCTTCCTCAAAGCAGTCCTCCTGCTCTTCTGACATAAAACTGTGAAATTCATACATGGCGGTCACCTGTCCCCGATCAGCATATCAAAAACCGGGATCCCCTACACAAGCGCCAGCTGTGACAGGGAACGCCGGAGCAGGGATTCAACCGTATCGGTCGCCTCCGGCCCGGCCCGCCGGATGGCGTCGACCGCCTCGCCGACGCTGTAACCCAGCACCAGGAGCGCGGCCCGGACCTCGCCTACCGTATCACCGGCCTCAATCCCTTCCGCTCCCGCGACGACTGCCGCTGGCGTCAGTTCAAATCCCGACTTTTTCAGCTTGTCCGTCAGCTCCAGGATCATACGGGCGGCCCCCTTTTTGCCGATCCCCTTGACGCTGGTCAAACGATCGACATCACTTTGGAGGATGGCCAGGGCAAAGGCCTCCGGTGTCAGGCTGTCGACAATCTGCAAGGCCAGCTTGGGTCCGACGCCGCTGACGGTCTGGACCAGGGCGAAGAGGTTTTTCTCCTCTTCATTGGTGAAACCGAAAAGCCCCATCTCATTCTCCCGGACGTGGAGGTGGGTAAAGACTGTCAACCCCTCACCGACTGCGGGAAGCCGGGCGATCATACCCGGCGGCATTTCGATATGAAAACCAAGGCCCCCTTGCTCGAGGATGACAAAGTCCTCCGCTTTTCTCAACAACTTCCCCTTAATGCTGGCAATCATACCGGCTCCTTCTATTGATAGCCCCCTACCGCCCGGTGACTGTCCCGGTTACCCGTGTGCGCGTGGCAGATGGCCACTGCCAGGGCATCGGCGGCGTCGTCTGGTTTGGGCATCTTACTGAGTCTCAGGAGGAGGCGGACCATCTCCTGCATCTGCTTCTTTTCTGCCCGGCCATAGCCGGTCACGGCCTGTTTGACCTGGACCGGCGTGTATTCATAGACAGGGACACCGGCCCGGGCGGCAGCGACCACAGCGACCCCCCGGGCCTGGGCCGTACCTATGGCCGTCGTTGTATTGCGGCTGAAAAAGAGTTCCTCTATGACGAAACAATCGGGTTTGTAGCGGCTGGACAGCTCTGTCAAGGCCTGGTCAATGGCCAGGAGTCTTTCCGGGAAGGGCGTGCCGGCCTCTGTCTTGATGATCCCGTAATCGATGGCCCGCAGACTTTTGTCCTCATAGCGGATGACTCCGAAACCGGTGATGGCATAACCCGGGTCAATGCCCAGTATAATCACTTCAGCACCCCCTAGCTTGGCGGCCGGCCCTGGTCATCCTGTCTTATTTCTTCATAAAGTCGTGCAGTGCCTGGATATTCTTGGACCAGTTGATGTTATACATCTCCATACCCTTTATGGTCACCTTGGCATCGTAGGTCTCGATGGGCAGTGAGAGCTGGTCAAAGAAGTAGGAACTGTAGGAAGGGAAATTGAGGACCAGGCCCATGAACTCCGTGTCCGTCAGGTTGGTCGTGATCGAGGGCATGAGGGCCTCCGCCGTCGCAGTCAATTGGGCCGGGTTGCTCCCCTTCATCTTCTGGAAAAGACTGAAGATGACCTTCCTCTGCCTTTCCATCCGCTTGAAATCGGAGTCCAGTTTCCGGATCCGTGAATAGGCCAGGGCGGTCGTCCCATTCAAAAGCTGGGTTCCGGCGCTGTAGGACCCGTAGCCATGTCCCGTCAGATAGCTGGCCTCGGCTGCCGTCAGGTCGATGCTCACGCCCCCAACCGTATTGATGGCCTTTTCAAAGCCTGAGAAATCCGTGGCGATATATTTTGAGACGTCCACCCGGAAGTTGCGCTGGACGGTTTTCAGCAGGAGTCTGGGTCCCCCCCAGGTGTGGGCGGCATTCAGCATATACAGGGAGGTGTAATTCTTGCGGTAGGCGGGATCGGGATCGTCCGGAATGCTGACATAGATGGCCCTCATAAGTGAGGTCAGGTGCAAAGACTTGGTCTTGTTGTTGATGGTCAGGAGCATCATGGCATCCGACCGCCCATGACTTGACGGATCCCGGGTGTCGGACCCGATAATCAGAATATTGGTAAGATCCTTATCCTGGAAGACGGGGATCGTCATGCCTTGCTTCATGTTGTCGGGCACATCCAGTTTGTCCAGGTCTTTTTCTATCTCAATCGCGCCAATATCATCATAGTTGCGCAGACCGATGATTATATACAGGTAAACAAAGGCAAAAACAGCTGTCGCAAGGATCATCCCAGCCAGGATACCGGCGACTGCGGCTAAAATATTTCTTTTCCTGCCTACTTTTTTTTCCATAGGGTCATTATATCCTATGAACCAGAAAAAACGGCAGGAGACCTGCCGTTGCGATCACGGGATAGGGGCCTGATTCAGGCGTCCAGGGGCTGGACGCGCGCGATGCGGGCCTTCCTGCGGGCAGCTGTATTTTTCGCGATCAAGCCGTCCGCCGCGGCGCGGTCGATCTTGGCCTGGGCTGTACGGGCAAGCGCTTCCGCTTCGGGAAGTCCCTGCTCTTTTGCCGCAATGGCTTTCTTGACGAGGGTCCTGAGCTCACTTCTCCGGCCCTTGTTGGCCTCGGCCTTGGCCTGTGATGACCTGACCCTCTTAATGGATGATTTTATATTGGGCACGCTTTTTCCTCCTGCCTAAATGCTCTTAGTTGAACACCGCGTATTCTAGCACGGGCCTTCTTATGGCGCAAGTCTGGATGACACAGGCTG
>CAZAKT010000007.1:0-55538 GCA_964486135.1 uncultured Mageeibacillus sp.
CCTGTGACACTTCGGGTATGAACCGAATGCTCTGGCCAACTGAGCTATACCGCCCTTTACACAAGATGCGCAACAAGTTGAATGATATCAGTGTCATTTGATTTTTGTCAAATCAATTTGCCAGTATTCCGGTGAGAAGTCCCCTCTGCCTTCAATCTTCAAACAAAGCGCCAGCCAGATCAAGCAGGGGCAGGATAAGGAGGGCGCCCGCCCCGCCCCGGTATTCGAGGAAGGTATCCAGAAGAGGCGTCAAACCGAGTTCGCGGATGACCAGCTCGCTGGCTGGATCAGCCGGCGTCTGGGAGGCGAGGAGAAGGGATTTTGTTTCGGGCAGGAGCCTGACCAGGGTCAAGGCGGCTGCCAGGCTTGTCAGGCCGTCGAGCAGGAGAGGGATGCCGTAAACGGCCGCTCCCGCGTAAAAACCAAGCAGGGCCGCAATATCCAGGCCTCCCAGCTTAAGGAGGACATCGAAGGCATTGTAGCGATCCGCTTCCCTGTTTTCGAGCGCCTGGACAAGAACATGGAGTCTGCGGCTGAATACCTCATCGGGGAGGGCCGGTCCCTTGGCCAGCAGCTCATCCACCGAACGACCGGTCAGGGCAGCAATCATGGCGGTGGCAGGCAGACAGGAGCTGGCGGCTGCCTCTGCCCCGATCAAGAGGCGGAAACCGCGCGAGGCGGCCTGGGCCGCCAACTCCATACCAAGCCGGACTGCCGTCATCATGGCTTCCTCTGTCAGGGCATCCTCAAGAAGGAAATTACGGCTGCCCCCTGGGATTACCGGGGCCTGGACCACGCCCTCCAGGTCCCTCTCCATACCGGCCACTCCCAGATTGACGGGGATCAGCTGTGTCCCTGTCCTCCGGGCCAGGCGGCTGACGACGGTATCCCCCTCAGCCAGTTGTCGGAGGAATTCCGCCGTCCTGGGGGTCAGACTGTCGACCAGGCCCCCCTCCTCTGTTATGGCGTTATCGGAGGCGAAGACAAAGGCTGCCCTGGGCTCGGTTTCCATCCCCTCCCCTGGCGACCAGCCGGCAAGGCGGATCATGAGTGTCTCAAGCAGGCCGGAAGGCAGATAGCCGCCGTGCGCTGAATCACGCCGGGCAGCTGCCAGGCCTTCTTTCTTCCGGTTGGGTGCCGGTATCTTCGATGTCTCTGTATAGAAATCTTCCCTTGTAAATAGTTTCATTTTTTGACCCTTTACTTCAAAAGGCCCGTAAGCGTCGCCACGATCACGATAAGGCCAAGCAAGATCCGATAGAAGGCAAAAATCCTGAAATCATGTTTTCTGATGTAATTCAAAAGGAACTTGATGATGAGAATGGAGACCAGATAGGCGACCCCCATGCCAACGACGATGGAAAGCCACTGGATCAGGTTGAAATGCCCGCCCAGTTTGAGCAGCTTCAGCAGGCTGGCCCCCAGCATGACAGGGACAGCCAGGAAGAAGGTGAAGGTGGCCGCCACCGACCGGGTCATACCAATCAGGAGGCCGCCAATGATGGTGGCGCCCGACCGTGAGGTGCCGGGTAAGACAGCGGCAATAAGCTGGAACAAACCGATTGTGAGAGCCATGACCCAGTCAATCTGTTCGACGGATTCCACCGGCTTCCGGTGACGCCTGTATTTTACGATCCTTTCGACAAGGAGGAAGGCCAGGCCGACCAGGATCAGCATGATGGCCACTGTCCAGGGATTATAGAAAATGGCCTCGATCTTGTCATCGAAGAGGACGCCTATGATAGCTGCCGGAACACAGGCAATCAGGATCATAACCCAGAGCCTGAAAATCCGGTGGTCTACGACAAAGCTGGTCCGCCCGATTTGAAAGGGTGTCAACTGGCCTTCAAGGGTCGCGGGCTGTGCTTTTTTCGCCCGGGGGAAGGGCCAAAGCTGCTGCCAGAAGGTCACGAGGACCGCAAGGACCGCCCCCAGTTGAATGACAATCAGATAAAAAGAAAAGAAGTGGCTGTTGCTCACCGCATCCCCACCGGCTGTAAAGGGAAGCAAACGTTCCAGTATGAGGAGATGACCGGTACTGCTAATGGGAAGCCATTCAGTCACCCCTTCGACCAGTCCGTATAAAACGCTTTTCAAGACATCAAGCCATGCCATATATCATTCTTCCTTTCCCCTGGCCCTCAGCGGACAGGCTGGGCCAGCTGCCTGATGATGAGCACTCCCCCGGGCAGGAGGGTGAATACATCACGGTTTCGCTTCCAGACCCCTTGGCTGATCACATTGCCACGATGATCGTAAAGCTCATATTCGGCCTCCTGCTGGCGGTCAATGCCCTGAATTGACACCAGACTGGCCGATTGGCCGAGGTTCAGCGCGTAGAGGACGGTCGTGCCCCGGGAACCATAGACAAAAAATACAACTGTCCGGCTATAGGAATCATCGGCATCCTCCAGTTCTTGATCCGGGAGGGAGTCACTGCCTTCCCGGACCAGGGCCGGTTCTTCCAAAAGTCTCAAACCGGAAAGGCTTCCCACGGCCGATAAGGCGCTCACCGCGATATGGTCACCTGAAAGGAATATTTTTTGGGAAAAATCAATATCAAGCAGGGCCATGGCTGAATTGTCACCAAGATCGGCGAGCAGGGCGGCGGTCGCGTCAACGAGACGGGCTGCTTCTTCCATCCGGTCAAAAGAGATCGACCGGATCAATTCAGGGGCGACAAGGCTGCCGGTCATCCTGCCTCTGGGTATTTGATTGACCCAGTCCTGGACGCTGGCCTCCAGGTCCTCCCGGCTGTTCATGGAGTGGCTGGGGTGGTAGTCACCGGCATGATAGTCGGCCGAGGTATGGCTCCGGCCGTCGTCGTAGGGCATGGCGTCGACAAAGAAGATCTTGTTCCCAACTGCCTGGAAATCAGGGGCCCCCTTAATCTGATCCATAATCCAGTGGACGTAGTTGGCCCGGGTCGCGTCATTGGGTAAAACACCTGCCCGATCGGTGATCTCAATATAGATAATATTGAAAGTGTCCGTCCATCTTCCGATCGCCCCGTCCCGTGAACGGAGCTTGCCGTAGGATGAGAGGGGTGAGCCGGCCAGGTATTCGATCAGATGGTTGAGTTCTGACGGCGTGGTGTTGAGATCAATGACCAGCCAGGGAACCGCCCCACTGTTTTCGACCAGCTGGAGCGCGGCGCCAAGGTTATGGAAACAGGAATCCTGGGCACCCGAGCAACCCGTCCCTTCTGGAAGGCTCCAGGCCTCGGTCCGATTCCCCTCCCGCCCGATGGGGACGGCATCAAGCCGGATGACATCGGACCCTGTCAAGTAGCCCCCCTCCTGTAGATGGGAGGACAGGGCACCCGGCGCGTCATCATTGCGGCCGAACCAGACATTGTCAAGGTAAAGTGTGCCGTTTCCGGAAAAGCCAATATTGAGCCATAATTCATCGTCTGTCCGGAGTCCGCGTGGAAATAAAAGAGTGACACGGCGGTGCTGCCAGTCATCACCCTGGACCGTAATGGAGCTGCCGACATCGGACAGGGATCCGGCAAACCAGATATCCAGGGGACCGTCAATCCCCCCGATGACCCGGGCATCGAATTCCAGGCGATAGAAGGGCAGGGAATCGTTTTCGACCAGGCGGGTCAGGTCGAGCTTTTGCGATAACCTGGCCGTAAGATAGGGACGGTTGGGGTTGTTGACGGACAAGGGTACCAGGGTAGCTTTCCGGATGGAGAACAAGCTGTCCTTATCTGTCTCTCCCGCTGTCGATTCCTCGAAGGAGAGCTCACAGGCCCCGCCGGAGTCGTGACCCAGCTCTCCTACAGCCGAGTCCGCCCCGCTGGCCAGGGAGGCTCCCCCCGAGATCAGCCATTCACCCGCTACCGGAACCTCCTCGCGATAGGGGGCCTCAAGCTCCCTGGTATCAAGTTCAACGGCCAAGGGCAGGCTGAGGGTCATAAGGTCCCCCGACTTGACCTTGTCGCCCTGGAGGGCCGGTTCAAACTGGATCCGGGCGGTCAGTTCAGCCTGGATAATCTTCCCGTCCCGGCGCGAAATGAAGATGTCACCTGAAGGCAGAGCCTTGAGCTTATCAATTTGATTCTCATTGAAGGGGTTTTCCCGGCTCCAGCTTTCGCCCCCGTCCCGGGAGAAGACCAGCTGGTTCTCGGAAGTTATGACGACCAGCTTGCTTGACGAAAGGACCATGACGTGGACAAGAGCCGGCCAGTCCCTGTCACTGCCTCCGGACCGGAGTTGACCGAGCGCCCCGACCAGCCCCGACGCGTCCATCCACCTGACCGGACCCTTGTCAGACCGTAAGGCCATTTGCCCGTCCTCGCCGGCAAAAAAGGTAATACCGCCACCCGCGTCACCGGTCAGCCATCCACCCTCGGCCGCAAGTGACTCGTCCTCCTGCCATTTGATGCCATTTGAGGAATAGGCGACGTGACCTTGGTCCCCCAAGGCAAAGAGGATCCCGTCCCCTGTTTGAATAAGGGCCGTCACCGTGTCTTCGAGCGGGAATTGAAGTTTCTCCAGGCCGGATGGATGTCCGAAGAACAACTCTCCCGGCCCCCCGGAAGCGAGAAAGAAGCCGTTCTCATAATCGGGGAGGTCGATATAGGTAAGGGCCCGGATCTGGCCCTTGGCGCCCGTCGACATGAGGTTCCAGACCTGGCCGTCCGCTGAGGCATAGAATTGCCCCCTGGCATCGCCGGCGATCAGGCCGCCCGGACCAGCCGCCAGAGCGGTCAGATCAGCTGGAAAGCTGAAGGAGATGCGTTCAGCCAGGCCGTCATGGTCAAGACTGACCAGCGCGCCTTCGCTGCCACATATATAGGTCTTGCCGTCCGCCGCCTCCGCGAAGGCATGCCAGCTTATATCCGCCGTGAAGCCGGGGAGCTCCACTTCCCGCTTCCCCGACACAATACCAACCTCATAGCCCGTAACCTCCCCTGTGTTGACCAGGGTCATCTCCGACAGGGTCTGGTGAAAGTGCTGGAAGTTGGCGCCCTTGTAGTAGTCTTCCGCCAAGGGCAAGCTATGTCCCGTCTCCGACATCTTGATGTCGAAGTAGTCGCTTCCGCCGTCACCCGCGAAGATCTGCGCGTTGATCATCTGTGGCGTGAAAGAAGCGTTGGTTACCAGGTTAGTTGCCGGCAGACCGGTTAGGTTGTATCCCGTACCCGCCAGGGTCATCTGGTTGACTGTCTTACTACTGACCTGGATCAGGCTGGCCCCCCTGCTTCCCCGCGCACCAGCGGCTTGCCAGACAATGGACAGGGCAACCGCGATCGTGACGAACAAGCTGACGACGGTGACCAGGACCGACCGCCTCCTGAGGCTTACCGGGAGCAATCGAAAATTTCTCGCCATCAGCCGGCCACCCCTTCTTCCCTGTAGCGACCATGCCCCAGGCTATACAAGCCGGCCGCCCCCAGGAGGATACAAATGTAAAGGCCGTAGACCAGTAGGCTTTCCAGGGATTCATCCGCCCCGGTCAGGCGGAGAATCCAGCCTGACCCGATGAAATTGAAGACCATGTGCAGGGCTATGGGGATCAGGATATTTCGTGTGAGCTGATAGACATAGGACAGGACAAAGCCGGCGATCAGGACGTAGGAAGCCTGAATCAGGTTCAGGTGAAAGACAGCGAAGAGGAGGGTTGTCAAGGCCACCGTCAGCCGGGGTGAAAAAGCCTTGCCAAGCTCCCCCTGGATGATACCCCGGAATAAGAGTTCCTCCCCGATTGGAACCAGGAGGACGGTCACGAAGAATTCCAAGGCCAGGGTGGCTGTCCGCCCGTCGAAAAGGGCTATTTTATCGGAATATTCCTGAAAAAGCCGGCCGGGCAAGGAAGAGGGATCCAGCGAGGCCAGGATCGATATCCACAGTTGGGTGAGCCCGAGGGCGCCAAGAATGGCTGCCAGGGAACTCAGCGCCTGGACAAGGGTAATACGCCTGCAAAACAGAAGTGGCGCCTGTCTTTTCTTCCTCAGATAGAGATAGACAAGATAGGAGGGAATCAGGATGGCCATGGCAATCAGGGAGGCATAGGTCATGACATTCCCCTCCAGCAACAAGTCGATTATGGAGTCGCTGCCGGATGGATCCGTTGTGGAGCCGGCCACGGAAAAGGACTTACGCGTCAGGTAGAAGGCCAGGTAGGCAAAGGAGGCAAGATTGAGGACCAGGTGATGCAGGACCATAAAAAGCAGGGGGGCCAAAAAGGTCCGGATACCCCACCGCCTTTCGCCGCTCCCCGAAAGAGGCGATTGCCGCCCTATATGACCGGCCTGATCCAGGCCGGATGGCAAGTCTAGCTTGTGGTCCTTTTTCTCTTCCATGTTAAGCAGGCACCCTGGTTAAGCAGACAGTTTTCCGTCCTCGGAACCTGGCCCGGCAAGGGGACCGGTTATGAACGGATGAGTGAGTCGGTGTAGCGCTCGAAGAAATATTCGAAAGCGCGATCGAGTTCCTTCCTGCCTGTGATTGATGAGAACACCTGCTCACCGTTCCTGTCTTTCCACGAACGCATGATGACGAGCTCCGGATCTGACCGGGAGCCGTCATCAGGTTCGTAGTTATACATAACGGAGTAGGTCTGTCCCCCTATGGTAAAGGAATCCAGGACAGACACATAGTACTCCCGGCCACTCCGCTCATCGATCAGGATGGCGAGAACATCGTCTTTCGAGCGACGCCTCCCGCCCTCCCTGGCAGGGCCTTCGCGCGCGGACCGCTTAGTCTTCCTCCGCTTCTCCATCATCATCGTCGTCGCACTCTTCAAGCAGGGCCTGATAGACTTCATAAATGAGTTCGTCCTCGTCGTCCTCGAGGCCAACAAGAACTTCCTCACCGTCATCCCCTACAACAAACTTCATGAAGAAGAGGCTCATTTCATCCTCATCGCCCTCAGACGGGTCGACCAGCACGCAATAATCCTCCCCCTCATGGGTAAAGGTATCCGCCATGATGAAGGAGTAGTCCTCCCCCGTCTCGGTATCGGTTAAAACAACATAAGCGTCTTCGTCAAAAAGCTCGTCAACGCCTTCCTCACAACAGCAGCAGTCGCCTTCGTCCTCCGCCTGATACAAAAACTGAAATCCGGTCATGGTCTATAGCCTCCAAAGAAATTCTCTTTATTTATCGCAGGAAGCTACCTTCAAGAGGCAGTCTCCCGCAAACGAACGCATTATAGCACGATTAGTCAAAAACTGCCGTCAGTCCGCCCTTTTCGCGGTCAAGCCAGTCCTGAAGAAGTATTTCCGCGGCGACACGATCGACCAGTCCCTTGTCCCTCTTTTTATTCTGCGCGGTTTCCAGGATAATCCGTGAGGCAAGAAGCGAGGTATAGCGTTCATCATAGAGCTCCACCTTGCAGGAAAGGGATAGGGAAAGCGCCTCCGCGAATCGGGTTGCGGCCTCCGCCATCTCCGAATCACGGCCGTCCGTCCGGACTGGAAGCCCGACTACCACCGTATCGATAGCGTATTCCTCACAGATGCCGGCGATCTCCCCGGCCAGGCTCGCGTCATCCTGGCCCGCCCTGTCAAGGGTCTTGAGCCGGCGCGCAAACAGGCGAAGGGGGTCACTTATCGCCAGGCCCACCCTTCTCAACCCGAAATCAATACCCAGCGCCCGCTTGCAAGTAGGGTCAGAGACGTTCAACGTAATCCCTGATGACGACTTCCAGCAACTCATCGCGCTCCATACGCCGGATGACGCCCCGGGCGCCCAGATGGCTGGTAATGTAGGTGGGATCTCCTGAAAGAAAATAGCCGACCAGCTGATTGATCGGATTGTATCCCTTTTCCTCGAGCGCCTGCATCACTTCGACCATTATTTGATGGGCAGCCAGACGTTTCTCTCCGCCCACTTCAAAACGATTGGTATCTTGTTCTACCATAGACACCTCCTTGGCACAGTTTACCACGTCCCGCAGGCAAATTTATAGAAGAGATGCCAGCGCCGAACCGCCTTCAAAGCCCAGGATCCTTATGGATCGGATCTCACCCGGGAGTGGCGCGGCACCGTCCCCGCCGACGGGCCTGATCTTGACCTGTATATACTCAGGCGTATAGCCTCCCACCTCACCGGAGTCGTCAACCTGTTCGACCAGGATCTCCCTGGTCTCACCCAGCCGGCTCCCGATAACCCTTTGGGTCAAAAGCTCCGCCTTGTCGCGCAGGATTTGCGAACGGGCGGCAAGGATCGAGGGGGGAAGGCGATCCGGCAGGCTGGCCGCGGCCGTTCCGGGCCGGGCCGAGAAGCGGAAGACATGGATCCGGAGAAAGTCCATCTCTTCACAAAAGGCCAGGGTCTCCTCAAAATCCTCCTCCGTCTCCCCGGGGAAACCTGCAATAAGGTCCGTCGTAATACAGGCCTGGGGCAGGGCTTCCCTTATAAGCCCGACGGCCTCCCGAAAGGAGGCCTTGCTGTCACGGCGGCGCATCAATCTCAAGATCCTGTCGGACCCACTTTGCAAGGAGAGGTGGAAGGAAGGGCAAAAATGCTTCAGCCTGGCCAGCCTGTCAATAAAGTCCGGACTGATCGTCCCCGATTCAAGTGAACTCAACCTGATCCGGAGCAGGCCCGGTATCTGGTCAAGTGCCTCCAGGACCGAGGCCAGGTCAGGACTCCCCTCCTCTTTGAGGTCACGGCCGTAGCAGTTGAGATTGGTCCCCGTCAGGACGATCTCCTTGAATCCCTTGGAAACGAAGAAGCGGGCCTCCTCAAGCAGGCTTTCGAGTTGCCGGCTCCTCGCCGGCCCCCGGGCCAGGCAGATGGCGCAATAGGCGCAACGGTTGTCACAGCCGTCTTGGATTTTCAGATAGGCCCGTGTTTCCTTCGACAGGGCAGGCGCTCCCAGCTCTTCATATACCCAGCGCCCCGAATCAAGGGTGGCCAAGGGGTTTTCATCCTTGTGCCCCTCTTCCAGGGCCTGGCTTATGAGGGCGGGCAGCCTGTCCCGCTCCCGGGTACCAAGCTGGAGATCGGCCAGGCTTGAGAGGTCACTTCTTTGGGTATAGCAGCCACAGGCCACAATAAACGCCTCAGGGTTCCGGCGCCTGTAGCGCCGGAGGAGCTGGCGGGATTTCCTCTCTGCCTCCGCCGTAACCGTACAGGTATTGAGGACATAGACATCCGCCTGATCCCGTGAATCAACGAGGGTGAAGCCCCCGCGGCGGAAGGTCTCCGCCAGGGCGTCCATTTCATATTGATTGGTCTTGCATCCAAGCGCTGTAACCGCTATTCGCATGACTCTTCCTTTCAGGTCTGACTTCCTCACGGACAAAAAAAGAGCCGGCCGGCTCTCCTTCTTGTCCCGGATGGGAATTTCTCTTAAGCGCCGCGGCCTGTAAGCAAATACAAGACAAGGGTGAACACGCCAAAAGAAACAGCGAATACGGTTGTCAGGGTTTTCAGGATGCCTTCCTTGGTACGGCCCTTGGTCTTGCCGTAAAAGGTATCGGCGCCGCCGGAGTCGCCCGACAGGACGCCCAGCCCCTTTGATTTGCTTTCCTGCAGCATGACGGTCACGATAAGGCCAATGCAGGTCAGTATGTCGAGTATGGCAAAGGTGATTTGCGCGGCTCTCATTTCAATTCCTCCCTCGGTGCGTCGCACGTCGAACAATCATAGCATATTATCAGGGACGGCCGCAAGTAGAAGCTTCCTATAGCTCATCCTCATAAGTAGGACTGGGAATCAGGGTCAGAGCATTCCGGTTCCGCTGAATGTAGAGGGGGAAGAGAATGATCAGGATGAGACCGGCCAGGTTGGTCGTCCAGGTAAAGGACCACCATATCCCTTTGACACCCAGCACTGTTTGGGACAGGAAAAAGGCCAGCGGCAGGCGGGCGATCATAAAGCTCATCTCAATGACAGAGGGCATCAGGGACTGGCCCAGGGAGGCGAAGGCGGAACTGACCAGGATCAGGAAGCCCATCATGAGCTGCGACAGGGCGATAATCCGAAGATAGTCGACGCTGTGACCAATGGCTACAGGATCATTGAAAAAGAGCCCGGTAATCGGCCTGGCCAGGAAGAAGAGGATGAGTGTAGTGAAGGTGCAGATAAGCGCAACCAGTGAGAAACCGGTCCAATAGCCCCGGCGGACCCGATCCTGCTTATTGGCTCCGAGATTCTGTGACATGAAGGCGTTGACGGCGGTGGCAAAACCATCTGCGGTCATCCAGGAAAGACTCTCAATCTGGACTCCCAGCCTTTGCGCGGCCACCGCCAGGTCGCCAAAACGGACGATCAAACGGGAGATGAGAATGGAGACAGTCGCATGGACAACCGACCGGATCGAGACGGGCAGGCCCAGTCTGACGAGCGGCTTCAGCCGTCCCCTCTCCAGGGGCGCCCCTATAACCTTAAGGCCGGAAAAGAAATCATTGCGGCTGACGGCAATCAGCATGAGGAGGAAGGCGATGGTCTGCGACAGGAGGGTAGCCAGCGCGGCTCCGGCTACACCCAGCTTCAGGGCCAGGATGAAAAAAGGATCCAGCATCATATTGAGCACCAGGCCCGTCACAAAGATCACAAAAGGGGTGAAGCTGTTACCTGAAGCGGTCAGGATGGCACTGTAGATCCGTCCGCCGGCTGCTGGGATCAAGCCCAGACCAACGATCCATAAGTAGCTTTCCGTCCCGGCTATGGTCTCCAGGTCGTTGAATTGGAAGATGGCCGTTAGAGGGCCCTTGAAAAAGACGAAAATTAGGGTCAGGCTGGACGCGATCAGGTAGGCCAGCCGGAGGGCCGTTCTCGCCCAACCCCTCGCCTCCTCGGTTTTACCGGCCCCAAGCGCCTGCCCGACCAGGACTTGCCCGCCGACACGGGGCACTGCGAAGACGCTGTCCACCAGCCAGAGGAGGGTACCGGCCGTCCCGACCGACGCCACGGCCCGCTCCCCCAGGGTCGACACCCAGAACATATCGGTCAGGGTATAGGCAAGGCCGACAAAGGAAGTGGCCATAATGGGCATGGCCAGTTTGATAAGGGTCGGAAGAATCCTGCCCTTGAGCAGATCGATCTGCCTGTTAACTTGAGTTTGGTTTTCACTTATTGACATTTCCAAATGATTTTAACACAGAACTTTCATCTATCAGGGACGGTTTCAAGGGCTCCGGCATTGAAAGACGGGCCTGCTTGTCATAAACTGGGTAGTAGATTCTGGGCGGGGGTTTTAAATTAAATGATTCAAATGAACCTCTTTGGTTTATCGCGTTCGATTCATCCAAAAGATAATAAGAACACGACTGACAAGGCGATCAAGCCGCTTCGCGACTTTGAAAAGGTGTCCATTCCGCTCAATATGCAAACGGGCCCTGGTTGCGAATCCCTGGTTAAAAAAGGCGATCAGGTTCTTGTGGGCCAGACCCTGGGGGAACCGATAGGCCCCTGGAGTGTTCCTGTCCATGCCAGCATCTCCGGCCAGGTTGAGTCGGTGAGCATGCAGATCCTGAGCGATGGTGGACACGCCGAGTACGTAACCATCCTCTCGGACGGCCAGGAGACACTTTCGCCCGAAGTGGTCCCCCCCCGGATTGAAAGCAGGACGGACTTTCTGGAAGCCGTGCGCGATGCCGGCCTGGTCGGATTGGGCGGCGCGGCCTTCCCGACCCATATCAAGCTTGATCCCCCTCCAGGCAAAAAGATCGATACCCTGATCGTCAACGCGGCCGAATGCGAGCCCTACATTACAGTCGACCACCGGATTTGTGTTGAAGGGGCCGATTACGCGGTCCGGGGCGCCCTGGCTGTCGCCCGCTGGTGCGGGATCGACACCCTTGTTTTCGGAATTGAGGACAATAAGAGGGAGGCGGCCAGATCCCTCAAGGAAGCGATCGGCCGGGCGGCCGATTCCGGGGAATTCCCCGCCGGCGGCGTCCGCGTCCAGATCCTTCCAACCGCCTACCCTACAGGCGCTGAAAAGGTCCTGATCCGGCTCGTCAACGGCCGGATCGTCCCTGAGGGTGGCCTGCCGGCCGATGTCGGCGTCATCGTACAGAATGTGACCACCCTTCATTTTCTTGCCCGCTATCTTGAGACGGGCCTCCCCCTCATCAAAAAAGCCATTACACTTGACGGGAGCGCCCTCCGGTCGCCGGGCAATTTTGAGGTCCCCATCGGGGCGGCGATCGCGGATGTGATCGAAAAGGCTGGAGGAACAAAAACCAAAGCTGCCAAGATCATTATGGGGGGGCCTATGATGGGGGTTGCCGTCGATGATATCGCCCGCCCCATCCTGAAGCACAACAATGCCATCCTGGTCTTCGACGAGACGGATGCCGTCCTCCCGGAGGAATCAGCTTGCATCTTCTGCGGCCGTTGCGCGCGGGCCTGCCCCATGCGCCTCCTGCCCATGGCCCTGGACAAGGCGGCCCGGGCCAACAACCCGATCGAACTGGAAAATCGGCATGTTATGAACTGTATCGAGTGTGGCAGCTGTTCCTATGTCTGCCCGGCCAAAAGATACCTGGTACAAAATATCCGCAATGGCAAGATGATTGTTCGCGCCGCCGCTTCGCGTGAAAAAGGAGGGAAAGCCTGATGTTGCACGTTTCCGCCTCCCCCCACATCCGCGACCGGATCACGACCCGCACCATCATGCTCCAGGTCATCATCGCGCTTATGCCTGTCGTCATTGCCTCCTTTTTTATCTTTGGCCTGGCAGGCCCCATGCTCTTCCTGGTCAGCGCCGGACTGGCAGTTGCCTTTGAGGCCATCTCCCGGCTTGTTATGAAGCGGGAGCAGACCATCAGCGATCTCTCAGCTGTCGTCACCGGTCTCCTGCTTGCGGCCGGACTTCCCGCCAACTGTCCACTTTGGGTCCTGGCAATTGGCAACTTCGTCGCCATCGTGGTCGTCAAGCAGATGTTCGGCGGCCTGGGAGACAACTTCGCCAACCCGGCCGTCACGGCCCGCATCGTCCTGTCGGTGTCCTTTGCCGGCCAAATCTCCAACTTTGCCATCGCCGGGGATTTCCCGGGCGTCGATCTGATCTCGAGCGCGACCCCCCTCATGATCGCCAAGACTAACGGGGGGAACCTGCCCTCCACCCTGGATCTTTTCCTGGGCCGCCATGCCGGTTCAATTGGTGAAACCTGTGTGGCCGCGCTCCTGGCCGGCGGCCTTTTCCTGCTCGTCCGGGGCATCATCGACCTCTGGGCCCCCCTGGCCTTTATCGGCAGCACCCTCCTCTTCGTCACCCTGGCCGGGGCCGATCCCCTGCTTCATCTCCTGTCGGGTGCCTTGATCCTGGCCGCCTTCTTCATGGTGACCGATTACGTGACCACGCCGACAAGCATTGGGGGGAAAATCATCTTCGGTGTCGGGGCCGGACTGCTGACCGGCTTGCTGAGGCTCTACAGCTCCATGCCCGAGGGGGTATCCTTTGCCATCCTGCTAATGAATATCCTCACCCCCCATATTGAGCGCTGGACAGCCCCCAGGACTGTTGGAGGTGTCAAACATGCCAAATAATCCTGAAGAAAAGAAGGCGACCCGCCGCCGGGCCTGGCTTGAACTCGGCCCTGTGCCCGCGGCCATCCTGGTCCTGATCTGTACTGTCTGTGTAGCCCTTCTGGCCTTGACCGCCTCCGTGACGGAGGATGCCAGGGCCTATCAGGACCAGTGGCTGGCAGATATGAATAAGCGGGAGCTCTTCCCCCAGGCCGATTCCTTTCCCGAGGAGGCGCTTGATCGCGCGGGTGAAGGCCTCCCCGGTGCCCAGGTCCTTGACTTGACCGGGCGCCAGCCCGAGATCTCCCTCCTGGCAGCGGCGGGTGTCGGCAAGGAGACGGTGGGCGTCATCATCCGTGTCTCGAGCAAGGGCTATGGCGGCCAGCTACCCGTCCTGGTCGGTTTCGACTTGTCAGGGAAGCTTGTCGGTCTTGTCGTCGACGCCTCCGGCGAAACACCCGGCCTTGGACAGAAGACGGCTGAATCAGCTTTTACAGGTCAATTCGAGGGCCGCCTGGCTGTCGATCCCTTTTCTGATATCGATGCGGTGAGCAGCGCGACGATTTCATCCGATTCAGTGATCAACTCCGTCCGGGCAGCTTCCAAGGCCTTCAACGAACTGTTCGGGGAAGGAGGAAAATAATATGGCCAAGAAAAACTCCGCGGCCTATGAACTTACAAAAGGCATCATCAAGGAAAACCCCCTCCTCATCCTCATGTTGGGTACCTGTCCCGCCCTGGCCGTCACGACATCGGCACTCAACGGCCTGGGGATGGGCGTGGCATCGACCGCGGTCCTGATCCTCTCCAACCTTGTCATCTCCCTCCTACGGAAGGTCATCCCCGACAAGATCAGGATCCCCGCCTACATCACGATAATTGCCAGCCTGGTCACCATCCTGCAGTTCCTCCTCCAGGCCTACCTGCCCGCGCTCAACGCCTCACTGGGGATCTTCATCCCCCTCATAACCGTCAACTGCATCATTCTCGGCCGGGCTGAGGCCTTCGCCAATAACCACAGCGTCCTGATCTCGGCCATCGACGGGCTCGGCATGGGCGCCGGTTTCACCCTGGCCCTCCTCACCATCGGATCACTTCGTGAAATACTCGGTTTTGGCACTTTCTTTGGCGTCACCATGCCCTGGATCAGTGAAGGGGGCCTCCAGCCCATGATGATTTTCGGCTTGCCCGCCGGCGGCTTCGCCATCTTCGGCCTCATGGTCGCCATCACCCAGAAACTCAACAAGAAGTTCTATGGGCGGCGGCCCCAGGAGACTATGGACCGGGAACACTATCCTGGCAGTATCAGTAAAAGGACGGATGTGGTTTTTGAGGAAACCGAGATCATCGATGGGCCCCGGCCGGCCCGTACCCCCGCCCGGGACGCCGTTCCGCCAGCCGAAACCGAACCCGGCGCTTTTGTAAAAAAGGATGAAGATAAGGATTCTTCTGAAAGTGAGGATCAGGCATGAAGGAATTTCTAATCATCTTATTCAGTGTCATCCTGATCGACAACCTGGTCCTCTCCCGCTTCCTGGGCGTCTGTTCCTTCCTTGGCCTGACCAAGAATGTCAAGAATGCCATGGGGATGAGCCTGGCCGTCATTTTCGTCATGCTGATCGCCACAGCCGTCACCTACCCGATATACTGGCAGATGCTGGAGCCGGTCGGTCTTGGCTACCTGCAGACAGTTGTCTTCATCCTGGTCATCGCCTCGGTCGTCCAGGTCCTGGAGGCTGTCATCCGCAAAGCCTTCCCCCCCCTCTACAAGGCCATGGGCATCTATCTTCCCCTGATCACGACCAACTGCGCCATTTTGGGAGTCATGCTGATAAATATCCAGGAAATCTACAGCTTCGGGGCCGCCATGATGTCGTCACTGGGAGCCGGTGTCGGTTACATGCTGGCCATGTTCCTCTTCTCCGGGGTACGCGAGAAGATGGAGAAGGCTGATATTCCTGACTTTATGGAAGGACTGCCCTCCACCTTGATGGCCGCCTCGATCGTATCGGTCTCCTTCATGGGATTCAAGGGCGTCATCGAAAATCTTTTCGGCTGAACCGGAGGCCTGCTTCATGCTACTTTCTCTAACCACCCATCCCATCCTCCTGCCAGCCCTCATCGGGGCCGGAATTTCCCTCCTGGCGGGTATTGTGATTTTGCTGGTCTTCCGCTTCTTTTCCGTCAAGGTCGACCCCCTCCAAAAGGAACTGGAAGCTATCCTGCCGGGCGTCAATTGCGGCGGCTGCGGCTACAGCGGTTGCGCCGCCTATGCGGCGGCCTTGGCCGATGGCTCCGAAGCCCTGACGACCCTGTGTACGGCAGGGGGTCAGGATACGGCGACGGCGGTTGCGGAGCTCATGGGAGTCGAGGCTGGCAGGGTCATCCCCCTGGTGGCTCAGGTCTTCTGCCAGGGGACCAGAAAAAACACGACGGAGCGCTACCATTACACGGGTACGCCCCATTGCGCCTCGGCGGCCGGCCTCTTCTCAGGCCCCAACTCCTGTACTTTCGGCTGTCTTGGTTTTGGAGACTGTGTCGCTGTTTGTGAATTCAACGCCCTCTACCTCAAGGACGGTATCGCCCACGTCAACCACAACAACTGTACGGCTTGCGGTAAATGTGTCAAGGCCTGTCCCAAATTCCTGATCCGTCTGATCCCCAAGCATGAGCTGGCGACAAACGTAACCTGTTCCAATCACTGGCCGGCAAAGGTCGTTATGAAAGCCTGTAAAACCGGCTGTATCGCCTGCGGCCGTTGCGTCCGCGTCTGCCCCGTCCAGGCCATCCAGATTGAGGACAAGCTGGCCGTCATCGACCAGGAGCTCTGCATCCATTGCGGTGAGTGCGTCAAGGTTTGTCCGACAAAGGCAATCCGGCAGGGACTGCTGGACGGACCAGAGGAAGGGGACGACTGATGGCAGGGGGGAAAAAGAGCAAAGGAAAAGTCAAGCATCCGCTTGACTTTCTCAAAGCCGGAAAGACCGGCCTGTCATGAAGAGCTGAAGATCAGGCGCGTTCGACAGCGCCACTTCTCAGGCAGCGGGTACAAACCTTCATGGTTTTCGGTACACCATCGACCACGACCTTCACTTTTTTAACATTGGCGCGCTGACGATGCAAACCGCGGCCCGAAATCTGCGAACGCGTAATCTTGATTTTTCTGCCAAAGAACATGTGTTTGTCACAAATTTCACATCTGGCCATTGTCTATCTCCTTAAAGGGGCGCCGCCCCATAGTAAACTCACGTAAAAGGCGCAACTGGTATCTTAACATCATTTAATCATTCCTGCAAATCAATTGTGCGCTTGCATTTTCAAGAGAAAGCCTTATCATATATATGAACATATGAACATATATGGAAACGGCAAAGGGGGCCTGATCTATGGAAAAAGAGATGAAGGAAGAAGATATCTTTTGTGACCTTCCCATGATTCATGAGGACGCCGTCCGCCAGGTTCACAAGCTCCTGCCCGGGGAGGAGCAGATGTTTGAGCTGGCTGGCCTCTTCAAGGTCTTTGGCGACCCGACAAGGGTCCGCATCCTCTGCGCCCTCCGCCACTCCGAGCTTTGCGTCTGTGACCTGACTGCCTTGCTCGCCCTGTCCCAATCAGCCGTTTCCCATCAGTTGAGGATCCTGAAAGCCGCCCGGCTGGTTATGAATCGCCGCGAGGGAAGGGTCGTCTACTACTCCCTCCTGGATGAACATGTCAAGGAGATCCTCCAGGTCGGCCTTGTACATCTGGCTGAAGAATAAAGGAAATGGAAACATGAAGAAAGAAGCGCCCCTGGCCGCCCCTGCCTGTGATCTGGCAGGCTGTGGCCCCCTTGAAGACTCTGCCTGCGAAAGCTGCGGAAAGCATGAACTGCCCTGGCTTGAGCGGCTTCTTGACAAGCGGCCCTGGCTGGCCCGCCTCTTTTCAGCCCGCCTGAGACTCCTGGCCGGCCTTATCCTTTTTGCGGCCGCCCTGCTCACCAGGGACCAGGTTCATCTTTCCACAGGTCTTTTTATCACGGCCTACCTGACAGTTGGGACGGGTGTCCTTATCCAGGCCCTTGCCGGCCTCTTCCGGGGAAAGCTATTTTCAGAATACTTCCTCATGTCGGTCGCCACGATCGGGGCCCTTCTGATCGGCGAGTACGCGGAAGCCTTCGCGGTCATGTTTTTGTTCCTGATCGGTGAGGCATTGGAAGAGCGGGCCGTAGACCGGACCCGGCGATCAATCGACAGGCTCAACGACATCCGGCCCCTGATCGCCCATGTCAAGACGGAGGAGGGGAGCTATGATCTGAGCCCATCAGAGCTTGAAAGGGGGGAAACCATCCTCGTCTATCCCGGCGAGCGGGTCCCCTTGGACGGCCGCCTGGAAGGCGAAGGCGCCAGCGTCGATTATTCTGCCCTGACCGGGGAATCCCGTCCGGTATACCTGGCGGCGGGCCAGGAGGTCTTGGCGGGCGCCATCAATGGACCTTCCCTCCTGACCCTCTCCGTGATCCGTCAGGAAAAGGATTCCGCCGTCATGCAGATCATGCGGCTGGCAGAAGCAGCCGGTCGGAAGAAAACACCCGTAGAGATGTTCATGGAACGTTTTTCCCGTATCTATACACCCACCGTTGTCTTCCTTGCCCTGGCTCTGGCCCTCTTGCCGCCCCTGCTTCTGGCGGGACAAACTTCCAGCGTCTGGATCTACCGGGCACTCAACTTCCTGGTGATCGCCTGTCCCTGCTCCCTGGTCATCTCGGTGCCGCTGGCCTTCATCGCCGGTATTGGCAAGGCCTCAAAGCAGGGGATCTATATCCGTGGGAGCCAGTATCTTGAAGCCCTGGCCGATTTGGAAAAAGTCATCTTCGACAAGACCGGGACCCTGACAAGTGGCAAGTTCAGCGTCGTTGATATCGAGACGGCTACCGGCGTAAGTGGCCACCGGCTGATCCGGGTCGCGGCGGCCGCGGAACAGCATTCAACCCACCCCCTTGCCGAGGCTGTCAAAAGCTTCTTTGAACTCAACGAAGGGGGCGAGGTCACCTATCCTCCCCTTACGGATCTTGAGGAAATCCCGGGACAGGGAATTTCCGCCAAGCTGGAGGGCCGGCAAATACTGGCTGGGAACGAGAGGCTAATGAAGCTCAAGGCTGTTGAACTTCCCGAGCGGCGGGACCGGCAGGGGACCAGCTTAATCCATGTGGCGGAGGAGGGGCGCTGGCTGGGGACCCTCCTGGTCTCCGACAGCCTGCGGGAGGGTGCCAGGCGGACGGTTGAGCGCTTGAGATCCCAGGGGACGAAAACAATCGGCATCCTGTCGGGTGACCGCAAGGAGGCTGTGTCCGGCCTGGGTGAAGTCATCGGCGCTGATTTTGTTGAGGCCGGTCTCCTGCCCGGGGGCAAGATCGATGAACTGGAAAAGCTTCGCGACTCGGCGGCAGGCCGGACGGCCTTTGTTGGGGACGGAATCAACGACGCGCCGGTCCTCCGCCTGGCCGATGTGGGCATCGCCATTGGCGGACTTGGCTCTCATGCCGCCATAGAGGCGGCTGACGTGGTCATTATGACTGATGAGCTTGAACGGATCCCCGACGCGGTCTCCATTGCGCGCGGGACAAGAAGGAGGGTCCGGGAGAATGTGGCCGTCATCCTCTTGGCCAAGGCTTTGCTCCTCCTGCTCGGCGGACTCGGCCTCACCCCCCTCTGGGGGGCCGTATTCGCTGATACAGGCCTTATGCTCATGACGGTCCTGAACTCGCTCCGCGCCTTCTATGGGCGGATCAGGGACTGAGACCGGGATCCCATTTCAGGACCATCAAGTCTGACTTTCAGAGAAATCCCTCCGCTTTCTCAGTTCAGAGATCAGGTCTTCAAGGGGGATGGCAGAGGCGGCGAGCAGGACGATCAGATGATAGACCAGATCAGCGCTTTCGTAAACGATATCGCTTTTACGGCCATTTTTTGCCGCTATGGCGACCTCGATAGCCTGGACACCGAGTTTACTCAAGACCTTGTCGAGACCCTTTTCCAAGAGATAATTGGTATAGGAACCCGGTTCAGGGTGGCGGGCCCGTTCGAGCACAACGCCGTAGAGTTCTTCCAGGATCGCATCTTGTGTTCCGGCCATACGCTTGTCTCCTTTTCAAGATAGTCTTAACAGCATAGCATAAGGGACTTGAGGCCTGACCGGCCTGTCTACTGCATTAATAAACGAATATGGTGCAGAATAATTCATAATCACTTGACAGGGTGATCGGGTGAATGCTATGCTGTTTCCACAGTTAAAGAAAGCAAATAAAAACTGCTTCTTGCATAAGACAACGACCGGACCCCCTCCCGGTCGTTTGTCTTTTGTCCCGTCAGGGAGCTTGCCTGGTAGCTCTAATCTACCAGGATCCGGGGGGCGCGCTCTTGTATATTTGTGTATATTTCATAATCAATGGTGCCCGAAAGCACAGCGATCTCATCCGCGTCTATCCGCAGATAACCGTCATCGCCAAAGAGCATGACCTCATCCCCGACTTTGACCCCTGGGATCCTGGTCACATCAATCACACAGTGGTCCATACATACGCGGCCACGGATAGGCGCCTTCCTCCCCTTATGGTAGAAGGAGCCCTGGTTTGAAAGCAGCCGTGGTAGCCCATCCGCATAACCCATATTGACCACCGCCAGGAGGGATTCCTCAGGGGTCGTCCAGGTCCCGGCGTAGCTGACCCTGGTCCCCGCCTCGAAAGACCCTACCTGCTCAATCACGCTCTTGACGGTCATAACCGGCCTCAGGGGGGCCCAGGCCTCTCCAGGAGGATCCGCCTTCCCACCGTAAAGAGCGATGCCTGGCCGGACCAGGTCCAAATGATAGTCCGGAAGGCCGGGGATGGCGGCGCTGTTGGCCAAATGCCGGGTGACCCGCGGAAAACCCCTGCTCTCCGCTTCATCAATCAATTCGAGGAAGCGCCGGCGTTGAAGGGCCATATAGTCGAGATCGCTGCCGGCAGTCGATAGATGCGAATAGACACCTGACACCTTGAGTCCGGGGGTGGCAGCGATCTCCAGCAGGATCCCCACCGTCCTTTGCCGGTGTTCCTCATCCGCCGGAAGTCCCAGCCGGGCCATACCCGTATCAAGCTTGATCTGTACCTCAAGTGGGGGGCCGCCGACACGGAGCGAGGCCGCCTCGAAGGCAGCCCTCTCGGCTTCCGTCACAATGGACTGGATCAAATTGTATTCTTTCAGGTAAGGGATGTAGTCACTTTTTGTCGCCCCGAAGATGACGATCCTGGAAAGACTGCCCATCTGGCGGATGGAGATGGCCTCATCAATGGTCGCCACAAAGAGGGTGTCAACACCTGCCTTTTCGAGAACGGGAACGACCAGACCCGCCCCGTGCCCGTATGCGTCAGCCTTGACGACGGGCGCGATCAGAACCCTCCCGTCAGCCAGCTTTGAGCGGACCAGTTCCAGGTTGTTGACCAGGGCCCCCTCCGAGATCTCAGCCCAGGTCTTCTTGGTATACCAAGGGTCTCTTTCTTGTGTAAACTTCATGAGTCCTTCTAACCTGCCAGCTGCGCTAGACCATCCGCTTGGTCACGTAAGGGGATGTCATGGCGCGGAGAAGGGCAGCGTAATCGGGCGTGAAGTCCAGAATGTCCCCCACCTTGAAATCGCGCAGGGCCTTGGTCACATCAAGCAGCATATGGTCGCTTGAGGCACCGAGATATTCTATGTTGGCGTCACGGGGCTGGAGGGTATCACATCGCGTATCCTGCTCACCGATGGCAAGGATTGCCCGCCAGATATTGCCTTGATCCTCAAAGACCGGGATCTCATTGAAGGAGTTGGGTCCGATCCGCCCGGTCGGGACCGAGGGCTTCCGCCTGAGTTCGACGATCTCCGCCCTCAGGGTGAAGACATCGGTATACAGGTTCCGGATGGGCTGGCGGAAGGAGGTCTCAATACCGATCAGGAAGGCCTCACCGATCCGGAGATGGGTGATCCCCCGCGGCATCTTCCCTTCCTTGAGCAGATAAAGGGAGCCCGTGTTGCCCCCCGATACGATGGGGAGGGGGATATCAAAGCGTTGACGGAGGGTCTCGGCTATCCCAACCAGGTCGTTGAGCTGCTTCTCCTCAGGAATGACCCCGCCGTAGCAATTGAAGTTGGCACCGATTCCCGCCAGCCAGACACCGCGCAAGTTGAGCACCCGGGAGGCGACTTCAAGGATCTCCTCAGGCAGGAACCCCTCACGGAGGTCGCCCATCTCCACCATAAGTACGACGCCATGCTGGCGTTCCAGCGCAAGGGCGGCGTCAGAAAGCGATTCGATCACCCCCATATCGGAGTTGAGGCTCAGGTCGGCGTAGCGGACTGTATCCATGACCCGGGAGATCATAGGGATCCTCACCAGCATATGGGACAGACCGATATCCTGAATATTGGCCAGGTTTTCCAGACGGGAGTCGGCGAAAAACTCCGCGCCGGCCTCATTCATGCATTCGACTGCGGGCCGCAGGGCACAGAGACATTTCGTGACGAAATGCAGTTGAATGTCCGCTTCCTCCGCCCGGTCGAGCAAGGACTTCACATTATGCTTCAACTTGGCCCTATCGATCAATAATTCAGGAAATGACATCCCCGCCTCCTATCATCTTATGATTTAACGAATCCAGCAATAGTTGGACGGCCGCTTGGGGGAAGGCCTGTGAAATGACCCCGCAGGCTGCCGTTAAGTAGTGCCGGTCTATCATAACACTCACCTCCGGCGGAGGGTAGAGACGATCCGCTTGTCCCCCCTCCAGAACGCCCCGGATCAGGCTCTCCATCCCCGGCAGGCGGGTCAGGGCGCCCCCCGTCGCGATCAAAGTCTTGACGGCAGTCAGGTCACGGCCCCGGACCAGGAGACGCCGGCCCCTGGCGGTGAATTGTTCGAGAAGACGGCCCGCATGGCGGTCAAGCGCCTCCCTGCAGGCGGTGGCTACCAGGGGCATGATCAAGTTGGTTTCTTCTTCGCCAAGAGCTATCTCCGGGACCGCCTCAAGTCTCTTTTCATAATCATCCGGCAGCAGGGAGCTTTCTTTGGCGGTCATAGACCGGATCACCTGGTCCCGGTTGAGGAAGACACCCAGATCACCTTCCACCGTACGCTTGGCCAGGGGCTCGGGGTCGATCTGGAAATCCCGGAGCGCGTCACTCCCCTGGGTCACCGAATGGACATCCGTTGTCGCCCCGCCAACATCAAGCGCGACCAGGTCGCCCAGGACCGGGTACATGCGCTCCATCATGGCCATGACAGCGCCTGGGGTGGGCATGATGGTAGCGGTTACCGCCTGGCGGATATGGGCCATGCCGGGCGCCTCCGTGATGTGTTCCTCAAATATGGCCTGGATGACCCGCCGGGCCGGCCCGATATTGAGCTGGTCCAGCGAGGGGTAGACATTTTCGCTGATATAGACCTGCTGGCCCTTTTTGGCGGCCAAGGCCCTGATTTCATCCTGATTATCCCTATTGCCGGCGTAGAGGATAGGCGTTTGGGGCAGCAGGTCCGACAGCTTGTCAAAGTTATATAAAGCCGTCTCCCTTTCGCCGCCATCGGTCCCTCCCGCGATCAGAACAATTCGGGGACCTGTCGCCTTGACACGGGCCAGATCCGCTTCGCGCAGCCTGCCCGAAGTCACAAGGCGGAGGACAGCGCCTGATCCGAGAGCTGCCTCACGGGCCGCCCTGACCGTCATCTCGGGCACCAGGCCGTGGACTGTCATGGAGAGTCCGCCCGCGGCGGAGCTGGTCGCGAAAACCTGGTCGGCCTCCAGCTGGGAAAGCCCGAGCCTGCCAGCCAGCTCCTGCCTGGCCCGCTCCAGGCCCAGGGTAACATCACCCTCACGGATGGAGGTTGCCGCCAGGCCCTGGCCCAGGAAGACCGGCTTTCCCTTTTTCAAGCCGTTAAGGGCATTGACGACCGTAGTCGTACTGCCTATCTCCGCGACGAGCAGGTCAATCCTCATCGGCCCCCTGGACCCCCCGCATTTCCCGACGACGCTTCACCAGGAAGCTGGCCACATCTATGCCCTGACTGCCCCGGCCGAACCCCGCGTCCATACCGGACTCCAGGGCGGCCTCCTCAGCTACCTGGGTTCCCCCGGCAACCAGGATCAGCCGATCCCTCACACCCTTTTCTATACAGGTATTGGCCAGTTTTTTCATGTTCGCGTAGTGAACATTGTTGTGAGAGATGATGGTAGAGATCAGGATGGCGTCGGCCTTGGTCTCGATGGCCGCGTCGACCAGCTTGTCGACCGGGCAGGAAGTGCCCAGATAATGATACTTGATCCCGAATCCTTCGATCCCACCGTGCTTGATGTCCAGGATTTCCTTCAGGCCAACCGAGTGTTCGTCCTCCCCTACCGTGGCCGCGATGACCAGAAGGGGATTTTCCATGATGTCCGCCCGGATTTCAGCCTCTGACAGGGTCTCCACGATCTCAGGCAACTCGAGTCCGGTCAGGTCGATATCAAAATCGATCCTCCCCTTCATCTCGATGTAGGTCCCCTCCGAAGGATGCATAATCTGGCTGTGGATGACCTCACAGTCGGCCAGATTGAGCTTCTTCCCGATTGCGACCGCCGCCGCCTCCGCGTAGCGTTCGTCGCAGGGCAACATCATGGTCAGCACCAGGACGCCGTCTGCCAGGAATTCAACCTCAGGCCGGATCAGCATGGGGTTGTCATAGTATTTCTGTTTTTCAGCAATCCTGGTCTGGACATTGTCATAATCGTCCAGCTCATCGATGAACTGAATTTTCGAAGGATCCTGGAAGGTGTCCCCTCCGATCGCCTCGCTGGCACACTCGAATTGGTCCGGTATCCGGTTGTTCCCAAAATGGACGGAAACGGGAGCGAAGTAATCGTCTGCCCGGAGGAAGAGGCTGTCGTTACCGATACCACCGTCCGCTTGGCGGGCAATGCCGTCGCCCTTTCTTTCCGGATACTCCGCGCTGTCGACAAAGAAACCCGCCTCAACCGCGCTGTAGTAGCCACCTGTCTCGATTATCTCCTCCATAAAGAGGATGGCCCTTTCCTTCAATTCGCGGACCCGGTCACCCAGGGGTCCCTCCCGGTTGATATCAACCATTTGCCGGATGCCGTCCAGGCCGGCAAGTGACTGGCGGGCCGTATTGACGGCATTGATATTGAAGTAATGCCAGGGGACATTTCTGCCTTCGTCGGGCGTAATGGTCGACTGGATATGGGCTGAGGTCAATCTTGAGATCACCAGGTTGAGGGTGTGGGTCACCGTCGCCTCCCGGGTCTCCGACTCCATGTACTTGGTGTTCTGCTGGGCACGGATCTTGTAATCGCGGAAGAGGTCCCGCAAGGCCACGGCGTAGGGCAGATCAAGCCGCATACAAGGGGCCGGCGGCGCTGTGGGCGGGACGCTCGAAAGGGCGATATTATCCGCTTTGATCCCACATCTTACGGAAAAGGCCGTATTGATGGCATGCTGGACCATGAGTTCCGGCATGACCTTCCAGGCTTCCATGGCGGTGGCATTGGCATTGTGGGCTCCGTCGATCTGGAGCTGGCCGCCGTAGGCGATGATGGCCTTGCTCTCACAGGCGTCAACGAAACTCCTGAGCATGTTGATATTCCGGTAGAGCACGTTGTACTGGGGATCCTGATGGACACCTGACACGCCCTCCTCGACAAACATAACGGCAATATCAGGACCTGCGACACCGGAGACATAGGAATGGAAATTGATGGGCCTGCCGACTTCAGCTTCGATCAGGTCGAGGGCCCGCCGCGTAGCCCGGCACTGCTTCCTGGTGATGGGAATCCCCCCGATCCCCTGGGTAGTCCCCTCAATCAGTGAATCGATATGGGACTGGCCGGTTGTCCGGATCACCATGATATGGTCGGCCCCGTTCCAGGCGGCCATACGCATCCGCCGGACATCATCCTCGAACCGACCCGAGGCGATCTCGGTCGTTATGACGCAATCAGCCTGGGGATCGATGAAACCAAAACCACGGCTGCCGGGCAGGGGAATGGAATTTTTAAGGGGCTTCGAGCTTTCATAATAGGTAAAATCACCCACTTCCCGCGCTTGACCCCTTTCTTCACGCCAATGCCAGGGACGTCTGGGGGAACGGTAGTCTTCGAGCCCCTCCAGGATCTTTCTGATATCAAGCCTTTGGTCGGCTTCCAGGGAAAGCTTGTCTTGGTTTTTCATGTGACCACCTCCCCAAAAAGGCCGGCTGCCTGATCCCAGTGCCGACCCTCGACCAAGGCCAGGCCGGTCTGGCGGATATCAAGGCCCAGTTCCTCCGAAAGTTTCCAGACGACATGACCTGCCCCGTGAGCGATCAGCCGCCGCTCCGTGAGGCCGGTAACAATGGCTTGGGCCTCCAGGCTGGAAAACCCCATACGGAGCAGGACGCTTCGTTCTATAGCAGGCGAACTGTAGATTTTCCCCGCCTCGACCAGGGGATCGACGATCTTCCCGGCCAGCTCCCAGAAATAGTTGTAGAGTTCCTCGTCCGACAGATGGGCCAAATGCTTGCGGCCTTCCTCAAAGGAAGCCATCCTCTTTGCTTCATTTTTATCGGTCATTGATTCGCCTCCTCTCCTTATGCTCCCGCCTTACAAATCCTGTAAGAGGGATCGGGTCGCCTCCCTGTCCAGTTTTATCTCTGCTGCCATATAGGCGATTTCCTCTTCCGTGAAGGGACCACCGCCTTCAGCCATCCGGCGGAGGGCCGACCGCCTCAGCTGCTCCATAGGATAGTCACGGACCCGGATCTGGGAGGGATGCCGGGGCAGGACAATGGATTGACCGGCGATTTCCTCCTCTGGATCCCCGAAATAGACCTTGATCCCATTTTGGCGGGCGAAGGTCAGCTGGGCTTGCGGATGTTTACCCGCCCCCGTGTACTCCGTCTCCTGGACGACGATGGTCCGGTCCTCCGGGAGCTGGCGCGAGAGGGCAAAGGCGGCTGCCAGGGATGTATTGCCCGCCGGCCCCCGTTCAAGGCCCTCGAGTGAGGCCAGCATCTCCGTCGTATAGAAGACTTCACCCTGCTTGACCAGGAGGTAGCGGTCCATGTAGCGGAGGGCCCGGGCTGAATTTCTCGGCACATCGGACCGGTCCGGCTGCAGGGCAAAGGGGATGCCAAAGCCTGTATGGCCTGTCGTGAATGACTTGCGGTTGAAATCCCGGTCGGAGGCCATGGACAGGCCTGAGAGATCGACACTGGCGGCGTAGACCTTGGTGTCGACAAGCCCTGCCTTGATCAGGCCACGCGCCGTCCCCGTCAGGTTCCCGCCCCCGGCATGGGTGGCGATAACGATATCGGGCTCCAGGCCATAGTCATCCCTGCACTGGCAGGCGATCTCATAACCCAGGGTCTCGACCCCTGCCACCGCGGACGGTGAATAGAGGGAGGCATTATAATAACCCGTCTCCTCGAGCAGGCAGAGGGCCTGGTAGAAAAGTTCGGGGCCTACGGTCATCTGGACGACTTCGGCACCGAGCGCCTCACATTTACGGGCCTTTTCCAGGATTTCCGGCTGCCCCTTGAAGTCACTGTCGTAACATTCCTGGATGACCAGGCACTTCAAACCCAATCGGGCGGCCATGCTGGCCACGGCAGCTCCATAATTCCCTGATGTCGCGGCGATGACGCCCGGATAGCCCTTGCGTTTGGCATCCCAGACGGAGAGGGCGGCCCGGCGGGCCTTGAAGCTGCCCGAGGGATTGGCCGCCTCATCCTTGACAATAATGCGGGCTCCAAAGCCCGGTTGGGAGAGTTTCCTCGCCAGGGCCGTAATATTTCCGACCTCCCTGAGCGGCGTCCTGCCGACGCCCAGTTCACCTTGGATCTCCCTGGCTTCCTGGACCGAGATGCCAACCTGATCCATCATGGCCTCGTAATCGAAGGCCAGGCCAGCAAGTTCGAAGTCCCTGTAGTCAATGCCGAGGGCCTGGTTCATAATCTCATTCTGCCGGGCCAGGACCGCTTGGTAGGAAAAATCTTGACTCATTTGGCACCTCCAAAAAGGATCTGGCGGACCTGTTCATGGATCTCCAGTAGCTCGGGAACGAATTTTCCGTAACCGTGGGCAGGCGCCGTATCCCGGTTGGTAAGCCGGCCGACGACGGTCCGGCCGCTCAGGGTCCTGACCCTGACCTCCTCACCTGTCCGGGCCTCCTGGTCCAGGAGCCAACCCCTGGTCAAGGCGATGAGGGGTGTCGCGGCTGTATCCTCCGGCAGCTGGGAGGCCCGTTGTCCGACGGGGAGGACAAGCTTTTCAATGACGACGTAATCATCTTCCCTGTAGTCCTGCTTCTTGCCACGCTCCAGCTGTTCAGCATAGCTGCCCAGAATGGCACGGGGCACGGGGAGGTCGAGCATGGAACGAAGGCCCGGCTCGGCCAGGAGCAGCTGTGGGATCATGTTGACCACCATGGCGATTGTCCCGATTCCACCCGGCGTCTCCGGCACAATGGACAGATTCATGTCGTAACCGTCCGCATGGAGGGTAATGTAGTCACCCGTGTGGACGCCTTCATCTTCCGGGCAGATCTGCTGGGGGTGGTCCAGATGGATGAAGACCCCGCCATCCGCCCTCCGGCCATAGCTCTGCTGCCTGATCCCCGCCAGATGCCCCTTCCTGGCCTCCCCGTAAGCGGATTTGCGGTCCACCCCGGTGATGATGGGCTCCCGGGTCTGCTCGATCTCTGTCAGTTCCACCCCCATACCGGCCGCGATCATGGCCATGGATTCGGGGAATCCGACATGGCCGGCCAGGCTGTCCTCGGCGATCCGCCGGTCGAATTCCTCCTGGCTGATCCCCACGCCCTGCTCTTCCATAACCGCTTTGCCAAAAGGCGCCAGATCGTTGATCCGGGAGGCCTCAATCGAATTGACCTGCTCGCAGGTAGCGCTAAGGGCCAGGATGAGATAATCCAGGACGAAACCCGGGTTGATCCCGGTTCCCAGGACCGCGACCTGCCTTTCCCGGGCCAGGGCGTCGATCTTTTCGGCAAGTTCCTTATTCTGGGCCCAGGGCCAGGCCATCTCTTCTGCCGTGGAGATGACAGGCAGGCCCTCTTCCAGGCAAAAGATTATTTTTTCATACTGGGCGGCAACAAAAGAATCCGTCGCCAGGATAACCAGATCGCAAAGATCCTTGCGGACGACCTGGGTGATGTCGCCCGTGATGACGACCGGTTCACGGTCCCCCCGGTCTATTCCGAGGTATTCGTAGACTTCCTGCCCGATGAGGCGGTCCCAACGATCACAGACACCCGAGATGACAAGGCCTTCCTTTGAGGCGATCATCCTCCCGATCCCGCTGCCCATGGCGCCGAAACCCCACAGGGCAACTCGTATATCCCGCATAGGTCTCCCTCCTCCTGCCCGGCCTCTTCCGGGCCCTCTGCTCCGCCTTGTTTACAAGCTTATATGGGTACCCGTCTTGCCAGCGATACCATCACAGGCGCTCTCGAGCGATGTGATAAGCGCGGTCCGACCCTGGCCTGATCTGGCAAAGGCGACACTGGCCTCAACCTTTGGCAACATGGACCCCGGAGCGAAATGACCTTCGGCCATATAGCGCTCCATGTCGGCCACCTTAACCTGGTCCAGCCATTTTTCCTCCGCTGTCCCGTAGTTCAGGGCCACCTTTTCGACAGCTGTCAGGATGATCAGGTAGTCGGCCTGGACCATCTCAGCCAGAACCTCTGAAGCGAAGTCCTTGTCGATGACCGCCGCAACCCCCTCGAGCTTATCACCCTGGCGGACGACCGGGATTCCGCCCCCGCCCACCGTGATGACGACCTGACCGTCGTCGATCAGGGTCCTGACCGTCCTGTCCTCGACAACCGCGACCGGTCTTGGTGAGGGAACGACCCGGCGGTAGCCACGGCCGGCATCTTCCTTCATTACAAAACCCGTCTCCGAGGCAATCCTCTCCGCCTCCTCCTTGCTGTAAAAAGAACCGATCGGTTTGCTTGGATTCTGAAAGGCGGGATCCCCGGTGTCTACCACAACCTGGGTTATGATGGTGGCGACGGGCCGGTCAATCCCGCGCGAGAGCAGCTCTTCGCGGACGGCATTTTGCAGGTGGTAGCCAATGTAGCCCTGGCTCATGGCGCCGCACTCCGGGAAGGGCATGGGCGGCACTTGGCCACAATCAAAGGCCAGATTGATCATGCCAACCTGAGGCCCATTCCCGTGGGCGATGATCAACTCATGACCTTCCGCGATCAAATCCACCATGGGGATAGCTGTCTGGCGGACCAGCTCCCGCTGTTCCTGGGCGGTATTACCGAGGGCATTGCCCCCCAGGGCGACGACGATACGTTTTTTCATCAAATCCAATCCTCCCGATATAAAAAAATAAGGACACCCGGGGTGCCCTCTGTCAGCGGCCGATCGTGGCGACCAGGATCGCCTTGATCGTGTGCAACCTGTTCTCGGCCTGATCGAAGACGCGTGAATGCCTGCCGCGGAAAACTTCATCTGTGCATTCCATGGCCGTCAAGCCGTATTCATCATTAACCTGTCGGCCAATTGCCGTATGGAGATCGTGGAAGGCGGGCAGGCAATGGAGAAAGATAAGCTCCGGGTTGCCTGTCATGGCGACCATATCCCCGTTGACCTGGTAATCCCGGAGTTGCCGGATACGTTCTTCGAATCTGGCCTCCTCTCCCATGGAGACCCAAACATCCGTGTAGAGGACATCGGCGTCCCTGACCGATTCCAGTCGGTCCGAACACTCAATACGGGCGCCGGTTTCCCGGGCAACCGACTCCATTTCCTCGATCAGGTCCTCCTCCGGCCATAGCTCCCTCGGCGCGCAGGCGACGAAATGCAGGCCCAGCTTGGCGCAACCAATCAGGAGTGAATTGCCCATATTGTTCCGGGCGTCGCCCGCGTAGACAAATTTGACCCGGTTGAGGGGTTTGGCCACATGTTCACGGATGGTCATCATATCTGCCAGGACCTGGGTGGGATGATAGCGATCCGTCAGGCCATTCCAGACGGGCACACCGGCGTGAAGGGCCAACGCTTCAACCGTCTCCTGATCAAAGCCCCGGAACTCGATGCCATCGTAAAAACGGCCGAGCACCCTGGCTGTATCTTCGATCGACTCTTTCTTATTCATCTGTGAATCGCCCGCCCCAAGGAAGGTGACGCCTGCCCCTTCATCCATGGCAGCGACCTCGAAGGCACAGCGGGTCCGGGTTGATGTTTTCTCAAAAAGCAGGACGATGTTCTTGCCCTTCAAGAGATCTCCGGCTATTCCGAGTCGTTTTTTTGTCTTCAGGTCGGCTGCGAGATCGAGAAGCCACTTGATCTCCCCAGGTGAAAAGTCCTTAAGTGTCAGAAAGTGTCTGCCCCTTAGATTAACGGCCATACCAGTTCTCCTTTGCCTTTGATACCTCTATAAGATTAGCTTAAATAAAGAGAATCTCAAAACTGCCGGCCGAGGAGCAGGACCCCTTCCCCACGGCCTTGCACCAGGGAGAGAAGCGGGACGGAACCCATCAATCAATCGATTTCATCGCGCCACAGGGGCATGGACATGCAGCGGGGTCCGCCACGTCCCCGGCTGAGCTCGGAGGAGGGGATCTCGTGCAAGGTGAGGCCGGCTTCTTTCAGGAGGCGGTTGGTCACCCTGTTTCTGTCGTAGACCACCACCTCGCCCGGCGCGATGGCCAGGGTATTGGAACCATCATTCCACTGCTCACGCCTGGCGTCGATCTTGCTGTCACCGCCGCAGCGGATGAGCTCCACCTCACTCAGCTTGAGATATTTTTTAAGGATGGCCTTCAAATTGTTGCCCACACTTTTCAGATTCAATTGGCCATTCTTACCCAGGCTTAGATCGAAGACTTCAAGGGGGGCCTCAATTTCGGGATGGACAGTGAATATTTCCCGGTCCACCATGGTGAAAACGGTATCCAGATGCATGAAGGCCCGGCGTTCGGGGATGAAGAAGACGAGGACACGCTCAAAGCTGTTGTCATGGCTCAGGACCCGCTTGGCCAGGGTCTTGACGGCCGAGGTCTCCGTCCTCTGTGATACGCCCACCGCCAGGACTTCCTTGGAGAGGACCAGGATATCGCCACCCTCCAGGGTCGCGTTCTCGGTCCGCTCATAGTAGTGTGGCAGGCCTTGGAAGTGCGGATGGTATCTGACGGCGTAATCGGCGAAAAGGGTCTCGCGCTGCCGTGAATCGTCCCACATGCAATTGACGGTCACCCCACTCCCGATGATGGTGAGTGGATCCCGGGAATAATACATATTGGGCATGGGATCGAACATGAGGGTCTTCTTGCGGTCCAGCCTGTCCAGCTGTGTGCCATTCGAAGGGAAATCCTCACTGCGGAGGCCGACTATCAGAAGATTGGTCAGTTCCCTCGGGTCCTCAATTGATAGGAGGTACTCGTACAGGGAGTCCCGGGTGTGCTGAAAGACACGGGCCTCCTCCAGGAAATCGTCCAGGAAGCTGCGGCGAAGCTCGGGGTCGGCGAGGACTTCCGCCATCAGGTCGGCCACATAGAGGACCTCAGCGCCGGACCGGCGCAAGACGTCAGCGAAAAGGTCATGCTCACGGGAGGCCGCGACATAGTCGGGTATATCGTCGAACAAGAGGCTTTTCATGTTGAGCGGCGTAAGATTGTCGAGTTCTGGTCCAGGGCGGTGAAGAACGACCCGCCGCAAGCGTCCGATTTCGGAATTAACCCTCAAACTTGTCGGTTCCATCACTAAGTCCTCCGGTCAGCAAAAGATCGGAGGGGGATCCATGAGGAACGAGCTTTTGTCAAATTCCCCCTCAGACAAAAGACTCGTTGAACTAGCTACATTCAAGCACTTCCGGCTTGATTATGCAAGTATCTTTGGATTGTCGGATAAAATCCCGGGCTTTCCTAAATTAGCCGGTTTCCAACTGAAGGGCCCGGCGCTCCTCGGTCTGCCTGCGGCGTTTCTCGATCTCCTGTTCGATGATCATATCCTTGACCTTCATCAGCCTGGTAAGATTGCCGCGCTCGTTCTCATCCATCTTCATGGTGATCGACCGGATCGTTTCCTCAAAGGAGGGTATCATTACGTATTCAAGCGAATTGACCCGCCGCCTTGTCCGCTCGATCTCAGCGGCCATGAGATGGGACTTATGCTCCAGGGTGGCCAGCTTCAGAAGCAGGGGGAGCGCCTGATCCAGCGTATCAATGGCCTCATCCAATTCACCCGATACCGTGGCCAAGCCGTAAGGGAGGGGCAGGCGGTTTTCCCTGTCCTCCAGATGGACTGAGATAACCGGGGTCCTCACACTCATGGTGTTTTCACGACCAACTTCGGCACAAAGGAGATTGCCCTCGGCCATGAGGGCTTCGTTGACAACACGCTCACCGTTGACGGCCTTGGCAAGGAGCATCTCGGCATGCGAGCGCTCAACCAGTTCTTCCACTTCCCGGCGCAATTCGTCGACCTCAAGGACCAGGATCAGAAATTGTCTCATCAGCTCGTCACGCTTGTCTTTCAACAACTTGTGGCCACGGCGCGCGACGCGGAGCTGTTCCTTCAGCCGGAGCAGCTCCATTCTGTTTGGATTGACGCGCAGGACTGCCATCAGCCTTCGACCTCCTTGTCACCGGCTTCATAATACTGGTCAATATACTCTTGGTGGACACGTTTCAATTCGTTGGCCGGTAGCATTGAAAGCAGCTTCCACCCGATTGCGAGCGTCTCTTCGATGGTCCTGTTTGCTTCAAAACCCTGTGATACGTACTCTTCCTCAAAGGCAACCGAGAAATCCGCGTAGATGAGATCCAGATCACTCAGGGCTTCCTCACCCAGGATAATCTGCAGGTCCCGGGCATCCTTACCGCGCGAGTAGGCGGCAAAGAGCTGGTTCATGGTGTCCGCGTGATCGGCCCGGGTCTTGCCCTCCCCGATGCCCTTGTCCTTCAAACGCGAAAGCGAGGGCAGGACGTCGATGGGGGGCTCGAGGCCGCGACGGTAGAGGTCGCGGGACAAGATGACCTGGCCCTCCGTGATATAGCCTGTCAGGTCCGGAATCGGATGTGTTTTATCGTCGTCCGGCATGGTCAGGATGGGCACGAAGGTGATGGAGCCCTTCCTGCCTTTGATACGGCCGGCCCGCTCATAGATGCTGGCCAGGTCGGTATAGAGATAGCCCGGATAACCGCGCCGTCCCGGAACCTCTTTCCTGGCGGCGGACACTTCACGCAAGGCCTCGGCGTAATAGGTGATATCCGTCATTAACACAAGGACGTGCATATCAAGGTCGAAGGCCAGATATTCAGCGGCTGTCAAGGCCATCCTGGGGGTCGCGATACGTTCAATGGCGGGGTCATCCGCCAGATTGATGAACATGACCGTCCGGTCAATCGCCCCTGTGCGACGGAAATCCCCGATGAAGAAGTCGGCCTCCTCGAAGGTAATCCCCATGGCCGCGAAGACGACGGCAAATTCCTCTTCACTATCGAGCACCTCAGCCTGGCGGGCGATCTGGGCCGCCAACCTCGCGTGCGGCAGACCCGAGCCGGAAAAGATCGGCAGCTTCTGCCCGCGGACCAGGGTGTTGAGTCCATCAATCGCGGAAACACCCGTCTGGATGAATTCGTTGGGGTAGTCACGGGCCGCCGGATTGATCGGTGTGCCATTGATATCCCGCATGGACTCGGGGATGATATCCAGCCCACCGTCCTTGGGATTGCCCATACCGTCAAATATCCTGCCCAGAAGGTCAGGCGCGACGGCAAGCTCCAGACCACGTCCCAGGAAGCGGACTGCGCTCTTGTCGATATTCAGGCCGATCGAGCTTTCAAAGAGCTGAACCAGCGCGTCGGTCCCCTCAATTTCCAGGACCCGGCAGTGCCTGATCTGGCCATCTTCCAGCTCAATTTCACCGAGTTCGTCAAACTTGACATTCTCAACTCCGCGGACAAGCATCAGCGGACCGGTGACTTCCTCGATGGTGCGATATTCCCTAGCCATAACTATCTCCTGTTCCTATTTTGTCAATCCGCCCATCTCGGCGATAAGGGTCTCTTTACGAAGCTCGAACCAGCGGTCTACTTCCTGTTCCGGAACGTACTTGAACCGCGCGATGTCCTCACGGATGGGAAGCCTCAATAGAGCGTCGAAATCGGCTTTGTTGGCCAGTGCCTTTTGCGCTTCGTAGTAAAAGAGCATGACCAGCGACAGCATGCGGTACTGTTTATTCAAGGATGTATAAGTGTCAACCTCATCAAAGGAGTTCTGGTGGAGGAAGTCCTCCCGGAGTGAGCGGGCTGATTCAAGCTTCAGCCTGTCATTATCAGAAAGCGCATCCTGTCCGATCAGGCGGACAATCTCCTCCAGTTCGGATTCCTCCTGAAGCAAGGTCATGGCATCCAGCCGCAAGCGACTGAAATCGGGGGCCACATTGTCGTTAGCCCAGCTGTCGATTTTTGTCTGATAGAGCGAGTAGCTGGTCAGCCAGTTGATGGCAGGGAAGTGACGCCTATAAGCCAAATCGGAGTCCAGGCTCCAGAAGACCTGCACGATCCGGAGGGTCGACTGGGCGACCGGGTCAGAAAGGTCACCGCCAGGCGGCGATACGGCTCCGATCGCCGTCAGGACACCGACACGTTCCTCGTCGTCATCGCCCAGACAATGCACCATGCCGGCACGTTCATAGAAGGTGGCCAGACGCGAACCCAGGTAGGCGGGATAACCCTCCTCACCCGGCATCTCCTCCAGCCGTCCCGACATCTCGCGCAAGGCCTCGGCCCAGCGTGAGGTTGAGTCAGCCATAAGGGAGACTGAGTAGCCCATATCCCGGAAATACTCGGCGATGGTAATGCCTGTGTAGATTGAAGCCTCCCGGGCCGCAACCGGCATATCGGAGGTGTTGGCGATCAGGATGGTCCGCCTCATAAGCGGGTAGTCCGTCTTGGGGTCGCGCAGTTCAGGGAATTCCATGAGAACGTCTGTCATCTCATTGCCGCGCTCTCCGCAACCAATATAGACGACAACATCTGCTTCCGCCCACTTGGCCAGCTGGTGCTGGATGACCGTCTTGCCACTTCCAAAGGGACCCGGGACGGCAGCTGTGCCACCCTTGGCCACAGGGAAGAAGGTATCAATCGGGCGCTGGCCCGTGATAAGCGGTTCGACAGGTGAGATCTTTTCCCGGTAAGGCCGGCCGATCCTGACAGGCCAACGCTGGATCAAGGTAATTTCAAAGTCTTGACCGCTGTCCTCTTCAAGGACGGCAACCACGTCTGTCACCTTGAAGGTCCCTGACTTGATTTCCTTGAGGACACCGGACTTGTTGGGGGGCACCATAATGCGATGCTCCATGATCTCCGTCTCCTGGATGATGCCGATGATATCGCCTGGCCTGACGCGGTCACCCGCCTGCTTAACCGGCCGGAATTCCCATTCCTTATTGCGGTTCAGCGCCGGCGCGAAAGCACCACGCGTGATATGGTCACCCTCCCTTTCGACAAGTATGTCGAGAGGACGCTGGATGCCGTCGAAGATCTCCCCGATCAGCCCCGGCCCCAACTCAACGGAAAGCGGCGTGCCCCGAGACACGACCTGCTCACCGGGCCCCAGACCCGCGGTTTCCTCGTAGACCTGAATGGACGCCTCGTCGCCGTGCATCTCGATGATCTCACCGATCAGCCGCTTCTCCGACACTTCGACAACGTCGAACATATCGGCGTTGCGCATACCTTTGGCGATGACGAGTGGCCCGGATACTTTGACGATCTCACCCTGACTTCGTTTGTTCATGGAATCTCTCCCTCAATTTTATATACTTACCGCGGGCAATCGCCGGCCAATGGCTTGGTAAGGCTAGTCTCCCGCTTTCTGTTCACGGGATTTCTCGCGTTGCCCGATCATATCAATACCCGTGGCCTTGCGGATGGCCGTCCTCAACTCAAGCCTGCCAAGCCAGGAAGTTTGGCCGGCCGAGGGGATGACGGTCACCACCGGCAGATAGCGGAGTCGCCAGGCCGCCAGTTGTGGCCCCAACCCCTCCGCCAGTTTTTCCGTAATAAAGATGACAGCGTAATCATCTTCCGCCCATTCCTGGAGGATCCTTTCGGCACCCTCAGCATCGACGGCTTCGGCGGCTGTCAGCCCGAGCGCCCGGAAACCGGCAATGCTGTCCCATTCACCGATGACTCCGATTTTTTGCTCCATGCCTGCCACCCTTCTATCCTTGCTGGAAGTCGCGTCTCAGCGGCCGCACCATCTCAGGGTCGAGTCCGTCGGCCAAGACGGACAAGGCCAGTCTTGTATTCTTGAATTCAGATTCACGGGCCATAATGTAGGCAATGACCCGCGGGGCACCCGTCAGCGTTTTGATTCCGCTGGCCAGATAACTGTAGAGAAAACTGTCACGATCCCGTGAGAAGAGGGCCGCACCGCCTTTTTCACCGTAGGTGACCAGGTAGGATGACAGTTCCTTGTAGGGTGTGTCACACAAATCGTCGACAATGGTCTGGTCGTCCGACTTCAGGTAATGGAGCCACTCCTGTCGCTCCATAATACCGTCAGGCAAAAGACTCGCCTCGAAGACCGATTCACTCATCCCCCGCAACCTTGCGCGAAGGAGGGACTCCAGATTCTTCAAGTCACGCACCCTGGTGAAATAACCCGACAGCCAATCCGGATCCAGGTCGGCCGCCATGTCGGCAATAATCGCATGAAGGTCCCGGTCAAGGGAACGGTCGATCGAGGCCGCGTCATAGTTTTCCATATAGGCTTCGCGGGCCCGGCTGAGGATTACTTTCGCCCACTCAGGGATACCGCAGTCTTTTTCTGCGCGAACAGCAGACCGCCAGAGAATCTCATGACTGATCAGGGAGGGGGTGCCCAGGGAATCCATAAAGCTTTCCTTGTCGGTATCCCCCGCCAAAAGCGATTTTTTTAGCGCCGTCTTCAGATTAAGCCCTTCATCCTCGATCAAGAGTATGACGTGGTAGGCGTCCTCCGGCGCTATGGTCGCCAAGAGTTCGTAGATCTCGCACCGCTCCGCGCCGATCATCTCAAGGACAGTATCTTTTTGAGGATACTTGTGCTCGAGAAGCAGACGCCTGATTTCTTCGACCGAAGTCGCGGCAAAGAGCCGATCCAAGCCGGGCCGCCCGAGAAGATCCTTCTCCCGGTGCCAAATCCTGCCTGAAGCGTGTCCCCATAAACCGGCTTTGTCTTTTTTGGTCTCAGGCAAAGGCAGGCCGGATGACACAAGGGCTCTAGCCACCGGCTTCCTCCTTCGCCATAGGGCCTTCGAGATAATCCAAGGCCAGTCGCGCGAGATCAGAACGGTGATCGCGCACCGTGAGATCATAGGTCAGGTTGTCGCGTATCCTGTCGTGAGTGACGACGATCCCCCCCGTGAAGTCTCCCGTTGCCTCATCGATTGAAAATCGGCCTTCGGGTAGAGCCCGGATAAGCTCGTCGCCCACATCCGCCTTGTCAGCCTCCGAGAGCGTTATGACACCGGATGAAAGGCCCAGCTGTTCAATCCAGGCCGTATAGCGCTTGACCCGAACCGCGGGTGATTCCTCACCCAACAAGCCCAGCGCCAGCCTGATGACTTCATCGGCCAGCGCCTGCTTTTGTTCAAGATCGCGCTTCCTTCTTTCGGCATCCGCCACGCTTTCGCCCCTCTTGAGGAGCATATCGGCTTCCTGTTGCGCGCGTTCCGCGGCCTCGGCGAGGATGCTGTCGCGCTGTTTTTCAGCAGCGCCAGTCTCATTCGCGACAAATGTTCGCGTCTCCTCGACGATGGCTTCAACGGCCGTATCGGCCTCCGCCAGGATGTGGCTAATAATGTTTTCGATTCCTTCCACCTTAAGAGCGCTCCATTTCGTGTTGTTAAACCGATCAACCGGTTAAACCGCGATACTCAGCACTCCAAGAATGGTCGCGAGCAGAGCGAGGATGGCATAGGTTTCAACCATAACCGCGAGAACGATGGCGTTTCCGCTCGTCTCACCACGCTTGGCGACAAGCGCCATACCGCCTTCTGCGACGACACCTTGTCCAAATGCCGACAAAAGTCCCACCAAAGCGATTGGAAGTGAAGCGGCCAGGAACAGGAGTCCCTGCTGCAAGCTGATGTTCAAGTTCCCCGACATAGCGCCGGATTGATTCATAATCATGAACCAGCCCAGCAGGCCGTAGATGCCCTGTGTGCCCGGCAGGGCCTGCAGGATGAGGAGTTTGCCGAACAACGAGGGGTCTTCCGCCATGATGCCTGATGCAACTTGACCTAATCTACCCAAAACCTTGGCCGAACCATATCCAGGCAGGGTGACCGCAAGGGCGGCTGCCAGGTAGACCAAAGGCGGACCATAAATGGATGCCATATGTTTCCTCCAAATATCTAACCGATTACGGTTAATTTATTTAGCCCGATCGCGGACGATCCGGCCTCAAGAAGCGCGGGGCGCCTCTTTGACAACAATTAGGTAGCTTCCCGCTTCACTTTCGTGCCGGGGGGCAATGTCTTCGCCTCATCCTCAATCTTGACATAGGTCGTATTCCTGCGGAAAGGCTTCCAGAAGTTGCCCCCGCCCGAAAAGAACTTCCCAAACAGCTCGACATATTGCAGCCGGCTTGTATGGACATAGGCCGAAAGCGCCGAGAGCGCCAGATTGAGTCCGTGGCCGAAAACGCCAATTAAGGCAAATACGATGTATCCAAAAAATGACGGTCCCGCCAGCATGCCCAGCATGTTGACGACCGTCGCTATTACACTTGTTGACAGGACCAGGGCCAGGATACGCGAGTAGGACAGGATGTCACTCAGATAGGAAGTGATCCCGTAGAGCGCGCTAAGACCCTTGATCAAGCGCTTGATCGGATTCCTTATGCCATGGCCGGCAAAGATGAGGCCAAAGGCGGCACCCGCCAGAGCTACCCACTGGCCGATCTGCCCCAACAGGGCGACGGTGGCAGGATCACTTGACAGGGCACTCCCGCCCAGCATGAGCCCCAGGCCGGGGATGATCAGGTACCAGGTAACCGAATCAGCCAAACCACCGATCAGGTTGCCCTGCATCCATTCATTGCGAATATGGAGGGCCAGACCGAAAAAGAGGTGGATAACTCCGAAAATCATACTGAAAATCAGGAGCTTGATCGGAGAATCCATGGGGTTGAACCAGAGGGCGGGGAAGTTTACCTTGCCCTGGGTAACGGCCGTCAGCATATCGCCAAAAAAGCCACCGAACAGGAAGCCCCAGATAATCGAGGAAATGCCTGAAATAAAGAGCACCATGCTCAGCTGGCGCATGGTGCCCTGAACCTTGAGCTTGAAAAGCATAAAGGCTGTTCCGGCTACCAGGAGGCCGCCGTAGCCGACGTCGCTCAGCATCATACCGAAGAGGATCATATAGAAGGGGGCCATAACAGGTATAGGATCAACTTCCTGGCTGCTGGGTGCCCCGTACATCTCAAGGACGACTTCAAAGGCCCTGAAAAATGCATTGTTCTGTAGCTTGACCGGCGTCTCCTCACCCTTTTCGGCGTCACGATAGGACCAGGCTACGCCATAGTTTTCCGTAAGTTCCCTGCCGACTTTTTTTGCCTGCGCGGCAGGAACCCAAACATTCAGGAAGAAGGTGTAGCTTGAATCAGTGACCTTCAGGCTTGCCTCCGCCTTTTCAGAACGGACCAGCAGGTAGTCATGATAGGTCATGAAACGGGCGCCGCTACCGGAGATTGCCTCGAGCTGGGCGTTGACTTCCTCGGCTTCCGCCTCCTTTTCCTCAATAGACTTCTTAAGGGAAAGGATAGTCGCCTCTGCCGTTCCCGTGAAGGGCAGATCGGGTATCTCGTGGTAAGCACAGGAGGTCAATCTGGCCCGTACACGGGGCAGCTGTTCCTTGATTGTCACGATGGCCGTTTTGGCAGGATAGCGCTGGCTTTCCTCTAAAAAATATACAGCCGTCAGCGGGAAATCCAGCACCATATCGGCCTTAAAAGATTCAACTGAGGTCTCGTCGGCAAAGATACCGTAGATCAGAGCAGTCCGCCTGGTATCCCGCACCGCCAAATCGATCGGGATCCCCACCCAGGGGGTCAACTGTTCAATCTGCTGATTCAGCAAAGCTTTCGTATGCTTAATCGCCTCTTCCTGGCCCAGTAATTCCTCATAGCGGTTGAGAAGGCCACGGAGTTCAGTCTCTTCTTCTTCTGTAAAGGTGAATTCCTCTTCGGAAACGGTCAATTTTTTGACCGAAAAAGCGTCGGCTTCCGGGAAGCGGTTCCGCATGTCATCGATGATCCGTTGCAACCTGCCCCGCGTATCAACATTGTCGGCAAAGGCCAGGCCTGTCGGGGGTATTTGCTCCGAATCCTCGTCCTCGACTATCTCCACGGCTCCGGAACGCATTAGTGCATCCAGCACATCCTCCCGATCCCCACGCACTCCGAGGATCGTCATTTTACCCATTTTAACGATGCTCAAGGATGCTAACAATCCTTTCCGCGAGCACAGTCGCCGCCTCGGCCTTCAACTGGTCGGGGACTTGATCGGGTTTCTGGACATTCAGGGAAGTGGAATCAGATATGAGTTCCCGGTACCGCTCTTCGGCTTCACTCACTTTTTCTTGACGAATAGCGCTGGCCGATCGGTAGGCTTCGTTGATAATGTCACTGGCGTGCTGCCTTGCCATCTGGCGTTGAAGTTGTGCTTCCTCTTGTGCTTTCTCAACTCTTAAAGCAGCTTCTGTCTCCGTCTTCTTGATCTCATCAAGGAAATCGTGATCAGTCACCCAACTTTCCTCCATACATAAGGTGTTGTCAGTCACCTTCCACAAAAGCGTGGGGCCGAACAAAAACGGCCCCCGCAGTCCCATTAACAGGATATAGGATACCACACTCTACGGCAAAATCAAAGGGTGATAAAAAGACAGCTGGCTGGAATATTTATTCTTTTTTCAGGAGTCGAAGTTATTGTTTTTTAACCAGACCCGGCGACTGTAATCAGTAAGTAGGGCAACATAGCCCTCTTCGTCCGGCCAGGCCCGCCAGACCCAACCCCCCTCCAGGAGATTGACAAACTGCCCCGGCGAACAATAAAGGGATGGCGTATCACCAATTTCAAGCACCGTCTTACGTGAATCCTCCTGATCAAGAAAGATCAGGCCCTCGTCCGAGAGCAGGAGTCTGCCCTGTCTGTCCTTGGAATCCGGGTCGGGCCCCCGGCCGACATTCTCGAGAAATTGAAGGCGGCAGGGGCTTTCAAAGGTCATCCCCTGATCCAGGGTCTCCGCCAGACGATCACGCTGCCAGCGGGCAAAATCCAGGGGATGGTCAAAGGGGGCCGGGGAACCGGGCGAGGCGCTGAAAAACCCGGCCGCGTCAACCCTGAGTTTGAGCAGGCAGGAGGAACAGAAGAGTTTGTTCTTCTCACTTCGCATGATAAGGGGCCGGTCACAGGAGGGGCACCAGTGACATACATAGGAGAGTTTCTCCGCCCGCCTTCTGGACCAGTAGCGGGCGGGCCGCTTTCTCTTGGTCTGCCAGCTGTAATCATCCGTATTCACAAGGTCGACCAACCGCCGCTGTATGGCCTCGACAGGCAGGCTGGCCGCCTCCTCCGCCGTCAGAAGAAGTCGGGTTTGAACTTCCACCTTTCCGAGCCTGGGCTTGGCCGCCCAACGCGGCCAGGCCAGGTAGGCGCCCTGGCAAAGAGCGGCTGCCACTGGCGCCTTCAGATGCTTGATCAGTTTTGCGGTCGCCAGACCGAAGGGGGTCAGATCACCGGCCATGGACCGCTGGGTCTCTGGATAGAGGGCAACGGAATGGCCGGCCGCGATTGAGCCGATAATTTCCTTTGTGGTCGAGAAGTTGACCCGGAAGGGCATGATCTCAATGATGGCAAATTTTCGGAGCAGCTTGCGAAGCAGTCGGATATTGGCGACCTCCTGGCCTGAGACAAAGCGGATGCGCTGGTCAGGGAAGGCCAGGGCGCAAAGGATGGGATCCACATAGGAGATATGGTTGCCAACGATGAAATAAGGCCCTGTCTTTGCCTTTACCTCCGGATCTCTCTCGAAACGGACGCCGTAGAGGGCCTTGAATATCAGTCTGCCAATGAAGAGGGAGAATCCGTAGAAGACCGGCTTGGGCCCCTCAATGGTCTTTCGGACCGGCATTTCTCTTTTACTGACCTGGGTCAATATGAAATCCTCTTTTCATTCATGCCACATTATTTTAACATCTTCGCGCTAGAGTTTAACAGATGGCCGGCCTTGGTCCGGAAAGAAGAGATTTTAACTGATTTGAGATGACGCGTGGCCAGGTATTGTTTTTATTGTGGGCGTGAGCTGGAAGACTATGAAAAGTGCGATTGCCGGAATCGGACTTATGTCGCGGGCGAAAGCCGGGGCACTTCCCCCCCCCCTCCTCCGGGGCCAACAAAGGCTGCCGGACACGCAGAGCAGGGGTCCGGATCCTCAGGGCAGGAAAGGCCCGAAAGTTGGCGCTACCAAGGCAAAAGTACGCCTGCCGGGGCCAAGTCTTACACAAGACAGGCTAAAAGGACAAAAAGCTACCGGAAGACGCCGGCCGACCCCGCCCGGACCCTGCGCTCAATCCTCAGTTTCTTCGCCAGCCCCGCCGACGCCATGGCCCGTGACCTGTCACCGGGCTGGAACCCTTCGCACACCCTTTGGTTCACCCTGACCCTGGTCTTATCAGGATTGCTCTACAGCCTCCTCAACCGGACCTTCACCCTTCTTTTGGGTGGGCTGGCGTCCCAGACCCCCTTGGGGACCCTCCTCCTTTCCTGGCTTACCGGCTCCGCCCTGGTCGGCTTGATCCTCCTGCTCTTCACCCTTACCCTCTGGCTCCTTTCGCGTTTTCTCTTCCGCCAGGGTGGCCTGCCCTTTCTCCATGCTCTGGCCGCCGGGAAGGCCGCCTGGAAATACCTTTCACTTTTCTTCGGCCTGGCCCTGCCCTCCCTTTTTACGGGTGGCGCTGCCTACGGCCTGACCCTGGCCCTCCTGGGCCTTGTATTCGCCCTTATCGTCCACGCCAGACAAGTCGCCTCGCTGACCCATCTCGATGAAAACAGGACCTGGCAGCTTACTTACCTATCCCTTGTTATCTTTGCCGGCATCCTGTCCTCGGTCACGGCCCTGGCCAGGATGCTGGACCTCCTCCAGTAATTACCGGCCCCCCTGCTTTTCATAGGCTTAAGGTCAAGCCTGGACTGCTATAATTGTTTGCGTTGAGAAGCTGGAGGGAAATGACAGGCACCGTGGATAAATTAAAAAAGGGCAAAAATCCATCTGATCCGCCCATCCCCAAAGGCTGGAACAGACGTAGGGCCCTGGTGGTCATCGTCCTCTTCCTTGTATTCCTCTTGGAGCTCTTCGGCTCCACCTGTTTTTTCTCGTCCGTCTTCGGAATCCCCTGTGCCGGTTGCGGCAGTACACGGGCTCTTGCCCTCTTGCTTCAGGGCAAGCTGGGGGAAGCGATCCGCATGCATCCCCTGATCCTGGTCAGCCTGGCTGTACTCTTTGCCTTCCTGACAGTGGGGATCCTGAAACTGATCGCGGAAAAAAGGGGAAGGAAGTTGCCCTTCTCCCTTCCCCCCCGCGTGCTGAACCTGATCTTGTTCTCGCTGGTGGCCCTTTATCTGATCGTCTATTTGGTCAGGATGATCCTCTATTTCCCACATACGGAGCCCATGTGCTATAACTACAACTCCGTTTGGGGGCGGCTGATTACCCTGATCCGGCGGCTCCTGCCCGCTGGCCGCTAGTAACGTCCCTCATAGAGCGCGTTCAGCCTTGTCTGGACGTCGTATTCCATCATATAGAAGCCAACACCGACAAAGACGGACAGGAGGACCCAGATCAGGAATCTGCTCTCTGTATACCGGCCCCGCCGCCTGTCGACCTCCATCACCGCCGCGTCAACCTGGGACATGAGTATGAAGCTGAATACAAAGCAGAGGATTCCCAGGAGCGAATAGCTGGGGTTGGTCGCCCCCTCATCGCCGAGCAGGGCGTTGAGCTCATTTGCGATGGAATAAAACCAGATCAGGCCATAGATGCCGCAGGTCAATACCGTCAACAGGATAACGCTTACGGGAGACCGGACGACACCTCTAAAACCCGTCAAGGGAGGCGGCGGATAGGCTTGGCCCCCCTGGCCTGCGTATCCGTAGGACGGGGGCGGTTGCTGGTAGGTCTGGCTGTGGGGCGGCGCCGACTCCTGGACGCGGGCGCCACAGACAGAACAAAAGGAAGCCTTGTCTGAGACCGGATGACCATTGGGACAAGTTTTCATAGACGAAACCTCTTTTCTATCTCATTTCGCTCAGGACCAGCCCGGCATCTCTCGGCTGCTACCCTTGCTCTTCCTTTATTTATACACTATTTCCGCCCCTGGAAAGGAATCTGCGGGCAGGAGCGGATTTGCATCCTGTGATAAAATGATCATACTTTGAGCGGGAAACAAATTGTGCCGTCGGAGGTGCCCGGCGGCTTTTATCCTTGAAAAGAATCTGCAGAACATGAACGATTTCAAACAGAACAAGCCCCGGCGTGAGAGGCCGCCCAGCAGACCCGGCGACAGACGGGAGACTACCCGGATGTCGGGAGGGTCCCGCAGGCCGTCCGTCCCAACTGCCCCACAAGGCTTGCCTGCAGATATCCGTAACAGTCGTAAATACAAGAAAAACAAACGGATTTTGAGAAGGCGTGTGGCTGGGAGACCCTCCCGTAGCATGTCGGTGATATCGGTGCCCGACGCCCTTTGGTCGGGTGTCAAGAAAGCCCTCCTGGTCCTCCTGGTTATCTTGCTGTCCGCCATGGCCTTCATTGGAGGAAGCGGGCTTGGCATGCTGTCAGGCTATATATCGACGGCCCGGCCCCTTGAGCTGGTCGATGTCAAGGAAACCTACGAGGCGACCTTCATCTATGACCGGAATGGGAAAGAGGCCGCGGTCTTGGCGGGATCCCAGAATATCCTCCGGGAATACGTGTCCATAGCGATCATCGAGCCCACCTATATCGACGATGCCTTCATCGCCATCGAGGACGAGCGCTTTGAGACCCATAAAGGGATCGATCCGAAAAGAATCGCCAACTCCGTGGGCAACATTTTCCTTAGTTTCGGGGCGGATACCCACGGCGCCTCCACCATCACCCAACAGGTAGTCAAGATGATGTCGGGCGCGGATGACCGGTCTGCCCAGCGGAAAATCCAGGAATGGGAGCGGGCGATCGACCTGGAGAAGACCCTGTCCAAGGACATGATCATGGAACTTTTCGTCAACATGGTCCCCATGGGCGGTAATTACGTGGGAGTGCAGTCAGCCGCCAAGGCCTACTTCGGCAAGGATGTCTCGGAACTCGACCTGGCTGAGTGCGCCTTCCTGGCCGGAATCCCCAACCTGCCTTCCATCTATAACCCCGCAACTGAATACGGGAAGAGAAATGCCCTCCGCCGTATGCGGATAACCTTGTCCAAGATGCTGGAACTCGGCAGGATTACGGAAGCAGAATACCAGGATGCCCTCAACCGGGAACTGGTCTTCAAGACAACGGAACAGTCGTCCACCGAATCCTCCATCCATTCCTATTTCATTGATGCCGTCATCAACGAAGTCATCACCCAGCTGATGGAACAGCGCGGTTATTCACGTCAGTTGGCCAATATCGCCGTCTTCCAGCACGGCTTGCGGATCGAGACGACACTGGACCCCCAGGTCCAGGAGGCGGCTGAGGCATCCTTCCAGAAGAAGGAACTTTTCTCCACCAACTATGACGGGCTCCCCGACAGCCCCCAGATCCCTCAGGCCGGGATGACCATCATCTCCAATGATCCAGATTCCATCGGCCAGATCGTGGCCCTGGTCGGCGGCTTCGGTGAAAAAAAGACAAATCTGGGCTTCAACCGGGCGACACAGGCCTACCGCCAGCCCGGCTCTTCGATCAAGCCCATCCTGGTCTACGCGCCTGCCATCGACACAGGAGTCATTACGGCCGCCTCCGTCCTCATGGATGAGGCAAAACACCTGGATCCCAGAAATCCGACCCGGGCCTGGCCGCAGAACTCGGACAGGCGTTATGAGGGTCCTGTGACTGTACGTCACGCCCTCCGCCATTCGCTCAATACGATCGCGGTGGAGGTCTATACGGAATTGCTGACGCCTTCCATCGGCTTGTCCTATCTGAAACGTATGGGCGTGGATCGGTCCGATGAGCCTCAACCCGCCGGTGCCATCGGCGCCTTCGGAAAAGGCATGACCACAGTCGAGATGGCCGGGGCCTATATGGCCTTGGCCAACCGGGGGATCTACACCGAACCCTATCTCTTTACCCGGGTCCTGGACGCTGACGGCAATGTCCTTCTGGAGCACAAGCCGAAATTCGAGCAGGTTTTTTCAACTGAAACCGCTGACATCATGACCAATTTGCTGGTGGATACCCTCCGCAATGCCCCCTGGATCAGGCCCTATTCCAGTATCGGTTCGCAGCCGGCGGCTGGCAAGACAGGGACATCCGATGAGCGGATCGACCGCTGGTTCTGCGGCTATACCCCCTACTACACGGCTGCCGTCTGGTACGGCTTCGACAACGCCTACGGCAGGCGGGCGGAGATCAACCGGGCCGATACACCCAGCCCCATCAAGATCTGGCGGGATGTCATGGTACAGATCCACGAGGAACTGGATGTCAAGCAATTCCCCATGTCCGACAAGGTGGTCTCCCGAAGTGTCTGCGCCGAATCCGGCATGCTGCCGACGGAATACTGCCCCCAGAGGATCACGGAATATTTTGATTCGACCAAAAACCTATCCTTCCCCACGATTCCCTGTACCCTTCACAGCGAGCCGGTGGTCGAGCCCGAACCCGAACCGGACGATCCCGGCCCGGACGATCCCGAAGGGACCGAGCCTGAAATCATCGTGCCCCCCGTGGAGACCCTCCCTGAGGAGCTTCCCCCGGATACATCGGAGGAGGAACCCTCGACCTGATCGGAAGCCCTGTTCAACGCTACCCATTAAAGGCCCGGACCGCGACAGGCGGCCGGGTCTTCATTTCTTCTACGCCTCCATCAATTTATGGGATAATGAATGCGACTACTCTGCTTGAAAAGGAGGCTCTATGTCGGACTTATACAATTATGACCGTTACGAAAAAGCAGCCGGCTGGTTGAAGGAGCGGACCGGGATCCGCCCTGAAATCGCCGTCATACTCGGCTCTTCCCTGGGGGCCATCAGCGAACGGCTTCAAGAGGCCGAAAGCTTCGACTACAAGGATATCCCCGGCTTCCTGCTCTCCACCAATCCCTCCCATGCCGGGAAATTGGTTTTTGGCAGCCTGGGGGGGCGTCCGACGGTGATCATGTCCGGGCGTTTTCATTTTTACGAGGGCTACTCCTACCCTGAACTGGCTCTTCCGATACGTGTCCTCTCTCTCCTGGGCGTCAAGACCCTGATCGTCACCAATGCCGCGGGAGGCGTCAACCTTGACTTTGAGGTCGGTGACATTATGGTCATTTCCGACCATATCAACCTGACAGGGGCCAGCCCCATGACAGGCCCCAATCTGGAAGAATTCGGGCCCCGCTTTTTCGATATTACCTGGCTCTACACGCCGGCCCTGAGAGAACTGGCCAAGGAGACGGCAGCCGAGCTCGATCCCCCTTTCAAACTGGTCGAAGGAAACTACTATTTTTGCACCGGCCCCCATTTTGAAACCCCGGCCGAGATCCGCGCCATCCGAACTCTGGGAGGTGACGCTGTCGGCATGTCCACGGTTACCGAAACACTGACTGCTGCCCACTGCGGTATGGAGGTCCTCGGATTCTCCCTGATAACCAATATGGCGGCCGGAGTGCTCGACCAGCCCCTGTCCGATGAAGAGGTCGGTCTTGCTGCCCGGGCGGCGGCGGGCCGTCTGGGTGCCCTGATCGAGGGCGTCATCGCAAGGAAGGGCTAGCTTATGCTGTTTCAGGATATCGCCCTGATGGGGGGAGACGGGGTCACCCGGGAACATATGAACCTTCTGACCGAAGGCCGGTTTATCCGTTCCATCCAGCCCTACGAGGCGGCGCCTGACGGATCAAGGCCTGCCGGCCCCCAAATTTACGACGGCCGGGGGAAGTTGCTCATCCCCGGGTTTTTCAACAATCACACCCATATTCCCATGACCCTGACACGGGGGTACGGAGAGGGCCTTCCCCTTTATGACTGGCTCTTCACACGGATCTTTCCCTTTGAGGACCTGCTCACGGAAGAGGATATGTACTGGGGGGCTCTGCTTGGCATAGCGGAGATGCTGAGAGGGGGAACCGTTTCCTTTACCGATATGTATATGCGGATCCAGGGGATCCACCGGGCCGTCCTTGAAACCGGGATCAAGGCCAGCCTCTCCAACAGTCTGGCAGGCGATGCCTCGACCAGGCTGGAGGAGACAACCTGGTACAGGGAGACCGAAAGTTTGATCCGGGACGCGAAAGCCTCGGATGGACTTGTCATCGCCCATGCTTCGCTCCATGCCGAATATACCAGTGAACCGGAACTGGTAAGGCAGTTGGTGGACTACGCGAAAGACAGGCAACTCCCCATGCATGTTCACCTGTCGGAAACAGTAGGCGAACACGAGGACTGCAAGAAGAAACACGGCAAGACACCTGCCCGTTACTTCCACGATCTCGGCCTCTTTGATGTCCCGACAACTGCCGCCCACGGCGTCCATATTGAGGGAGAGGACTACGACCTGCTCGCGGAGAAGGGGGTCACCCTGGCCCACTGCCCCTCCTCCAACCTGAAACTCGGGAGCGGCCTGGCCCGGGTCAAGGCCTGGCGTGACCGGGGGATCCGTGTCTCCATTGGAACGGATGGTGCGGGAACCAACAACAACCTGGACATGATCGAGGAGGTGACCCTGGCCTCCTATCTGGCCAAGGGCCTGAACCAGGATCCCCTGCTCTTTTCGACAGCTGAGCTTCTCAGCTTCTCAACCCGTAACGGGGCGCTCGCCCAGGGCAGGGAGGATACTGGCCTCTTGCAGGAGGGCTTTTGCGCGGACCTGACGGTCATCGATATGTCCAAACCCCACTTCCAGCCAGTTTACGATTATGGAAGCGCCCTCTTCACCAACGCCAACGCCTCCGATGTCGCCCTGACCATGGTGGACGGCCGGATCCTCTATGAGGGGGGCGAATTCAAGACCCTGGACATAGAGAAGGTGGTCTGGAATGCCTGCCGGATCCGTGATGAAAAACTGGCGGCGCTTGCGGAATGAATAGGATGTGTTGAGTAGGAATTCTCCCCAAAAGTTGATAGGGATCCGGATTCGGATCCCTATCGAGGAGACGTATGAAGAGGTGTTGTTGTAGCTTTTCGCTACGACAACAATATAACGCCCATTTGTAGCGCAGAAACAGCATGAATTTGAACAATTGTCACAATTGCGTGATTGGACGCAAAAAATATCCAAATTTGAGAAGGCGCCGATTGGCGGCCTTCCTTGTCCTTCTATCCCTCCTGGTCCTGTCAGTCCCCGCTTGCCGACGGATCAAGGGTCCGGGCCATCCCACTGACCCGGCCCCGGCCCTGACCGCGCCAGTCAACTCCAGGGATCCGGAGCCGATACCCCTCCTGTCCGGCGGCCAGCCCTTGACCCAGGAAGAGGCAACGGCATTCGCCAGACAGCTGGACCTCCCCCTTGAGACCTACGATCTGCTGCGGTCGGATGGGGCCGTGGACCTCAGTTCTATGGTGGAGTCGGTCGTCCTCCGGGTTGTCGATGGTGACACCCTGATCGTCATGTGGGAGGACCGGCCAAGCCGGCTCCGCCTGATCGGGATTGACGCCCCCGAATCATACAGCCACCACGACGAGTCCCTGCGAACCGACCTGGGGGAGTCAGTCTCGCGTGTCGTCACCGCCTGGCTGGAAGACCGGGCGATCTATCTCCAGTTTGACCGGGAAAGGCTCGACGTCTACGAGCGCCTCCTGGCCTATGTCTGGCTTGACAGCCACACCATGGTCAACGAAGTTCTGGTGCGCGAGGGCCTGGTCTGGCAGCACCGGTACCCGCCCAACACCCATTTCAACGATTATTTTGAAATCCTGGAAGAAAAAGCCAGGGAGGAGGCGAGGGGTATCTGGCGTTTCGACTGACCCCTTTCCGGCCGCCTATTATAAGGAGGGTCCGTATGGGAAAGGAAAGCGATATGAAACAAAAGACCATCTATCTGGCGGGCGGCTGTTTTTGGGGTGTCGAGCGTTATTATCAACTCCTGGCGGACGGCATACTCGAGACGGAGGCAGGCTATGCCAACGGTTCAAGCCCCTCCCCCTCCTACCAGGAGGTCTGCCGGGGTGACACGGGTTTCGCCGAGACAGTCCGTGTCGTCTACGATCCGGACCTCCTCCCTTTGAAGGCCCTGCTCGCTCATTTTTTCCGGCTGATTGATCCCACGACACGGGACCGCCAGGGCAATGATGTGGGCGACCAGTACCGGCCGGGAATCTACTACACCGACCCGGACGATTTCGGGGTCATCTGTGACTATCTGGACCAGAGAAGGAAGGACTACCCGGCGCCCCTGGTCGTCGAGGTCCTCCCCCTGGAGAATTTCTATCCGGCTGAGGATTTCCACCAGGACTATTTGGTGAAAAATCCCGCTGGTTACTGCCATGTCGATCTCAGCCAGGTCCAGATCCCTCTCAGTCCGGACGAACTGCCGGAAGGCATCAGGGAACCCGTCCGGCCGGGTAATGGCCTGGACCCGGAGCTTTTCGAAGCCAGGTTGACGGGTAGGGAGGCTCCGGCAACCAGCTCCCGCCCCCCGGATCCGGACCTCCGCGAACGCCTCACGGATATCCAGTACCGGGTGACCCAGGAGGACGGGACTGAGCGGCCCTTTGCCAACGAATACGACTGTTTCTTCGAGCCCGGTCTCTACGTGGATATCGTCAGCGGTGAACCCCTCTTCAGTTCCCGGGATAAATATGACGCAGGCTGTGGCTGGCCGGCCTTCAGTCGACCGGTTGCCCGGGGTGGCCTGGTTTACAAGGACGATACCAGCCTCTGGCGGAAACGGGTTGAGGTCCGAAGCAAGGGGGCTGATTCGCACCTGGGCCATGTCTTCGAAGATGGACCTGAGGAAAAGGGTGGGCTTCGTTACTGTATCAACAGCGCCGCCCTCCGTTTTATTCCCCTGGCCCGGATGAAGGAGGAAGGCTACGGGGACTGGATAGACGAGGTCTGATTCTCTGTCGGAAAAGGACCTCCGGAGGCTAGCGCCCGGCCATTGGCCAGCCCCCCATGTGATACACTGATAAGTGTCTGCCGGCGTCTTGACGCAGGTGTCGGGCAAGCTCGGTTACAAAGCCGTATCCGAGCCGCAACTGAACGCGGGGCCCGTGCGATGCAGGCCTGTGAACCCCGTCAGGTCCGGAAGGAAGCAGCGGTAAGCGGATCCCTGTAGGCGCCGCGGGGAAACCTGATTTGGTTGCGGCTCAGGTACGGTTTTCTATAGAAAGAGAAGGGCAATCACCATGTCGGATACAGATAACCTGGCGCTTTATCGCCTGTGGCGTCCACAGACTTTTTCCCAGATGGTCGCCCAGGAGCAGGTCGTCTTCCCCCTTCGCCAAAGTGTTATCCAAGGTAGTTTTTCCCACGCCCTCCTCTTCTCAGGCACCCGGGGGACCGGCAAGACCTCCCTGGCGAAGATCTTCGCCAAGGCCATCAACTGTCTCCAACCTGACCAGGGTGATCCCTGCAACAAGTGTGAAATCTGCCTGGCCGCCAATGATGGCTCCCTCATGGATATCAATGAGATCGACGCGGCCTCCCATAACAGTGTTGACCACATCCGCCGGCTGACCGATGAAATCGCCTTCACGCCGGTCCGGGCCAAATACAAGGTCTATATCATCGATGAAGTCCATATGCTGTCACAGGGGGCCTTCAACGCCCTTCTGAAGACCCTGGAGGAACCTCCGGCCCATGCCGTCTTCATCATGGCGACAACGGAACCCCACCGGATCCCCGCCACCATCATCTCCCGAAGCCAGCATTTTCAATTCCGTCGGATAGCCAAAGATGAGATGATCAGCCGTATGCGGGCCATAGCGGAAAGCACCGGACTTGCCATCGAGGAAGACGCCCTCGAAGTCATTGCCCTACTTTCGGGAGGGGCCCTTCGTGACGCCATCAGCCTGCTTGACCAGACCCGCCAACTCACGGGTGAAGGTGTGACCCGTGACCAGGTCCTGAAATTGGCCGGCCGGGTCCCCGACCAGTTTTTATCGGAGACGGCCCTGGCCCTGATCGGCCAGGATCCTGAATCCCTCCTTTCCAATATCCAGGAGTTGGTTATGTCGGGCCGGGACCTGGCCCGTTTTGTCACCGACCTGGGTGGCTACTTTCGAAACCTGCTGGTCTCCAGCGTGTCGGCGTCACCCGAGCGCCTGATCCAGATGCGGGGAGAAGACTTCGACCTGCTCCGCTCGATTGCCGGCAAGTCGACCCCGGACCAATTGACCGATTTCATCTCGGGGCTGGCTGAGCTTCAGGTATCCCTCCGCTTCTCGCCTGATATCCGTACCTCCCTTGAAATCGGCCTGATCCGACTTTCGGCCCAGATAAGCCAGGAGGATATTCCAGTCCTCTCCAAGCCCGCGCCCGCGGGCGAGGATAAGGCCCCTCCCCAAGCGAAAAAAGGAGAGACCAAGCCTGCTCCCCCGCCAGAGGCCCAAGTCCTTTCACAGCCGGACTGCGCCAGCCCCGGCCGGGAGACCATTGAAACAGACCAGGGGTCGGAAGCCCTTCTCAACGTCTGGCGGGACGTCCTGGATCTCCTCCATAAGGAGCGGCGTATCGACATCTCCCTCTGCGCCCGGCCCGCCCGGGTCCTGGTCAAGGACGACAAGTTCGAGATCCGTTTCGAGAACACCCTCCTGGGCCAGTATGCCTGCCTGAATAAAAGAGAGTGCACCGACCTGATCGAACGCCTGCTCAACCAGCGCACAGGCCGCAACTACAAGGTAGAGGTTATACTTGACGAAGCCCTCGACCAACTGGTCGGTGCCACGGCTGAATGGCCCTGGCTGGGACAGGCGCGTGAACAGGCCCTGAACAAGGACATTCCCCCGCCCCTCGGTGAGGCGGAAATAAACTGAGAGAGGAAACTATGGCTAAAGGAAGACGAGGCGGTTATCCGCGAGGTGGCGGTATGCCAGGCGGCGGACAGATGAACCAGCTTATGAAGCAGGCCCAGAAGATGCAGGAGGAACTGGCAATCGCCCAGGAAGAAGCGGCCTCTATGAAAGCCGAGGCGACCGCGGGCGGCGGTGTCGTCCGCGTCCAGTTGGGCGCAGGCCACCAGATCGAACTGCTCGAGATCAATCCCGATGTCGTCGACCCCGAAGATGTCGATATGCTCCAGGACCTGATCACAGCCGCGGTCAACGAGGCAGCCAGGAAGCTGGACGAAATGACGGAAGCCCGTATGTCCCAGGTGACTGGTGGCGGCTTTAATCTCCCCGGTTTCTAAACATGGCCTATCGCTTTTCACCGGCTGTCGCCAAATTGATCAACGCCCTGGCCAAGCTGCCTGGTATCGGCCAGAAGACAGCCCAGCGGCTGGCTTTTCACATCCTGGATGAATCCCGGGAGGACGCCCTGGCCCTGGCGGATGCCATCCGGGAAGCCTGCGGGACGGTCATCCTTTGTTCCCAGTGCTGCAACCTGACCGAAGAGGATCCCTGTGACATCTGCAGTTCCGGTTCACGGGACCGCAGCCGGATCTGCATCGTCGAAAACCCACGGGATGTGGTGGCCATGGAAAGAGTCAACGACTACCGGGGACTCTACCATGTCCTGCACGGCGCCATCTCACCTATGCAGGACATAGGACCTGAGGACATCAAGCTGAGGGAACTCTTCCAAAGACTCCAGAAAGAACCGGATGTGGAGGAGATCATCCTGGCCACCAACCCCACCATAGAGGGGGAGGCGACTGCCCTCTACATTGCCCGCCTCCTTAAACCCTCCGGCATCAGGACCACCCGGATCGCGCACGGCATCCCCATGGGCGCGGCCCTGGAATACGCCGATGAGGTGACCCTGGCCCGGGCCTTCCAGAACAGGCAGGAAGTCTGACAAAAACAGACCGATCTTGTTTGCCTGCCTTGATTCTTCACCAGCGTTGAAAGGGTTACAGGATTGAGGGATCCTTCCTTGACAGTAGTCTTATTGCGTGCTAAAGTTACTAAGCGTTTCAATGCTGCTCGTGTGGCGGAATCGGCAGACGCAGCGGACTTAAAATCCGCGGGATTCCAATCCATGCCGGTTCGAGTCCGGCCACGAGCACCAGGAAACACCTACACCGCGGAGTGGAGCAGCTGGTAGCTTGTCGGGCTCATAACCCGGAGGTCGCAGGTTCGAATCCTGCCTCCGCAACCAAGAGGAAACCCCTGTGACATCAAGGTCACGGGGGTTTTTGCTTTTTTATGCGACCCCGTACACAGAAGTCTTGGGCTCAATTTTGGGTACAATCCGGAGCGACTTGGTTTCCATGCAACATAAAAAGCCCACAGCCTTTACGAACGGGCTACGCAATTGATGAAACAAGTGAAGCTGTGTGAAGTGATTCCCTCACTATCTCTCTGGACAAGAAGAGGCTTTTCAAGTAAAGAGTTTTAGATGCAAAATACGATATAGATTGAATGCTGTACAGCCAAGGAGAGTCGATCAAGAGGAAGGTCAAAATGACTAGCGAGGTCGAAAATTCTCTATGATAATCTGGTAGGCAGAATGACCTTTTATTGATAATCAGCTATAAGTCAGGCATAAGAGTCGATCTGAAAATCATGAGACGCTATTTAAAAACGATAGAAATTGGGCAACAACAAAAGCTTTTGCCTACTGGTGTTGAGTTTTTTAAAATGGAGCCGCAGTCCCTGTGGAGAGATGCTGTGAGATAGGGGTGCCATATGGACAAAATTCAAAAATTTGAAGACAAGGTGATCCGTTCTCTCTGGGATAATGAAAAAGAAGAATGGTATTTCTCGGTAGTTGACGTGGT
>CAZAKT010000008.1:0-54275 GCA_964486135.1 uncultured Mageeibacillus sp.
TCTTGATCATCTTTCCACTCCTCCTGCGATGCGGTTTATCCCTGAAGACCGCTCTGTATGTATAATTTAGGCTAATCAAAACCAGGGGTCGCAACCCAATCCTGGTCAGAATACCATCAAACTCTGAAACTTTTCTGAAACTTTTGATGTTTATGTAACATAAAGCACTTAAATAGGGGTAATTGGGCGGTATCTAGGGTGTTTGAAGGCATTATACCCTCCTGGGGACCTTTATGCAGGATCCTGCCAGTGGATGGAAAGGCAGCCCTCTGGATTTGTTGGAGCGGGTGAGGGGAATCGAACCCCCGTATTTAGCTTGGGAAGCTAATGTTCTGCCATTGAACTACACCCGCGAAAGATTGCTCTAGGCATTATACCACGGAGGGGACTTTCTAACACTCACCCTGCTTGTTCAGCATGATCTTGAGAAGGAGGTCGTCCATGTTGGTCATACCCTCCTGTGAGATCCTTCCCATATTGCGGATGGTCTCCTCGACATCGCTCTCTATGACCCCATCGGTCGCCGCGATCTTCTTGCCCCGGATGGCCACATAGGCTGCCTGGACGGCTGCGTAGATGGAGATGGAGACCTTGAGGGAGCAGCCCAGTTTGGCCCCGTCACAGATCATACCGGTCAGGGTACCGAACATATTCTGGACGGCCGCGATGACCTGCTCGATACTGCCACCAAGCAGGTAGACCAGGCCGGCGCTGGCGCCGACGGCGGCGGCTGTGGCGCCGCAGAGGGGGGACAGGCGGCCGTAGCTCTTCTTGACATGGATGGCTACCAGCTGGCTCAGGGTCTGGGCCCGGATCAGGGCCTCCTCCGTGCTGTCCAGGTAATGGGCGGCAGCCGATACACAGACCGTGGCCGTAATCCCCTGATTGCCACTTCCCGAATTGCTCATAACAGGGATGGGGGCGCCCGCCATACGGGCGTCGGAGGCGGCGGCTGTACGTGAGGCGCAATAATCTGAGAGGGAGACTTGTTTCCGGTCGACCTTCCGGCCCGTGATCTTGTGAGCTTCCGCGATGGACCGGCCCACCTCCAGGCCATAGCCTTTCGCCAGACCCTCCTCGGAGATACGCTCGTTCAGGAGCATGGCCTGGCGGATAATGTCCAGATGGTCCAGGTCGACCTGGGTTATGAATTCCCATATCTGGCGGAGATCATCGGCCGTGATGGCCGCTGACGGTTCCAGGAGATTGCTCATATCGTTATAGAAGGTCTGTTGGCCGTCGCTCTCCAGTTCAATGATGAGATCGTGCTTCCAGGCGACCACGGCCCGGCCTGAGTGATTCCTGGTCCTGACCCGGACGTCAATATAGAGGGAGGGGCTGCCTTCAGGCGCCGGTTCGGTGACAATCCGCCCCTGGGCGTGAAGATCCCTGGCTTCCCGGATATGAATTTCCTGCAGATCCTGCAGAACTTGCAAGACAAGATCGGGATTCCCTCCCACAGCTCCCAGGGCCGCGGCCATGGCGGCCCCCATCTCATGGGTTCCGGGTATGTAGACGCCCAGGGCGTTCTTGTAGATATTGACGCTTGCCTTCAGCTGGATGGACTCCACGGGCTCCTGTCCTGCCTCTTTCCTTGCCAGGGCTGCCGCGTAGGCGACCGCCACCGGCTCCGTACAGCCCAGGGCGACGACCAGTTCCTCCTCCAGCTGTTTAAGAAAATAGGCCTCTTTCATTTACGCTTCTACCTCAGTTTCAGGCACGCCGCTCCACTGCTTCTCCGAGACCAGATTGAGCGGCTTGCGGCAGTCGGGGCAATCCAGGGAGGCGATGTGACCCCGCTTGACCAGGGACATGCGTTCTCCGCAACGGGGGCAGCTGTAGGCAGCCGACAGGGTCCTGTCAGGGGTGATCAGGCGGAGCTGGTTCATAACTGCCAGGGTTCCACAGTTCCGGCAGCGGTAGAGTTCCCTGGAAAAGTCCAGTTCACAGTCATCCCGCTGGACCAGGTCGATCAGGATCAGGGGGTCGATCCGGCCGGCCCGGATTTCGTTCAGGATCTCCTTGAAGAGGTAGCTGTCCTCGCCATGCCGGCCCAAATGAAAAGTTTCCTCAAAGGGGCAGTCCCCGCAGGTCAGTTCATAGGCCAGGCGCCAGGGAAGGCGGGAGGGCTTGTAGGAGGCCACCTTGATCGCTGTCCCTTCGACAGGAGCGGTGTGGTTGATGAAGAGCATGGTCCGGCTCGCCTCCTCATCGGTGACCGTCACCAGGGAGAGGGCAACCGGGTCCCCTTTTCTCTTCAGCCGGGTTCCCGGCAGATTATCCAACAGGATGGCCCGCCAGGTCCCATGGTTGGCTGGCTGGAGATCCCGGATCCTGACAAAATTGATGTAATCCTCCGGGATAAGGGGCATTTCAAGCTGCTCCAGGCGCTCGGTCAGATTCCCCTTCTCGTCAGAAATGATCGCCTCCAGGGCCCTCCTGTAAAGGTCCAGTTCCTCTTCGTAGACTTTTTCCTTTCTTACTTCATCCCGGATGAAGCAGGCCGTCAGAATCTGTGGGTAGAGGGGATCACGCAAATAATCCAGCGACCGGAGGGCCAGGCTGCTCCTTGTCAGGGCTTCAGACCGGTGGAGGGCCAGGACCCCGTCAACAAAGGGATGGCTGGTAAGCTCTTCCGTTGGCTTGACAAGATGAACCAGGACCTGGGCCAGCAATTGGGCGGGAACAAGCAGGATCTCCTCTTCCTCAAAGAACTGGTAGGTCCCTTCCCCTGGATCGGCCAAACCCAGGAAGGCGACCTTGATCTCCTCATCCAGGAAGGCATAGGCCAGGTAACCCGTCCCGGTCTCAGGCAGGGCTTCCAGGCCTTCCAGGTCCAGCAGCCTGCGGTCCGGCGCAAGGATGAGAAACTTCTCATCCAGCTGCCAGAACTCATAGGTCTTCAGCTGGTGGCGTTTAATGATCTTGGTATTCAGTTCTTTCATATAGCTTGTCGCGGTCCCATCCCGGGTGACCCTGGATGGAGAGACGCGAACCCTCCCTTTCATAGTGCTGGCAAGCCCGATCAGGCCAAGTCAGTATCGAAAAATTCCCTCTCCATCATTCTACAATAGTGGCCGGCAATTCCTGCTACCAGGTATCATTCCCCCTCAAAGGCCGGAAGCTCCTCCTTATCCAGGAAGGCCCTCATTGCCCTTTTTTGATCCTTGGTTTCGAAACAGCGGCCAAAGCAGATCTTCTCTAATTCAAGGCCCTCTTCCAGGGTCAGTTCCCGGCCGTCGCGGACAGCCCTTTTTGCTTCCCGGACAGCGACCGGGGCCTTCTTGGCGATTGTTTCGGCCAGCTCCCAGGCACGGGGGAGGAGCTCTTCCGCTGACGTAACTTCCGTCAGCAGGCCCAGCCGCCAAGCCTCCCTGGCGTCGAAGCGACGGCCTGTCAGGATCAGGTCCAGGGCAGTCATGGGAATGGTCAGCCTGGCCAGCCTTTGGGTCCCACCCCAGCCGGGAATGATGCCCAACCCTGTCTCAGGGAAGGCGAAGCGGGCCGTCTCGGAAGCGAGCCGGAGGTCACAGGCCAGGGCCAGCTCCAAGCCGCCCCCCAGGGCATAACCGTTGATGGCGGCGATGAGGGGAAGGGGGCAGTTGTAGACCTGCTGGAAGATCCGGTTGCCAAAATGGGCGAACTCCTCCGCCTCCTGACGGTTGAGATCGGCCATCTCATCGATGTCAGCGCCCGCTATGAAGGCCCGGTCACCGGCGCCGGTGATGATAACCGCCCGGACATCCCTCCTGTCATTGAGCTTGGAGAAGCTATCCGAAAGCTCCTGGAGGATGGCGCGGTTGAGCGCGTTCAGGCCCTTGGGCCGGTTAACAGTGATCTGGACGATCTGCCCTTTTTCTTCAATTAATAGCTGGTCCATATTATGCTCCCCTCATCTTTCGACCAGGGCGGCTATCCCCATGCCGCCTCCTATGGCCAGCGCGGCCAGGCCGCGTTTGACATTCCTTTTTTCCATTTCGTACAGCAGGCTGACCAGGATCCTGGCGCCCGAGGCCCCGACCGGATGCCCCAGGGCGATGGCGCCCCCATTCACGTTGACCCTGGAGGGGTCCACCCCCAGAGCCTTGATGACGGCCACCGTCTGGGCGGCAAAGGCTTCATTGAATTCAAAGAGATCGATCTGGTCAAGGGACAGGCCGGTGTCATCCAGGATTTTTCTGGTCGCGTAATAGGGGCCCAGGCCCATGAGGGCCGGGTCCAGGCCAACCGTGGCGCCGGCCTTGAGCGTCGCCTGCGGGGTCAGACCCCTTTTTTCGGCCTCTTCCCGGCTCATGACAAGCAGGGCGGCCGCCCCGTCGTTGAGACCTGAACTGTTGCCCAAGGTCACCGTCCCCTCTTTTTCAAAGGCCGGCCGCAGATTCCCGAGACCCTCGAGGGTGGTCTGGGGCCGGGGGTATTCGTCCTGATCGAAGTCAAGTTGATCTCTTCCGGCTGGGATTTTCAGGGGAAAGATCTCCGATTTAAAGCGACCCGTCTCCTGGGCCTTTTTCGCCCTCATCTGGCTTTCCAGGGCATAGGCATCCTGTTCCTCCCGGCTGACCCCATATTGCCTGGCCACCCGCTCTGCCGTTACCCCTACATGGTAGTCGCCGAAGGCATCCCAGACACCATCCTTGACCATACTGTCGATCAGGCGGCCATCCCCCATGCGGTAGCCCCCTCTCAATTTATCCAGCAGGTAGGGAGCCGCCGACATATTCTCCATACCGCCTGCCACCAGGATCCCCGCCTCCCCACTCCTGATCTGGGCGGCAGCCAGGAGGAGGGTTTTCAGGCCAGAACCACAACCGCAATTCACGGTCACGGCGGGCACCTCTTCCGGGATCCCCGCCCTTATGGCGGCCTGCCGGGCCGGATTTTGGCCCAGGCCCCCCGATAGGGCGCAACCCATGAGGACTTCCTGGACCTCCCCTGCCTGGAGGCCGGCACGGACCAGGGTCTGGCCAATCACTTCCGCTCCGAGTTCAACGGCCGGGACCTTGGCCAGGGAACCATTGAATGAACCGATGGCTGTCCGGCAGGCTCCCAGGATTACGATCTCTTTCATAGGAACCTCCCTCAGTAGCTGTAGAAACCCTGACCGGTCTTGACGCCCAGCTTGCCTGCCCGGACCATGCGCTTCAGGAGGAGGCTGGGCCGGTACTTGGGGTCGTTGGTCTCAGAGAGCAGGGTCTCCATAATATGGAGGACAATATCGTTTCCGATAAAATCGGCCAGCTGGAGGGGGCCCATGGGATGATTGGCACCCAGACGCATGGCCAGGTCAATCGCCTCCCGGTCCGCCACGCCCCGGTCCAGGAGATCGATAGCCTCGTTGATCATGGGGATCAGGATCCGGTTGACAATGAAGCCGGGACTCTCCTGGCAGAGGACCGGCTCCTTGCCGATGGCCCTCACCAGGGCCAGGGCCTGGTCCACGCTGGCATCCGAGCTGCTTGAGCCCCTGACGATCTCGACAAGCTTCATGACGGGGGCCGGGTTGAAGAAATGAATGCCAATAAATTGGGACTCATGCTTCAGGCCGGCGGCCATCTCGGTGATGGAGAGGGAGGAGGTATTGCTGGCGAAGAGGCAACTATCGCTACAAATCCCATCCAGTTCCAGGAAGAGTTGGCGCTTGGCTGCCATATTCTCAAAGATGGCTTCCAGGACGAGATCGGCAGTGGCCGCCTCCCCCGGGTCGCAGGTCCTTGACAGGCGCGAGAGTACCGCCTCCTTTTCCTCCGCCGATATACGGCCCCTGTCCGCCTGACGGGTCAGCTGCTTCTCGATCAGGGCATGGCCCCGGCCCGTCAGTTCCTCTGTCCTGTCAAACATAAGTGTCTCATGGCCATGGCTGGCGAATACCTGGGCGATGCCCGCCCCCATGGTGCCGCATCCGGCGACAAATACTTTCATAGCTTCTCCTCCTCAATCTTTTCCTTGAAAGCCCGCTCCTGGCGCCTGGCAAGTTCGGTCACAATGAATCCCGCCACATGATCCGCGTACTTCCCCGGACCAAAGCCGGCATCACAGCCCAGTTCCTTGGCCAGGTCATGGGTCATACGCGGGCCACCGGCAATAAGCAGGAAACGGTCGCGGATGGATTCGGCTTCCAGGAGCTCGACCAGTTCCGTGATGTTATGGATGTGGATGTCCTTCTGGGTCACTGTCTGCGACACCAGGAGGACATCGGCCTCAAAATGGACGGCTTCCCGGATGAAGACCTCATTCTCGACCTGACTGCCCAGGTTGAGGGTCTCAAACATGGCATAGCGCTCCAGCCCATAGCGACCGGCAAAACCCTTCATATTCATGATGGCATCGATCCCTACCGTGTGGGCATCCGTCCCTGTACTGGCCCCGATGACCCTGATCTTCCTGCCCAGCTGTTCACGGATGAACTGGTCCGTCTCCTCCAGGCTCATGACCGGTGACTCAAGGGAGCCGGCCTCCAGCTTGGTATAGTCGATGCCCTTTTCCAGGGTCCCGTAAGCGATGAAATAGGTGAAGCCCCCATCGAGCGCCTCATGCCAGGCGATCAGGGGTTCGGTCAGGCCCAGGGACTGGAGAATGGCCCGGGCGGCCTCCACGGCCCGGTCATCGTCCGGGACGGGCAGGGTGAAGCTGAGTTGGATCCGCCCATCATCCATGGTGTCCCCGTAGGGCTTGAGGTGGGTGAGATCAGCCTTCCTTTCCATATTTCACCTCCTGGGCCAGGATTTCCTGCTCCTCAAAAAAGAGGCTGGGGAAGGGGTTGTCATAGTCATCATGTTTGAGGATAACCCCGTCCAGGCCCTTGCCGCCCCCGGCCCGTCTCCTGATACCGGCAAAACGGCCGGCTTCCAGTGCTTCGAAAAGACCGTCCCTCCGGATCGACTCCAGGAGCTCCAGCGCCTTGTCCAGGACCAGGCGGGCCCGCTCCTCCATGATACCGCCTTCCTTGTAATCGATTTCAGCGCCAAGTCCCCCCAGGGCCCGGGCGATATAACGGGCACTTTCCAGGGCCTGGGCCCGGTCCCCTATGTGAGGGGTGTGGATGGCCTCCGTCATCATGCCCAGGAGGAGGAACTGCTGGCCGGTCAGGACCGCGACAATGTTGAAGAGGGCGTCCTGGACCTGGCCCTTGAAAATATTGCCGGTCATATGCTTGGTCGGCGGCATATATTTCAGGGGGGCCCGGGGGAATATCTGGCGGGTCATCTGGGCCTGGGCCAATTCGTAGACAAAGGAGTTGGCCAGGCCGGGGTCGATCTCAAAGGCGTGACCCAGTCCGATCTGCCCCTCCGCCATACCTGCGCTCAGGGCGAACTGCTCGTTGATGAACTGGGAGGCCAGGACGGTATGCGCCTCTTCAAAGGCATCTGCTGTCGTCAGATAATTATCTTCACCCGTATTGATGATGACACCGGCCGCCCCATTGATCATGCGGGAAAAGCCTTGATCGATCAGGGTCCGACGCATGTTGATATCCCGGAAGAGAACCCCGTAAAGGGCGTCATTCAGCATGACATCCACCCGCTCCTGCGCCCCCAGGACGGCAATCTCCGGCATGCAGAGCCCTGAGCAGTAGTTGCAAAGGCGGATATAGCGGCCGAGCTCCCCCCCGCTTTGATCCAGGGCCTGGCGCATGAGGCGGAAGTTCTCCCGGGTAGCCATGGTTCCACCGAAACCCTCTGTGGTGGCCCCATGGGGAACAAAATCCAGCAGGCTCTGGCCGGTCGTCCGGATGACGGCGATGACGTCCGCGCCCTGGCGGGCGGCAGCCTTGGCCTGGACAATATCCTCATAAATATTGCCGGTCGCGACAATGGCGTAGAGCCAGGGGGCCGGCCGCTCCCCGTAGCCTTCAATCAAACCCTCCCGGGTCTTGCGGCCGGTCCGGATAGCGGACAGGGTCTCCACGGCCCTTTCCCTGGCCCAAAGCCGGCAGTCGTAGGGATCCTGCTTCTCGAGTTCCGTGAGATCGATCCTTCCGGCCCCCAGGTCTTCCGCAATTCGCAGGGGGGTCAGGCCGGACGTAAGGGAGGCCTGGGCCAACCAGTAGGCGGCGCCCCGGTTCAGGACTCCCTTGGCCTTGAGCTGGTCGACGACCAGATTGACCAGGGGGATCCCCTCCTGATTGACGCCGTCAATCCCCAGGAGACGGCATACGGCACGTTCCACCGTGACCGTCGTATAGGGGGCCAGTTCCTCGATCACCCGGTCGGCAATGGAGGCGGCCGCCTCCTTTGATGCCTCTATCTTGTCCCAGTCAAGTTTCAGTTCGGCCATAAAGCCTCCAATCATAGAAGGTCCAGAAGTTCTTCATCCATACCAAGCCAGCCCGCCAGGCGGACGGCAGCCTCCTGGGGCCCTGCCCCGTCATCGACAGCCTCCAGGGAATAGTCCATAAGGGATTCAATCCGGCGGATGGCCTCCTGGTCTGTCAGCTGCCGGGTCTCACTTCCCAGGACGGCCTGGAGGGCTTCCTCCTGGATGCCCCTTATCCGAATATGCCTTATCCCCTCCCCGGCAGGCACCAGGTAATGGGTAGCCAATACCAGGGAGCCCGGCTTTTGTGCGAAGAAGCGGCTGAGGGCGCCGACAAGCGCCGCCGCCTCCCGGGGGTTGGTGCCCCGGCAGGGCTCGTCAATCAGGATAAAGCCCCTCGACCGCTTCGAAAGGTCCACAAGGTCACGCAGGCTCACCATCTCCGAGGCAAAGGAGGACAGGCCCCTTTTGGTCGTATCCAGATGGTCGGAGCTGTAGCCCACAAAATCAAAGAGGGGGGTGGCCACATAGGCGGCAGGCGGGAAGTAACCCATATGAAGGAGGAGGAGTGAGAGGGCCAAGGCCTTCAGGCTGACGCTCTTTCCCCCCATATTGGGGCCCGACAGGACCGTGGTCCCCTTCTCAACGACCAGGGTTTGGCGTTCGTAGGAAGCGCCCCTGGCCAGGAGTTGCTGTTCGATCGGAGGATGATAGAAATGTTCCAGGATCGTCCTTTCGCCCGCCTCCATCAGGTCCGGCCTGGACGCGCCCCAGCGGAGGGCCAGTTCGGCCTTGGCCAGCCGGAAATCGAGCCGGCCGGCCTGGTCCAGGTTTTCCTGGAGCGGGGCCGCGTAGGGCTTGATCCTCTCACAGAGCTGGCGGCGGACAGCCCCTTCCTCTTTCTCCTCCTCTTCAACCAGGCAACGACGTTCTGCCAGCAGGGCCGGCCGGTCGCCCTGGCCCCCCTCCAGCTTGTTCTCGAGCAGGGCCCGGTCCCGGCGAAGCTGGGCCAGACGTGGCGAGTATTCGTCATAGAGGTAGAAGCCACTGGTACCCAAGCCCGCTGGATCGAGAAGGGCCTCCAGTTCCGGCAATGCCGTCAGGGTCACCCCTGCCTTCCGGGCCAGGGAGGCGTGGCCAGCCAGTTTTCCTATGAGGCGGGCGGCCTGCTTGAGCTCAAAAAGCTCGGTGATATCGAGTAAATGTCCCTTTTTCAAGCTGGCCAGGCTCCCCCGAAGGTCCCTCAGATGCCCCAGGATAGCCTGTACCGTCAGGCGGTCGGCCGATTGACTTCCCGCGTATTCAAGAAGCCGGTTGACTGCTGTCAGCTCCTCCTCCAGGAGCTCTTTCTCTTCCGGTGAATAATAGCGGTGGGCAGCCTTGAGGCGCCGGCCCTGGGGTGAATAACAGCGGCAGGCCTCCAGGGCCTGGGCCAGGCCCAGCCGTTCCCGGTCCTGACGACTTGCGATCAACATAGGCCAGTCCCTCCTTTTTCGCTCCAGGCCAAGGCCGGGCCAAGATCGGCCACCGGCTTGTCAATCCTGGCCCGGAGGGTCTCCACCAGTAGTCTTGAGTCGGCAAGGCTGCCATCCCCCCTTGCCGGATTGACGAAGACACAGGGCAGGCTTAGCTCGTGCAGCACGGTCAGGGAAAGGGCCCGTCCTTTTAACTGTGAAAGACTTCTGTCATCCAGGAAAAATCGCGTCCCATCCTCTCCCGCCAGGGTCATTTCCGAAAAAGATTGGCTCTTCATAAGCTCCCCCACAAGACGGGCAGTCACGGCGCCCCGGAGTAAGAGCAATCGGTCGCCGGGCAGGAGGGCCTTGGCGATCTCAGACCCATGGCCGGCCAGGGAGGGGAACTCCAGGGTCCGGCGCAGGCCCCCCGACCCATTCAGGATCAGGGCCCTGGCCCGGGGCCGGGCCCGGAGCGCCTCCAGGCACTCCCGCCTCAAATCCTCATTGAAGGCCTTCAAGGTGAGGAGGCCAACCAGCCTGGCTGTCTTTTCCGCCAGCTCATCCGGGCTGACCGCATTGGCCAGTCCCGCGACGAGGACGGCGGCCTTGGTCAGACCGCCTCCCGCGGATGACCGGCGCGAGAGGGCCCCGTCCACAATCAGGAGACAGTCGGGAGCCTCTTTCCGGAAATACCCTTCGCAGCGCCGGATGTCAGCCGCCACGGAGGGACCCGCCAATTCCAGGTAACCCTTGGACCGGGTCCTGGCGATGACAATTTCCCCGCTTGCCGTTTGGATCCCCGTCAGGGCCAGGACCTCAAGAACGCTGTCACTTTTGCTGACAGAAGCCCGCGCCGTGGCTATGAGCTGACCTTCTCCCAGGAAAATCCCTGGCTTGGCAGCCCCCGTCAGTTGATCCCGCCCCTCCCCGTCAAGACCGATGGAGGTGATGGCCAGGGTCCGCTTGAAGTCAGGCTGGCCGCAGGCTTCCAGGATATGATTCAGGACGGTTGTCTTGCCGGCGTTCTTGCCCGTCCCGATAATGGCAAGCGAAGGCAGGCGGTCAAGGCCGAGCAGTTCCACGAGACGGATCCTGGCTTCCCCGGTCATGGCCTAGCTGTATTCGACATCCTTGTCGACTTTTGTCTTCCGCAGGAGATCCCTGGGTTCCAAGGATTCCTTTTGGCCTTCAAGGAGACCCGCCACCCCGATCATATGGATCTTCCTCTCCCCCTCACAGACGGGGCAGTGGCAGTCGCTCTCATAATCGCGCGGCTGGGTGTAGGTGCTGATGACACCTTCGTAGTTGCGCAGGACCACCCTTTCCGGACTCTGGGAAATCAGGTAGTCGGGCATGACGGGGACCTTGCCGCCCCCACCCAGGGCATCCACAACAAAGGTGGGGACACAGAAGCCCGAGGTGTGGCCGCGAAGCCCCTCGCAGATCTCAATCCCCTTGGAGACACAGGTCCGGAAATGGGAGATCCCCCGGGTCAGGTCGCACTGATAGATGTAATAGGGGCGGACCTTGATCCAGGCAAGTCCGTTGACCAGCTGGCGCATGACATGGACACAGTCGTTGATGCCGCGAAGGAGGACCGACTGGTTACCCAGGGGCACACCGGCGTCGGCCAGCCTGGCGCAGGCCTGCCAGCTCTCGGGCGTGATCTCATTGGGGTGGTTGAATTGCATATTGAGCCAGACCGGCTCATATTTCTTCAGGAGGGCGCAGAGACCGGGCGTAATCCGCTGGGGCATGACCACGGGGGTCCGGCTGCCGATCCGGATGATCTCGACATGGTCAATGCCACGGAGGGCCTGGAGTATATATTCCAGCCTGTCATCGCTCATAAGAAGGGCGTCGCCGCCCGAGAGGAGGACATCCCGGATCAAGGGGTGCTCCCGGATATAGTCGATGCAGGCATCGATCTCCCCGGTCGTCCTTGCCCCGTCCTTCTGGCCGGCCAGACGCCGCCGGGTGCAGTGACGGCAGTACATGGCGCACATATCGGTGATCAGCATAAGGACCCGGTCGGGATAGCGGTGGGTCAAACCAAAGACGGGTGAGTCCCCGTCCTCATGGAGGGGGTCGTCCTGGTCTTCCGGTGCTGATTTGCGTTCCAGAGCCGTTGGGATGGCTTGTTTCCTGGCCGGGTCATGGGGGTCGTCAGGATTGATCAGGGTCAGGTAATAGGGGGTAATGGCCATCCTGAATTTTTTCAGGGCCTCGCCCACCCCCTCTACTTCCTCCTCGGTCAGGGCCAGGCGGTCCGTCAACTCCTCCAGACTGGTGATCCTGTTCTTGACCTGCCAGTGCCAGCTATTCCACTCTTCATCCGGAACACCCGGAAAGAGTATTTCCCGCCTGGCCTGAGCGCTTTTGTTTATGTACTTATCCTCTGCCTTCATAATCGTCCCCCCTATAGGTAGGTCTTCTCGAAGATCCTGCGAAGCGCCCCACTCTCACGGAGGAGCTGGAGGGAGAAGGCCGCATGGTTTTTTGTATAACCGTTGCCGATGATCATGGTAACGTCCTTGCCCACACCCTCAGCTCCCAGGGCGGCACGCGTGAAACTGGTGGCCATGCTGAAGAAGTAAACCAGGCCGCCCTCCCGGGCTGGCAGGATGGAGGACATCTCGGTCCCATCGATGTTGACCACATTGATCACCACGTCGTACTCCCTCCCTCCATTCAAGGCCAGGGCCTTGTCCAGGACCTGGACCGGATTCTGGGCGTCGGCCACAAAAAAGTCGTGGCAGAGCTGGTTGTCGAGGAGGATCTCCCTTGGCCGGTCATTCCGGCTCATACCGACCACCCGGCCACAGGGACCTACCCGCTTCATAGCCTCATAGCCGCAGAGCAGGCCGCTTTTGCCACCCGCGCCCAGGATGAGGACGCTGTCGCCCGGACTGACTATCCGGGCCGTCTGGGCGGCCGCACCGGCCACGTCGAGGACGGCCAGGGCCAGATTCTCACTCATATCATCAGGGAGCCTGGCGTAGATGCCGCTCTCAAAGAGGATGGCCTGGCCTTTGACCTCCAGGCGCTCGATCTCCGGGTAAACACCCGTGATCTCCTGGAGCCGGAGGGGGGTCAGTGAAAGTGAAACCAAGGTCGCAAGCCGGTCCCCCACCTTCAGGTCACGGCCTTCCAGGGCACTCCCGATCCGGGCGACCCGGCCCATGAGCATGCCCCCCGACCCGGTGACGGGATTTTGCATCTTGCCCCGGACGGCCACGATCTCCATGATCCGCTTCTTCAGCCGGTCCTCCTGACCCTCCGCCTCTTCCCAGAGTTGGCGGAAGCTGGCGGCATCGATATTAAGGGCGGATACATCAATCAGGATCTCGTTGTCATAGGGGGTCATGCTGTTATCGATCACCTGGGCTGCCTGTGGCAGCAAACCCTTCGGTTCAATGACCCGGTGTGCCCCATATCTGCTTCCCATAGTCATGGTCGCTTCCTCCCCTATCTTCCCGCCGGCAGCCTGAGGATCTCCCGGGCCTCGTCCGGGCTTGCGACCTTCAGATTCATCTCATGGGCGATCCGGACCAGACGGGCGACCAGTTCGCCATTGCTTGTGGCGGCCCGGCCCCGGGCATAGTAGAGATTATCCTCAAAACCCGTCCTTGGATGGCCGCCCATGGCCATGGCCATGACATTGAGCGGCAGCTGCTGGCGGCCCATGGCGGTCACCGTGAAACTGGCGTCTTCCGGCAGGGAATGGCGGAGGAAGAGGAGGTCCCGGGGGGTGGCAGCAGCCCCGCCGTTGACACCCAGCACCAGATTGAAATGGAGGGGCCGGTCGATGAAGCCCTTCCTGACCAGTCTGAGGGCCATATCGATATGGCTTTTATCGAAACATTCCAGTTCCGGCCTGATTCCTCTTTCCCGCATTCGGGCCGCGAATTCAATGATCATATTCTCTGTGTTTACAAAGATCTCATCGCCGCCGAAGTTCATGGTCCCACAGTCCAGGCTGGCCATCTCCGGATTGAGCTCCGTCGGCTGAAGGCGCTCCTGGGCCGTCATTCCGGTGGCTCCACCCGTCGAGGGCTGGATGATGACGGCCGGGCAGGCCGTCTGGATGGCATCAATCAGAAGCCGGAAACGTTCCCGGTCCTGAGTCGGACTCCCATCATCCTGACGGGCGTGAAGATGGATGATGGCTGCCCCCTCCCGGGCGGCCGATTCCGCCTCACGGACAAACTCGTCCAGGGTATAGGGGACGGCCGGGTTCATTTCCTTGGTCACCTCGGCCCCGCTGATGGCAGCTGTGATCACGATTTTTGACATGCCTGCCTCCTCCCTTACTTGCGTTGTTTCCCCTTGGGCGTTATACAGGTACCGGTCGCCCGGCAGACAAGAAGGGGCTCTTCAAGAAGATCGGCTGCCGTATCGGACAGGTCCGGCCGGGGCGCTATGACCTTCCAGGCCTCAAAGCGCATCTTGCGCGAACTCCCCCCTTCTTCCTCGATCCAGCCCCTGGCCTCAATGAAATCACCGGCCCTGACCGGGGCCAGGAAGTCAACGCTGTCATAGGCGCGAAAAAGACCTTCATCCCCATCCCGCCGGATCAGCAATTCCGTGGCAATGTCGCCGAAAAGCTTCAGCATATGGGCCCCGTCGACCAGACCCCCTCCATAGTGTGCGTCTTCCGCGCCGATACGGACGCGAATCATGGTTTCAATCACAGTTCTACTCCTTTATTCCAATCAATTCTTTCGTAAAAAAAAGCGCCGCCTATTTAAAAAATACGCATAGCGCTTCATGCCGGGCATGACAGTAAACCGCCCTTGGTTCGGTCTACCAGGATCAGGCAGGCGGGAATCACCTGCGGGTCCTTCGGCAACGAACACTTCAGCACGGCCCCGATCCCGGGTTTTCCACCGCGCCTACCCATCCGCTGCGCCTCTATTGTCGTTTGGTTGTCAAGCTACAAATCAGGGTCTTGTGCCGCCGCGGCATAGAGGTGTCGGGCGGCTGTGAGCCCGTTTATTATACCCGAGAATTCTCTCCTTTGACAAGCGTACCTCCCCCTTGGAAAAGGCCTGTACGTGCTAAAATGAGGCTGGAAACAGTTCCTTTTGGCCGACCCGCTTGCCGGTTATGCCCTTCGAAGCCCTGAGGAGGATTGAGATGAATCAGTCAATGTACGCCCTGGTAAAACCGGAAAGAAAAGAGGGACTCGAGCTAACCCGGGTCCCCATCCCTGCCTGCAGCCCGGTGGACGTCAAGATCCAGATCAGCAAGACCGCCATCTGTGGGACCGACGTCCATATATACAATTGGGATGAATGGGCAGAGGCGACCATCAAGCCGCCTCTGGTCGTCGGCCACGAATACGTGGGCCGGGTGGTCGAGACCGGCTCCATGGTGAAGACGGTCGAGGTGGGCGACCTGGTCTCCGGCGAGGGGCATATCGTCTGCGGGGTCTGCCGGAATTGCCGGGCCGGACGCCGGGTCCTCTGCCCCAATACCCAGGGGGTGGGAGTCAACCGGGACGGGGCCTTCGCCCAATACCTGGTAATCCCGGAACAAAACGTCGTCAAACTCCTGGCCGGTGTGCCCGAGGAAATCGCCGCCCTCTTCGACCCCTTCGGCAACGCCGTCCACTCAGCCCTCATGTTTGACTTGGTCGGTGAGGATGTCCTGGTTACAGGCCCCGGTCCGATCGGCATTATGGCAGCCGCCGTGGCCCGTTTTTGTGGTGCCCGCAATGTGGTCCTGACGGGGACCCGGCCCTACCGGCTGGAGCTGGCCCATAAAGTCGTTCCTGGCCTGACCACCATCGACATCAACAAGGAGAGGGTCGAAGACGTCATGCCCCGGCTCAATATGCTGGAAGGCTTCGATGTCGGACTCGAGATGTCCGGCTCGGCCTCTGCCCTCAATACCATGGTCGACAATATGATCAGCGGAGGGAAGATCGCCCTCCTGGGCTTCATCAAGAGGGACACCCGCATTGACTGGAACAAGGTGGTTATGGGCAGTTTGACCCTGCGGGGCATCTATGGCCGCCAAATGTTTGAAACCTGGTACCAGATGATGGCCCTGGTCCAGTCCGGCCTTGACCTGTCCCCCCTTATCACCCACCGCTACAACTTCCGCGATTTCGAAAAAGGTTTTTCTGCTATGAATAGCGGTCAGTCGGGCAAGGTGATCCTGGATTGGTCGACCGCGGAAGAACGATAACCTATTTGGTATGGGTTGGTAATTATACGGCCCCCTCCCCTCTTTGGGGAGAAATTATGCGGGGGAGGGGCGGACCTGGCCCATGGACCGCCGTTAAGGCCTGCGGTCTGCGGTCTTTTCCCTGCTATCCGGCTATTCATATTGCCTGAATCTTCCTTGTCCCGTAAGCTGGAAGAATCAGGAAAGGGACAAAGTTGCGTTATAAACTTGACAGTTAACCCCTGAATATTTATCATTACTCTACGTATCTCATTATGGGGTACTATCATAATCCGTCTATCCGCTTGCGCGGATCTCTCTTTCCGTAGTAGCGAAAAGAGAAAGGACCATCCGGTAATCAGCCGGATGAAATATTATTGGAGGAAGATTATGACTAAGAAAATTCTCGTGGCGTTGCTTGCCCTGATGATGGTCTTCGCGGTCGTCGCCTGTCGTGGCGATGAGGAACCCGAACCCACATCGCCGCCGGCAACCGAAGGTGAGGCAGAGCCGACAGAGGGCGAAGCCGAACCGACCGAAGGCGAAGTAGAGTACGACTATAAGATCGGAATCTACACCGGCACCGTCTCACAAGGTGAAGAGGAGTACCAGGCCGGCCAGAAGATGAAGGAGCGCTATGGCGACAGGATCGTCACGGGGACCTATCCCGATAACTTCGCATCCGAGGTCGAGCAGGTAATCCAGGGCGTTCTGCAGCTGGCCGCAGACGAAGAGGTGAAAGCCATCGTCTTTGTCCAGGCTGTAGGGGGAGCCGCGGCGGCCATCGACAAGGTTAGGGAGACCCGTCCCGACATGCTCTTTATCGCGGGTGTCTGCGCTGAGCCCCCGGAGATGATAGCTTCAAAGGCGGACGTCAACCTCCTGGTTGATGAAATTTCCATGGGCCGCACCATCCCGGAGGAAGCCGCCCGCATGGGAGCTGAGACCTTCATCCACATCTCATTCCCCCGTCACCTGGGCTATGAGACCATCTCGGCCCGTCGCCAGATCATGATCGAGACCTGTAAAGAACTCGACATCGAATTTCTGGATATCGAGGCACCCGACCCGACCGGTGACGCCGGCATCTCCGGCGCCCAGCAGTTCATCCGGGAGAATATCTCCAAGCTGATCGCTGAGCACGGCAAGGACACCGCCTTCTTCTCGACCAACTGCGGCCTGCAGGAACCCCTGATTCAGGAGATCCTCAAGGGTGGGGCCATCTATCCGCAGCAGTGCTGCCCCAGCCCCTACCACGCTTACCCCGCGGCCCTGGGTGTTGACCTGGAAGGCCATGAAGGTGATGTAAAATACATGCTCCAGGCCATCCGCGAGAAACTGGTTGAGAACGACCAGGAAGGCCGTATGTCGACCTGGGGAGTCCCCATCAACATGCTCATGCTGGAAGCTGGTGTTGAATACGCCATCGAATTCTGCGAAGGCAAGTTCACTGACCGTCACGACCGTGCCGCGCTTGAGCGTGCCATCGCTAAGGTCTCCGAAGAGTACAAGGCAGGTGAAATTACGATTTCCAACTATGTTCTGGGGGACGACACCGAGCTCGATAACTTCTATCTGCTGCTCGCGCCCTTCGTCGATTTCAGCAAGCCGATTGAGTAAACCGCGCAGGATAACCATTTGATGATGTTTGCCTGATGCATAGGCGCGCCGGCTCCTGACTGGGGTCGGTGCGCTTTTTTAAAAACGATTATCCAGGGGCGGGCCGCCGGGTAGCAACCTGGCGGCGGCGCTCGGATTGGAGGAGAAGTAAATGGACGGGCCACCTATTTTATCCATGAAGGGGATAAGCAAGGAATATTTTGGCAATCAGGTCTTGAAAAACGTAGACCTGGTCGTCAGGCCAGGCGAAGTCCACGCGCTGGTCGGAGAAAACGGGGCCGGTAAATCGACCTTGATGAATATCTTGTTCGGTATGCCTGTCATTCACACGACAGGCGGTTTTAGCGGCGAAGTGGAAATCGCCGGTGAAAAGGTCGCTATTATGAACCCGCATGAGGCCATGGACCACGGCATCGGCATGGTCCATCAGGAATTCATGCTGATACCCGACTTCACGATCGCGGAAAATATAAAGGTGGGCCGTGAGATTGGAAATCCTACGATTTTCTCCAGATTTCTCGGACCCTCAATGGACGTGCTCGACCGCGAAGCCATGAGCCGGGACGCCAGGAAGGCCCTGGCCCGGATCGGTATGAATATTGAGGACTATGTCAAGGTCGCCGGCCTGCCGATCGGCTACAAGCAATTCGTCGAGATCGCGCGCGAGATCGACAAGACGGGAATCAAGCTCCTGGTCTTCGATGAACCGACGGCCGTCCTCACAGAAAGTGAGGCCGAGCGCCTGCTGGAGATCATGAAAATCATCACCGACCAGGGCATCGCTATCATATTCATTACCCACCGGCTTGATGAGGTCATGACGGTCGCCGACAGCCTGACCATCCTGAGGGATGGTGAGCTGGTTGACCGGGCCGAGACCAAGGATATCACCATGGTGGAGATCGCGGCCAAGATGATCGGCCGCAAGGTCGAACGCCTGATCGATGTGGCAGACACCAGCCGCGATCTTAGCGACGCGACGGTCGCCCTGGAGATGAATAATTTCAGCGTCGACATGGCCGGTGAGCAGGTCAAGGGGATGGATGTCACCATCCGGCAAGGTGAAATATTTGGCTTTGGCGGCCTGGCAGGCCAGGGAAAGATCGGGATTATCAACGGAATAATGGGTCTTTTCCCGGCTGAAGGCGATCTTTACGTCTTCGGGGAAAAACTCCGCCTGGATCGACTGGGCGAGGCGCTGAGCCACGATGTGGCCTTTGTGTCCGAGGACCGGCGGGGGGTTGGACTCCTGCTCAATGAATCCATTGAGCGGAATATCATCTTCTCGGCCATGCAGGTCGACAACCAGTTTCTCCGGCGTTTCGGCCCCATAAAAATGATTAACAGGAGCAAGGCGAAGAAGCATGCGCTCGATATGATAAAGTTGCTGGATATCCGCTGTACAGGGCCTCAACAAAAGACAGGCAGCCTGTCCGGCGGGAATCAGCAGAAGGTCTGTCTTGCCCGCGCCCTTACCATAGGCCCAAAGATTCTCATCGTGGCGGAGCCGACACGGGGTATAGACATTGGCGCGAAGAAGCTCGTTCTGGAGCACCTGGTCAAAATTAACCTTGACCTTGGGATGACCATCATCATCATCAGCTCCGAACTGGTGGAACTCCGCTCCATCTGTGACCGGATTGGAATTGTCGCGGAAGGCAAGGTGGCGGAGATTCTTCCTCCGGATGCTTCAGACGCGGCCTTCGGCCTGGCCATGTCAGGGGTAGCCCTTAACACTGTTGAAGGGGAGGTCGACAATGAGTAACACCAAGCAAATGATCCAGCGTATCGGCTGGCCGAGGCTGATTATTGGCCTCTTCTTCATCCTGCTGATCGCCGTCTCCCCCCTGGTGGATTTGAAATTGACGGATGTCATCAGCGACGTGCTCCGCCGCTGGTCCATGTTCGGCATTCTCATCCTGGCCATGGTACCCGGCGTCCAGAGCGGTATCGGACTGAACTTCGGTGTCTCGCTCGGTATTGTGGCCGGCCTGATCGGCGGGACCACTGCTATCGAGCTGTCCTTCCGCCACGGTGCGGCCAGGCCCTGGACCGACCTGGGTTTCGCCCTCCTGATCGCCATCCCCATCGCTGCCCTGCTGGGCTACATTTATGGTCTCCTGCTCAACCGGGTCAAGGGATCGGAGATGACAGTATCCACCTATGTGGGCTTTTCAGTCATCGCCCTGTCCAACATCGTATGGTTGCTCCTTCCCTTCAAGTCGGGCATCCTGATCTGGCCCATCGCCGGGGAGGGCATGCGTAACACCATCAACCTGGATGATAGCTTTGGCGGTCTTCTGAGCAATCCCGACGTCGTCGCCCAGCAACCGGCTTCCTTGAGGTGGCTGGCCTTCGAGTTGGGAGGCGTGGTTGTCCCGCTCGGTATGATCCTGGTCTTCCTCTTCGCCTGTCTTTTGGTCTGGCTTTACCTGAGAAGCAAAAAGGGAATTGCCATGAGCGCGGCTGGCGAAAATGAACTGTTTACACGATCCAACGCCATCAATGTCAACAACATGCGGATCCTGGGCACCATCCTGTCGACCGTACTCGGCGCCATTGGCATCATCATGTACGCTCAGGTATTCGGCTTTCTACAGCTTTACAATGCTCCACTTATGATGGGCTTCCAATGTGTCGCGGCCGTCCTGATCGGTGGGGCGACCACTCGCCGGGCCTCGGTGACCAATGTCATCGTCGGTGGCCTGCTCTTCCAGGGAATCCTGACGACGTCACTGCCGGTCATCAAGCGCTTGATGCCCTCGGGCAGCACCTTGTCGGAGGTGGTCCGGATCATCATTTCGAACGGCATCATCCTCTACGCCCTGTCGAAAACGAAAGGAGGAAACCAGATTGAAAAATAAGCCGGATATGAATCAATCGGATGTTTCCCGGCCGGACGCCATCCTGATCCAGGAAGAAAGCTTCCTACAAAAAACCCTGAGCTGGCTCTTTGAAAACAAGGTCATGCTCCTTTTCGTCGCCCTTTGCATCGGGGCTGTCGCCGTCTCAGGCAACTCGGTAGCCTTCGTCCTCGAGAACGTGCTGGTCCGTTTTGGGCGGAACGGTTTTACCGTCCTGTCCCTCCTGATCCCGGTCCTGGCCGGTATGGGACTGAACTTCAGCATTGTCATCGGGGCCATCGCCGCCCAGGTCGGTATCTTTTTCGCGGTCGACTGGGGTCTGGCCGGCATGACCGGCATGCTGGTCGCCTTCCTGATCACCACGCCTTTGACTGTCCTTTTCGGCTTCGGAGTTGGCCGCCTCTTCAACAAGATGAAGGGGGCGGAGATGATCGCTGGCCTGATCCTGGGCTACTTTGCCGACGGGCTCTACCAGCTCTTCTTCCTTTACATCCTGGGGGGTGTCCTGCCGGTCAAGAATAATGCCCTGGTTATCCCAGGCGGCATTGGGATCAAGAATAGCATCGACCTGACAGGCAATATGAAATACGCCCTGGACCTGGTCAAGATGGTAGACCTCCTCCTGGTCCTCTTCATTGCCATCGCGGTCATTTCGGTAATCCGGATTTTCCTGCAAATAAAAAACAAGCAGGGCGTCCCCGTCAAGACCGTGGTTTTCCTGGTGATATCGGCGGCCCTCTACGGGGCCACCTATATCCCGGCAGTTGAGCGTTACCTTATGACAGACCGTCTGCCCCTGGTGAATGCCATTGAGATGGGCAGTGTCCTGGTCCTGGTCTTCGCGGCATGGAAGCTGATCGAAAACAAGCTGAAACCCCGTGAAAGATTCAAGACGGGCCGCTACATCACCATGATCATTGCATCGGTGGCCCTTCATGCGGCCACCTATATCCCGGTCGTCTACCAGACCATCAGGAATGCCTCGATCTCGGTTCTCCCCTTCGCCCTCATTGTCGGCATCTGCGCCTTTAACCGGACCTTCCTGTCGACCCGGATAGGACAAAATATGAGGACGGTCGGCCAGAGCCAGGTGATCGCCAACGCATCCGGCATCCATGTGGATCGGGTCCGGGTCCTGGCCATGATCATCTCCACGGTCCTGGCCGGTTGGGGTCAGTTGATCTACCTGCAGAACCTGGGGACCTTCGCGACCTATGGGGCCCACCTCCAGGTGGGACAGTTCGCCATCGCAGCCCTCCTGGTCGGCGGTGCCTCCGTCCAGAAGGCCACCAACAAGCAGGCGATCACGGGGATCATCCTTTTCCACATGCTCTTCATCGTGGCTCCGGAGGCCGGTACGGTCCTCTTCAACAATGCCATGATCGGTGAGTACTTCCGGGTCTTCGTCTCCTACGGAGTCATCGCCCTGGCCCTGGCCATGCACGCCTGGCAGCGCAAAAAGAAACCGGCTCTCGAACTGCCGGACTAGCTTGACCCAAGGGTTAATGAAAGGCTGCCCCCCGCCACGGTGGGGGGCAGCCTTTTTTGTGCGAATAATACTTGAGCCCTTCCGGTGGGCAGGGACCTATCCGCCACAATCCTCCTCATGCACGTGATCCTGGCAGACCGAACCTGTGGACACGAGCCTTCCGTCCAACCAGGCCTGGGCGGCCTCTTTGGCTGGGCCTGACGCCCCCACGACGACCTCAATCCCCTTCTCACGGAAGATGTCCACGGCGCCGCCCCCCATGCCGCCTGAGATGATGACCTTGACTCCCAGCTCGTTCAGAAAGTTGGGAAGAAAACCGGGCCGGTGGCCTGGGTTGGGAACCGACTGGCTGGCCAGTATCTTCCCGTCCCTGCTTTCATAGATATTGAAATTCTCACAGTGTCCGAAGTGTTCCGTTACCTTCTCGCCTTCACTTGCGACCGCAATCTTAAGCATAGCCTTCTCTTCCGTCCCTTCCAGTAAGTCCGCGGCCTGCTCCAGCCAGCCGCCTTCCAGCTCTTCTATTTGCCCCCTGTCGGCCGCCTCCGCGATCCTGGGATCGACCGGCAGGCGGGCCAGCAGTTTGAGTCCATGTTTTTCGGCGACCTCCCCGATATGACTGTCACCGAAGATGGGATAATCCTTGCCGTTGTCGGGACAAGTGAAGTAGGCCATGTTCTCGACCAGGCCCAGGACGGAGATGTCCATCATGCCGGCCATATTGACGGCCTTCTCCACGATCATGGCGACCAGTTCCTGGGGGGAGGTCACCACGACAATCCCGTCCACGGCGATTGATTGGAAAACAGTGAGGGGGACATCACCCGTCCCGGGCGGCATATCGATGAACATATAGTCGATATCCTTCCAGATGACATCGGTCCAAAATTGCTTAACCACCCCGGCGATGAGCGGTCCCCGCCAGATGACCGGATCCGTTTCCTCCTGAAGGAGCAGGTTCATGGACATAATATCGATACCGGACCGGCTCCGGACAGGGAAGAGGCCCAACTCACTGCTCCTGGCCTTCTCCGTCAGACCGAACATCTTGGGTATGGAGGATCCCGTCACGTCAGCATCCAGGATGGCGGCCCGGTAGCCCCTTCGGGCCATGACCGCCGCCAGGAGCGCAGTGACCAGAGACTTGCCCACTCCCCCCTTGCCGCTCATGACGGCTATGACCTTCCCCACCTGACTCAGCTCGTGCAGATGCTCCGTAAAATCGGGGGTTTCCTCTCTCCTGTCCTGGCAGTCCTCCAGGCAATGACCGCAGTCCTGATTGCAATTGTCACTCATGATCCAACTCCGTTACTTATATTTCAATTACGCTTCCTGTCGCCAGGTAATGTATCCGTTCACCCATGATCTCTTTCAGACGCTTATAGGGGACCAGTCCGGTGCAGTGGCCGGTATAATAAACTGATCCTGTGTCAAGCAGGAAGCCGGCCACCCGGTCGATTTCCTCATAACTGTCGTGCTCATCCCCCTTGGAAAGGTGAAAGCCCCCCAATACGTAGTCGGGGTAGCGGCCCTTGATCGAATGGAAGTGACGGACGATATTGACGATACCATTATGGGCACAGCCGGTAAACAGGACCATCCTGTCCCCCTCCTCGATGACCAGGTTCTGTTCGTGGACGAAGAGATCATCGACCGGCCCGTCCGCTGTCCCCATAAGCAGGTCCTTGTTCGAGGCCGGGAGGGCTTCCGTCTGGCCCACATTGGAGAAGACCCGCAGTCCTTTGGTGATCGTAAACCGGTCAGTTGTGAAGACCATCCGCCTGTTCTCTTCCAGGGCCGGATCAATCCCGATCGGCTGGAGTTCCCCTCCAGCCCGCCGGACGTAGTAGTTCCCAAAAGCCAGGGGGTGGATGAAGACTTCCGCCTTATCGTTGATTTCCAGGAAGCGTCCGAGTCCGCCTCCGTGGTCGTAATGGCCGTGCGAAATGACAGCGAAGTCAACCTGGGAAAGGTCGACGCCCATTTTCCCGGCATTTTCCAAAAAGAGGTTGCTGGCTCCCGTATCAAAAAGGATCCTGTAGCCGAGCGCCTCGATATGGAGACTGAGCCCGTGCTCGGAGCCGAGCCCTTCTCCTGTTGACGTATTTTCCACCAGGGTCTTGATGATCATTGGGGCTTATCCTCCCTTTCCTGGAAGAGCAGGGCCAGGGTCCTCCGGTAGATGTCTTTTGCCGCCCTGCCTGACGGGCAATCGCTTTCAACAATCGTCCGCCCGCTGTTGATGGCCCTGACGGCTTCCGGATCAAAGGGGATCAGGCCGACAAAGGGCAGGTTCTCAGCTTCACAGAAGCGCTTGATTTGATCTGTCCTTTCCGGGTTGCTGTCATACTTATTGACACAGACCGCAAGGCCCACCCCGAACTTCATGGCCGTATCGATGACCCGCTTCATGTCACTGATCCCCGACACGGAGGGCTCCGCGACGATCAGAACCCAATCGACCCCGCTCAGGGAGGCGATGACCGGGCAACCAATGCCGGGCGAGCCGTCGATGATGGCGAATTCCCTGACCAGGGCCTCCTCCCGCATCTGTTTCTTCACCTCCGCGACCAGAAGGCCCGACATTCCGCTTCCCATCCTGAGCTGGGCCGTGGAAAAGACCTGTTCCCCCTCCTTGTAGAGGATCAGGTCGCCTGAAACAGTAGGCAGCATGGTGATGGCATCTACCGGACAGACCAGATCGCAGACGGCGCAGCCTTCACAGGCAAAGGGGTCGACCCAATGGCTGTCCTCCCCCACCTGGATGGCCTTGAAGCGGCAATGTTCCTTGCATAGCCCGCAGTTGATGCAGGCTTCCGGGTCGATCTCCGCCTTGGGCAAACCGTAGAAATCCTGTCGGGCAGGTTGACCTGTCTGGTCCATGATCAGGTGCAGATTGGGAGCCTCCACGTCACAATCCGCGAAGGTCCTGGCCTGGGCCAACTTGATGAAGGCACTAGCCAGGGTCGTCTTCCCGGTCCCCCCCTTGCCGCTCAGGATCAGCAATTGTTTCACAGGCCCGCCTCCTTCCCGATAATTTCAAGAAGGCCGGAAAACAAGGTCTTGTAGGATTTATCAAGCCGGGCGGCAATCTCGCCGCTTGAATTCATAAGCCCCAGCCTGGGATCGAAATCGATCCTTCCGATTACAGGCAGGCCATGTTTCCTGCAGTAGTCCTCGGAGGGATTGTCCCCCTCCTGGCATTTATTGAGGATGACGCCGGAAGGCTTGCCCATAAGATTGACCAATTCATGGACCATGGCCAGATTGTGTGCCCCGAAGAGGGTTGGCTCCGCGACAAGAAGACAGTAGTCGGCGCCGGCAATCGTCTCCATTACCAGGCAGGAGGTCCCCGGTGGGCAGTCAATGAAGACGGGAAGATCCTTGGATTCCCCTTGTCCCTCCAGGAGGCGGTCGACGATGGGGGAGCCCGATTCCTCCCCGGGATTCAGGATCCCGCTGTGGACCTGGACCCCCTCCGAACGGCCGCGTTCGATCCTTCCAATGACCCTGTCCTTCTCCCTTAAGGCCCCTTCCGGGCAGACCAGGAGGCAGCCGCCACAGGAATGGCAGATCTCCTCGAAGACCAGGAGACGGTCCTTGATATAGGCCAGGGCATTGAATTGGCAAAAATCGACGCATAGGCGGCAACCTGTGCACTTTTCCTGATCAACCACCGGTATCCTGACCGACACCTCCTCGGTTTCGATCTCTTCCGGTTTGAAAAAGAGATGGCCGTTTGGCTCTTCCACGTCACAGTCCAGGTAGAGGGACTGGCCCGCGACCGCGGCCAAATTGACCGACAGCAGGGTCTTCCCCGTCCCACCTTTGCCGCTAAGCAGGGCGATCGTCATCGCGTCGCCTCAGGAACCGTGCAAGCCTTCATGGATCTCGTCGAGCGCTGACAGACGACCGTCAAGGAAGGCCTCGATATTCCCTTCAATCGAATCGCCTTCCGTCTTATAGATTTCTATGCCGGCGGCCTGGATGACCTCGGCCGCGTTTACACCGCAGCGGGGGGTAAGGAGGACATTGACCTCCTGGTCAGCGACGATCTGGGCCGCCCGGATACCGGCGCCTCCTGACTGGGTTGCCGCCGTATTGGTGATAAAGTTATCCGTCTTGGTCTCCGTATCCCGGACCAGATAATAAGGGGCCCGGCCAAAAGATATACAAACCTGTGATTCCAATGAATTACCGTCTACCGGTAGGGCTATTTTCATATTTACCTCATCTTTCCTGATTCTTCTGTTCCTGATAATTAACAATGGCCTTCCGGAGGGCACCGACACCCATGAGAGAGCAGTGCAGCTTGCTTTCGGGGAGTCCGTCCAGGGCCTTGACCACATCTTCCTCCGAGATGAGGAGGGCCTCCTCCAAGGTCTTACCCTTGGCAAGGACAGAGGTCATGCTTGAGGAGGCAATCGCCCCGCAACAGCCGAAGACCAGGTAACTGATGGCCACGATCCTCCCCTCCTCCACCTTGATGTACATGACCAGGCAGTCACCGCAAGAGGGATCGCCGACACTTCCTTCCGCGTCGGCGTCCGGCATGGTGTGGGCATTCCGGGGACTCATAAAATGATCGATGACCGTGTCCGAATACATGGTCATAGGATCAGTCACGCCGGCCGCGATTGCCGCGCATACGGCGGCCCCGTCCCTTACGTTGGCATCCCGGGCCACATTCATCAACACCGTCACACAGACGGTATTCCCCCCCCTCAATGATCAGCATCTTCCCATTGACCAGTGAGTCGGCGACCTTCTTCCTTGCCCGGAAATAGATCCCCTGGACAGTGGTCCGCGCGATATTCATATGGGCCGCGCATTCTTCCTGGTTGAATCCCTGCTGGTCAATCAGCCGGATCGCCTCATATTCATCCACAGTCATGACCACGCGATCGCGGGAGCCGGCGCCAGCCCCCAAGGGGCCGAAACGGGTCACTTCCGGCAATTCACATATACGACGCCATTTCATGGGTCTGGCCAAGTCATCTCACCTCGAAGTTGAAATAATAAGGGATGGCGGCGCGGGCACCGGCCATCCCCTAAATAGTTTACTCTTCTTCCAGTTGCTTTGCGATAGTGTCGAGCCGGGCCTGGAGAAGATCACGCTCTTCTTCCAGCAGCTCCCGGTCACTTCGGTCGTCGTACGGCATCTCGACGAAGCCGGGACCAAAACCCCAGCCACAACCTCTGCCGTAGCCCCTGGCGTAACCAGGTCCGAAACCCCGTCCGGGACCAAAGCCCCTCCGGCGGCCGCGACGATCATAGGCAACAGGGTCATCCCCATAACAGGGACCCCTGCCCCAGCCCGTCAAAGGGCCTTCGCCTCTTGGGCCTGTACCATCTCTTCTTGGCATAGTTTTCACCTCCTTTAGCTTTATCAATTATGGACATATGTCATTAACCAACTTGATTTTACTCAGGTTAATGACATATGTCAACATCTTTTCACAGACAGGCGGACCTCCAAGCGGACAGGTCTTTCCGTTATAATGAATCCAATAACCGTTGGTCAGGCAGCCGTGCCGCCCATCCCAACCCTGGTTCGGTACCCGTTTTTCCGGAAAGGAAGAGACTATGAATGAGGTAAACAAGGGCAAGGCCATCAAGGAGCCGGGCGATCTGTCGCCACGCGTCAAATGGCTCCGGGACTACTATTTCAAGGGAACTGACAGAAAGTGGAACAACGAATACCTGGTCTACACGACCGGGACAGCCTGGGATGTCCAGTTCGATGAGATCTCCTACTTCATTGTTCCTGAAACCTACGCCTTTCTGAAGACCTTCGTCGTCTCCTGTCGGCAGAGTGCCCAAAAAGTAGCTGTTCCAGAGGATTTCTTTGATTGGTCCATCCCCGAACGCAAGGCCTGGTTCACCAAGGAGGTCGTCACCCGCCACATGCCGGTGGAAATCCTGCCGGGGGACCTGCTTTGCGGGGCCCAATTCAATCTCCAGTATTCCATGTGCCTTAGCCGGAAGGAGCAGGAAGAACGGAACCGGCTCGTCAAAAAAGCGCGTGAGGCTGTCTTCTTCTTGAATTCACACGGCTACGGCAACTGCGGCGCCACCAGCGGCCATCTCATCCCCGACTACGCCAGGATTCTCAAGGGCGGTTTCAAAGAGGCCTATGAGGAAATTGAGATCGAATATGGCAGGCTTTCCGAGCTTGAAAAGGCCGGCCCCAGGGGCGGGGTCCTCCGTGCCATGAGGACGGCCTGCCTCATGCCCAAGGAGTTGGCGGCCAGATACGCCAAGCTGTGTCAAGATCTGGCGGAGGAGGAAAAGGATCCCTCGCGGGCGGATGAACTCCGGATCATGGCCGCTAATATGCGGACCGTCCCCTGGGAGGGGGCCAATAATTTCCATGAGGCCGTCCAGTCCTTATGGTTTACCCACATGCTGGTTATGTCGGACGAAAAATACCCCGGACCCGGTGTCTCCTTCGGCCGGCTCGATCAGTACCTCTACCCCTATTACCAAAAGTCAAAGGAAGAGGGTATGACCGACCAGGAGATGAAAGATATCCTGGGCTGTTTCTGGATCCACTGCAACACCGCCTATGACGCGCAAATCCGGGTGGGGGGCAACCAGGGCATCACGGCCGGCTTCGGCCAGCTCTTCAACCTCTCAGGTCTGGGCCGGGACGGCGTCGATCTGACCAATGAACTGACCTATCTCCTCCTTGAGGTCATCGACGACATGAGCCCCATCCTGGAGCCCAAGCCCAATGTCCGCCTCCACCGGAAGAGTCCGGACCCATTGCTCGACAAGATCGTTGACATGATTTCAAGGAGCCAGGGCGCCCCCTTTCTTTTGAATTTTGATGAACGCTCCGCCGCCGGCCTCCTCCTGCAGGCCAGCCGGTCGGGACAGGAGGCCCTCATCCATGAGGACAATGTCTTCGACTATGCCGCGGTCGGCTGCCTGGAGAATACCATGGCGGGCAATGACCGGTCCGGCACCGTCGACAACAACATCAATCTGCTGAAGGCCCTGGAGCTTGTCTACGGCAACGGGCGCGACCTCCTCCCCTACCGGGACCCCATGACAGGCAAGTGGAGCAAGCTTAAACAGGAGGGCCCCCGGACGGGAAACCTTTCCCAATTGGACAGCTGGGACAAGTTCTTTGAAGCCTACCTGGAACAGACCCGCTTCATTGTCAAAAAGATGGTCGATACCTATGAAATGAGTGAATCGATCCGGGCCCGTTTCAACCCGACCCCCTACCTTTCCGTCCTTGTCAATGGCTGCGCCCGGCAAGGCCTTGACGTCACCCAGGGCGGGGCGGAACTCTCCTATACCACCATGGAAGGCGTGACCTTCGCGACCACAGTCGACTCCCTCCTGGCCATCAAGTACCTGGTCTATGACCGGAAGGAATGCGGACTCGAAGAACTGGTCCAGGCCCTGAAGGACAACTGGAAGGGCCACGAGATCCTACAGGCCAAAGCCCTCCACCGGGCGCCCAAATATGGGCGGGACGAGGAGGAGAGCGATGAGCTGGCCTGGACCGTTATGCGGGAATGGGCTGATGAAGTCTGGAAATACAAGACCCGGTCGACGGGACGGCAGTTCCGGCCCGGCATGCTGTCCTGGAATTACTGGATCGGGGCCGGCTACATCATGAAGGCAAGCGCCAACGGCCGGACCGAGGATCAATTCCTTTCAAACGCCATCTGCCCCTCCAACGGGGCGGACCTGAAAGGGCCCACCGCCAACAGCAACTCGGTGGGGACCGCCCTGGGTGGCAAAACCGCCTGCGGGGACTATGTCAATATCCTTCCCAATGGGGCCAGCCACACCCTGACCTTCAATGCCTCCCTGGTCAAGTCACCCGACCACAAGGCCAAACTGAAAGCCTTCCTCAGGGGCTACTGCGAAAACGGGGGGACGGCCCTCCAGATCAATATGCTGGATCCCCAGGTCCTCAGGGAGGCCCAGGCCCACCCCAGTGAGTACCGGCACCTCCTGGTCCGGGTCACCGGCTACAACGCCTATTTCACCTCCATCGGCAAGGAACTCCAGGATGAGATCATTGCCCGCGAAAGCCATCTCCAATACTGAGCCGGGCCGGACCATGCGGATTCTCAACATCCAGCGCATGTCGACAGAGGACGGACCCGGTCTTCGGACCACCCTCTTCGTCAAGGGCTGCCCTCTTTCCTGCGCCTGGTGCCACAACCCCGAAAGCCTCTCCCCCCTTTTCCAGATCGAATGGCAGGAGGAAGGCTGCCTGGGATGCGGGACCTGTGTCTCCCTCTGTCCTGTCCAGGCCCTGACCCTGACGGAAGACGGGCTCAGGATCGACCGCTGTCGCTGTGACCTCTGCCTCCGTTGTGTGGAGGCCTGTCCGACCCGGGCCCTTGAAAGTCGGGGTGAGGACTGGACGGTCGATGAACTCTTCTCCGAACTCATCAAGGACAGGGCCTACTTCGGGGCCGATGGCGGCATCACCCTGTCAGGCGGTGAGATTATGGTCCAGGCAGGGGAAGCTGCCGACCTGCTCAAAGCTTTCAAGGAGGCGGGCATCCACACAGCGATCGATACCTCGGGCCTGTGCAGTCGGGAGGCCCTGGACCGTGTCCTGCCCTGGACTGACCTGGTCCTTTATGATCTCAAGCTGGCAGACAGCCAGGAACACAAGCAATGGACCGGGGTGGACAACGGGCGGATACTGGAAAATTTCCGCTATCTCCTGGCCAGGAAAAATGACCTGGGCTATGTCGTCTGGGTCAGGACCCCCATCATCCCCGGAGCAACCGACAGTGACGACAATATCCGGGCCCTGGCAGAAGTAGTGGGGAAGGGCGCCGAAGTCTGGGAACTCTGCGCCTTCAATAACCTGTGCGCAGACAAGTATGAACGCCTGGGCGCAGGGAGCTGGCAGTTCGCCGGAGTCCCCCTCATGACAGGGGAGAGGATGCGGGAACTGGAGCAGCTGGCCCGGGAGGCGGGCTGCCCGCAAGTGCGGGCGACTGGAAATACGCGACTGGAAAATACCAGTGACGAAAGGCCGGAGACAGGATGAAGAGGTTACTATGAAGAAGATCAATGTCGAACGGGACGGTGAAGATTTCGCGTCACCTTATAAGATCGCGCTGGTCGCCTCCCATGATGAAGAGGGCGACGTCCATATCAGCCTGCTCTCCTCCCTGATGAACCGGGGGGATGACGAGATGACGGTGGGGGAGTTTATCAAGGGATCGAGCAAGACCTACTTCCATGAAAGGCCCAAGGCCGGCTTCCTTATCATGAATCTCTCCCTTAATTTCTGGACCGGCAGCCTGGATTTCTATGACAAGAAAACCGAGGGCGAGGAATATATCGCCTACAACGAACTGCCCCTTTACCGCTTCAACACCTACTTTGGTGTCCATACGGTCCACTATGCCAAGCTCCGGGAGATCTCTGACAGGCAGAAGCTCAATCTCCCGGGGATTGTCGCCAATACGGTCCGGGTGGCGGCGGCCGCCCCCTTTCTGAAGGGCGAAAACAGGCCGGTCTTCAACGCCTGGACCCGGCAACACACGAAGAAGACGGCCACCCTCTTCTTCCTTGGTTTTACGGACAGGGACGGCTACCCCCGCCTCCTGCCCACCATCCAGGCAAAATCAACTTCAGATAGCCGGATCCTCCTGACCCCTGCCCCTTACAAGAAACGGATGGAAGGCCTGGAAGAGGGGGACAGGGCCTCACTCTTCGCTGCCAACCTGGATATGGAGGCTGTTCTCCTGAAGGGGAGCTACCATAAACACGCGGGCGGCTATGGCTCCGTGGAGGTGGACCGGGTCTATAATTGCATGCCGCCCGTCCACCGCCAGATCTATCCCGAACAAGCCTGGGAGACGGTAACTGAATTCTGATCCCTGCCCGGCCCTCCCGGGGCAGGCTGGATGCTATCATGGCCAAAAGGAGCCGTCTATGGAAATACTTGATCTAAAGCAGGCAATTGAAAGAGGGCGGGTCTCGCGTGGGCCCGTATTCATCAACAGCAAGCCCAACCTCCGCTCGGGCAAGCGCGACGACTATATGGCCGGCGAATTCTATCTCAAAGGGCAGACCTTCACCTTCCGGATCTGGGACAAGGAGGTCTATCAAATCGTCATCGAGTACGGCCCCGGCGTCTACATTGCCGAGACGGTGGGATCCGACTTCAACGGCCCTTATTTAACCGTCAGGAACATCGACCTCTACCCTGGCAATGAGCTTTCCCGCCACGACTTCATGGGAGGTATTCCCCAGGCGGAACTCAAGGAGGGGCTGGATGACATCCGGGCGAGGCTGGAGCCTGTCGGCGTGACGGAGACCTGCTGGCAGCTGGTCAATCTGGCCCTGTCAAGGCCGGAACTCGAGGGTCGCTTCTTCATCGAGGGCGCCGCCGTCCGCCATCACGACAATGTGATCGGCGGCCTGGCCAACCATACCATCAAGATGCTCCGCATCCTCTCCGCCCTCCTGGACAACAACCCTCCCCTCCAGGCCAGCGCCGACCTGCTGACCTTCTCCATATTTATGCACGATATCGGGAAAATTTTCGAATACCGGGACCTCGATATGGGCGAGTACTGGTACGCCAACCACCGGGTCCGCGGCATCGAATTCCTGACTGCCATCAAGGAAGAGATCCTGGATCGCTATGATGAGCCCTTCTATCGCCAGGTCCAGGCGGTCATCGCCGGCCACCACGGCCAGTACGGCGACCGGCCGACCACGGTCGCGGCCACCCTGGTCCACTACATCGATGTCCTGGAGAGCCAGACCACTGAACTGGTCCGGGAGCAGATGAACACACCGGGAGAAAAAATCCGCCACCCCGATTTTGGCTTCCTCAGGGACCTGCCCCTGGCAAAGCCAGAAGAACAATAAAAGAGGGACCACCCCGGCCACACCTCAGGACCATCGGCAATCCCCCAGCGGACAACCGCTTGCGCGGTCATCCGCTATTCACCTATTTAGATCAGATCCGGCTACTTATCCAGCTCATCCTCTTCGTCAAAGACGTCACCGCATTCCGGACAGAATTTGGGCGGTTGTGACGGGTCCTCAGGTACCCAGCCACACTTATCGCAGCGGTAGGATTTGACCACGGGCTGCGGCTTGCCGCAATTCTGACAGAACTTGCCCGTATTGGTCGTGCCACACTCACAGACCCATTCCTCAGTCTCAGGCTTGGGGGCCCCGCAGTTGGCACAGAACTTGCCGACATTATCCTCCTTGCCACACTCGGTGCACTTCCAGACGGGAACCTCCGTGGCGCTCACGCTGCCCACGACAGGCGCGGCCGGCTGCTGGGCCTGCTGCGCAGCCCCCTGCTGGAAGAGTTGACCTGCCTGGCCGCCCCCGGCCATCTGGGCCATTTGCATGCCGGCAAAGGCCATAAAGGGGCCGGCTCCCTCGTTTGAAGCCGCCGCCCGCATGGCGTCTGCCTGGGCGCCGACCAGGCCTGCCGCCGCCATGGTGGGGTCGCGGTAGACAGCGCTCTTCTGGAGCTCCTTGATCATCTTCTCGTCCTCGTCCGATGCCTTGACGGACTGGAGGCCGATGGAGACGACGGAAATACCACGCAGGTTGCGCCATTTCTCAGACAGGACCTCGTTCAGGACCTCGGCGATTTCCTCCGTATGTCCCGGGAGCTCGCTGTAGCGGATCCCCATGGCCGAGATCTTCGCGAAGACCGGCTGCAGGGCGTTCATGAACTCCGCGCGCAGCTGTTCGTCCATGCGGTTTCTCGTGTAGGGCTCTTCCACATTGCCTGATACGTTGGTGTAGAAGAGGATGGGGTCCTCAACCTTATAGGAATATTCCCCGAAGGCCTTGACGGCGATGTCCACATCCAGGCCGATATTCTTGTCGACGACGCGGAAGGGGACGGAATTGGCGGTACCGAACTTGTTGTTCATCATTTCCTTCATATTGAAGTAGTAGATGCGCTGATCCTTGCCCGTGTCACCACCCATGGTGAAACGGTGGCCGATCCGCTTAAAGGTACCGACAATATTTTTGCCCAGGGGGCCATAGAAAAGCGAGGGTTCGGTCGAGGTATCGTAGACATACTCGCCCGGTTCCGCGCTGAAATCGACAATCTTTCCCTGCTCAACAATGATCATGCACTGGCCGTTGTTTACGGCGACAATCGATCCGTTCGAGATGATATTGTCTTCTCCCCGGACATTACTGCTCCGGGAAGAGGTACGCTTCTGCCCCTTCTTGACAATGACTTCATCGGCTAACGCGTCGCTGTAAAAGAACTCGCGCCACTGGTCGGCCAATACACCACCGAGCGCGCCTCCTGCTGCCTTCAATAAGCCCATGGTTATCTCCTTTTCGTCATAGAAATCCGTTTAATAAGAGTAAACTTTAAACGGCTCACCCAAGCTGATTGGTTTCACTCATATTACCACATGGCCGGGCCGGCAAACGCTTCAAAATCGCCCGGGCCGCGTGAAGTCCACTGGCACCCGCCTGCGATAAACCGCGGGTGATTCCCGCCCCGTCCCCGATGGCGAAAAAGTTATGGAGGCCGGTCTCAAATTCCCGGGTCAGCTCCAGCCTGGCGCTGTAGAACTTGACTTCCACCCCGTATAGGAGGGTGTCCCCGTTGGCTGTACCCGGCGCCAGCCGATCCAGGACTTCAAGTGTCTCCATGATGTTGTCCAGATGACGTTTGGGAAGTACCAGGCTGAGGTCGCCCGGGGTTGCCTCCAGGGTCGGTCGGACGAAGCTCTTTGACATACGGTGGGCGTTGGTACGCCGGCCCTCCCGCAGATCGCCCAACCTTTGGACCATGACGCCCCCACCCAGCATATTGGAAAGGGAGGCGATGTGCTTGCCGTAACGGTAGGGCTCCTTGAAGGGCTCCGTAAACCGGTTGCTGACCAGGAGGGCAAAGTTGGTATTTTCACTCCGAAGGTCAGGATCATCAAAGCTATGGCCGTTGACCGTAATGATGCCATCGGTATTCTCGGTCACCACATAGCCATAGGGGTTCATACAGAAGGTCCGGACTATGTCATTGTACTGACGGGTCATGTACTTGAGTTTGGCCTCATAGAGGACGTCCGTGATCTCCTTGAAGACCAGGGCAGGCAACTCTATCCTCAGGCCCAGGTCCACCTGGTTGTTGATCAGGGGCAGGTGGAGGCTGCGGCAGACCTCACTGAACCATTCAGCCCCCGCCCTTCCCGGGGCGGCGATAAGGATGTCGCAGGCCACGCGGCCCTTGGAGGTCTCAAGCTCATAGGAATCCGGGCTTACGCCGTTCAGATGATCGACCGGCTTGCCCGCCTTCATAGGGATGATGGCCTCGACCTTGGTCCGGCAGGACAGCTCAACCTGCTGGTCAAGCCAGTCATAGACCCGCTCCAGGACCTTCCTGTTGTTCTCCGTCCCCAGATGCTTGACCCGGGCGTTCAACAAATGGATGTCATGGGACAGGGCCCGGCGACGGATGGCTTCGGCCTCCGGCGTCGCCGTGGAATAGATGACATTGGTCGCGCCGAACTTCTTGTTTACCTCATCAACATCATCGATGAGGTCCATGACAACTTCTGGCTCAAGGTAGTCGGTCAACCAGCCACCGAATTCCGTCGTAAAATTGAATTTGCCATCGGAAAAGGCGCCGGCGCCGCCAAAGCCCCTCATGATGGCGCAGGGCTTGCAGTTGATGCATTTGCTCACCTTCCCCTGCAAAATAGGGCACTCGCGCGAGGCAATCGGGTCCCCCTGTTCCAGGACGAGGATCTTCAAATCAGGACGTCGGGTGACGAGCTCATACGCCGCAAATATACCGGCCAATCCAGCGCCGATGATGGCGACATCTGCTTTTTTCATGGTAACTCCCTATCGGACGCGGGGTCATTGCCCCGTGGCGTAACACCGTTCATAATACCACGAAGGAAAGGGTCAGGGTCAAGAGGCTGGCCCCCTCTTCCAGGCCAGGCGGACCAGGGAAAAGAGGAAAAAGCAGGCCAGGTTGACCAGGACGATTACAGGACCTGAAGGCAGGTCCAGGGCGTAGGAGAGAAAAAGCCCCAGGACAAAGCAGATCAGGGAGGAGGCGGCCGCGACCAGGGTCACGCCCTTGAAGCTGCCGCAAATCCGCATGGCGGAGAGGGGAGGGAAGATGATCAGGCTGGAGATCAGGATGGCCCCCATGAGGCGCATACCCAGCACGATGGTGACAGCGGCCAGTACAGCCAGGATGGCATTCCAGAGGCCGGCGCGGATCCCCGAGGCCCGGGCGAAATTTTCATCGAAGGTGACCGCGAACAGCTTGTTGTAGGAGAAAACGAAGAGGGCGGTAACCAGGACCGACAGGACCAGGGCCAGGATCAGGTCGGATCGGCTCAGGGACAGGATACTGCCAAACATGAAGCTGTAGAGATCCGTATTCATACCTGCTGTAAGTGAAACGACGATGACACCGACGGCCATGCTGGCCGAGGAGAGCATGGCAATGGCGGCGTCGCCGCGGACACGGCTGCTGTCGCTTAACCTGAGCAATAAAAAGGCGGCCACGATGACCAGGGGCAGGGCCAGGGCCAGGGGGGCCGTTGACAGGGCCAGGGCCAGGGCCAGGGCGCCGAAGGCGACATGGGAGAGGCCGTCACCGATCATGGCGTAACGGGTCAGGACCAGGCTGGTACCGAGCAAGGAGGCGCAAAGCGCGACCAGGGAGCCACCAATCAAGGCATGGAGGAGGAAGGAAAAGGAGAGGAAGTCTGAAAGGAAGGAAATCATGGACGGGTCCTTTCCCGGTCGGGCAGATAGGAGGCGACGAGCGCGCTGTCCATGTAGTCCTCCGTCCTTCCAAAATAGTGATGGTCAAAACCCAGGTGGAGGACGTGGGTCGAGTTGCGGGTGACGCAGTGGATGTCGTGGGAAACCATGACAATGGTCACCCCGTCATCGTTGAGTTCACGGATCAGCCGGTAGAAGTCATGGGAGACCACCGGGTCAAGCCCAGCGACCGGTTCATCGAGAAGGAGCAGACCCTGGGCCGCCGTAAGCGCCCTTGCCAGGAGGACCCGTTGCCGCTGGCCTCCCGAAAGTTCGCGAAAGGACCTTTTTTCCAGTGCCTCCAGGTTCAACCTCCGGAGGGCGGCTTCCGCGGCCACCCTGTCCTCTTTACCGTAAAAGGAGAGAAAACCATGCCGGTTCAAGCGGCCGGAAAGGACGATCTCCCGGACAGTGGCCGGGAAGTCACGCTGTTCGGGAATCTGTTGGGGGAGGTAACCTATCCGGTGGAATTTGAGCGCGTCACTTCGTTGGATGCTCCCCTCCACCGGCTCCTTCAAGCCGAGCAGGCCCAGAAGCAGGGTTGTTTTGCCCGAGCCATTCTCTCCGATGATGGCCAGGTAATCGCCTTCATCGATGGAGAAGGAGAGGTCCCTCAAGACCTTGCGGCGTTCATAGGCGAAGGAAACGCCTTCCGCTGTCAGAAGCCTGGTCATTCGCCCAGGGCCAGGCGGAGCTTCTCCGCGTTCTGTCGCATCAGGCTCAGGTAGCTGACACCGGCTTCCAATTCCTCTTTGCTGACATTGTGGGCCGTGTGAAAGAGGAGTTTGCGGGCGCCCGTCTCCTCTGCGATCAGGTCAGCCAACTTTTCGTTGGAAAACTCAATATGGAAAATATAGGGGAACTTGTCCTCACGGACCCGGTCGATGATGCCGGCCACCGTTTTGGGCTTGGGGTCGGTCTCGGCCGCGCAGCCGGGAAAGGCCGCCGTATAATCAAGCCCATAGGCATCCGTGAAATAGATGAGGGGGAAGCGGTCGGCGACAATGATCTCACGCCTGTATCCCTCCCTGACCACGGCCCTGAAACTCTCGTCAAGCTGGCGCAGCTCAGAGGCATAAGCATCAAAATTGGCCTTGTAGTCTGCCGCGTGCCGGCTGTCCAGCTCCGCCAGGCGGTCCGCGATCCCTTCCGAGATCCGGAGGGCATTCAGGGGGGCTGTCCAGATATGCTCGTCGAAGTCGTGCAGGTGGGGGACCTGGTCATGGTCATCTTCCAGGATCCCCTCCTCCGCTTCCTCCAGCAAGTCAACGTAATCCATCATACGGACTGTCCGGGAGGGTTCAAGTCCCGCCGCTTCGAGCAAGCGCTCCACCCAGCCGTCTGAAATACCGCCGTTGTAGAAGAAGAGGTCACATTCGGCAATCCGGACCACCTCCTTGGGCGTCGGCTCATAGGTATGGCTCTCAGTACCCGGCGGCAGGAGCATGCTTACCGCGACATGGTCTCCTCCGATTTGGCGCGCGAAATCGTAAGGGGGGAAAAGGGTGGCCACAAGATCAAGTTTCCCGCCCTCCTCCTCCGGGGGGCCGGCAGGCTGGCAGGCCACAGCTGACAGGAGTGCCAGGCTCAGGGTCAAAAACAGGGCGAGCAGAAGGAAAAGCTCCCTCGCTGCCCATTTCAGCTTTTTCCCCATCAATAGCTGGTCCTTTCCTTCGTCTTTCTCAGAATACCATCATAGCCGACTGGTAGAGCATGAGTTCGGAGCTTATGGCCAGGGCACAGAAAATCCCCGCTATGGCCACCCGGGAGACAGCCAGCCACAGGGGCAGGGTATCCAGGGACCGTTCAAGGAGCCTGAAGACAAAATGCAAGACCAGGTCGGCCAGGAGCCAGGCGAGAGGGATCAGGAAGACTTCCCAGCGGGTCCCCTCCCTTTCAACCAGGGCGATGGTGTAATAGCGGGCGGCGACATTTTCCGGCATGAGGAAGAAGAGCGGCAGGGCCGTCAGAAAAGGGGCCAGGGCAAAAAACCAATAGATGGTGTAAACTGCATCCTTTTTCATGCTTTCATCCCACAGGGCACAGCAGGGATCCCCCAGGCCCCTGGTCAAGCAAACCCTTGCTCTTCATAGGCTCCCCCGTCAATCCGGGCCGCTTACTTACTGAGCAGGCCCGGATGGGATTTCATAAGATCATAAAGTATTTTCAAGGCCAGCCTGATCTGTTCCTCCTTGTGCTCGCTGGTCAGGCAGAAACGGAGTCTGGCCTGGCCACGCGCCACGGCGGGGAAGACGGCAGGCGGCGCAATGATACCCGCCTCCTCCAATTGCTTTGACAGGACAAAGGCAATTTCATCGGAACCGATCATGATGGGCGTGACAGCCGTCTCTTCGGCCAGGCAGGTATCCATGCCGTAAGCCTTCGCCTCATCGAGGAAGAGCTTGATGTTGCGCCGGAGGCGCTCAACACGGCTGTTGTCCCTTTCCATTATCTCGATGCCCTTCAGGACGGCAGCCGCAAGGGGCGGGCTGATCCCTACCGAGAAGACAAAGCCGGGCAGGTTATAGCGGAGGTACTCGATCAGCTTGTGGTTTCCGGCCAGGTAGCCCCCGCAGGTACCGAAACCCTTTGAAAGGGTACCCATGTGGATGTCAATATCCTTCGGGTCAATCCCGAAATGCTCATCGACCCCGCGACCCGTCTCGCCCAGAACCAGCATGGAGTGGGCCTCATCCACAAGGAGGAAACAATCGTATTCCTTCTTCAGACGGACGAACTCGGGCACCGGGGCCACGTCCCCGTCCATGCTATAGGCGCCCTCAATGATGATGAGCACCTTCTCATAACGGTCCCGTCTGTTCTTAAGGAGCTGCTCCAGGGCCTGGTAATCATTGTGCGGGAAGGGACGGGCGTCCGCCTGCGCAAGACGGATACCCTCCGTGATGGAGTTGTGGCTCAGGATATCGTAGAGGATAAGGTCACGGTCCGTGCAGAAATTGCCTACAAAGGTGACGTTGGTCGCATGGCCGCTGACCAGGACCAGGGAGTCCTCCGTCCCCTTCCAACGGGCCAGGGCCTTCTCAAGCTCTTGGTGGACCGTCTTTTCCCCCGCGATCAACCGGCTGCCGCTGGCCGACATGCCGTACTGTTTGACCGCGGCGATGGTCGCCTCATTGACCTCCGGGTCGCCGGACAGGCCGACATAGTTGTAGGAGGCAAAGTTGAGCATCTGGCGGCCGCCGATATAAGACACGTCTCTGAGCGAGGAATCCTGGGCAACAAAGTAGGGGTTCCCAAAGGCTTCAAGGGCCAGGGTCAGGGATTGGCGTCGCTCGGCAAAGGCTTGGTATTCCGGTGTCTCCTCAAAGCTTCGAATGCGCCTGACCGCCTGCTCCGCCTCCTCGGGCTCAGGACCGGACGGACGGGCGCCCTCGGCAAATTCACCCTTGAGCCGTCGATAGACAAGGGCAGAGATGTCGTTGACTGTCAGGTCACGGTTGAAGAGGCGCTCATCGATGGCAAGACCGTATTTTACTTCAGCGTGGGTCAGGAGGGAGATGCTCTGCAGGCTATCGCCTCCAAGATCCTGTGAAAAGTAGGAGGAGGGGTGCACCGACTCCGGAGGGATGGTCAGAACCTCCGCCACCATGGCCTGAACGGCGCTCCGCACCTCAAAGAAGGCGGGATCACCCGCGATTTCCGGGGTATAATAGGCGGCAGTTTCGATTTCTGCCTCTGTGGGTAGCTCAGGAAGGGCGGCCTTTTTGCCCAGGACAAGGGGATACTCCGTCAGAGGCCATTCCCCTGCGGCAACCGCCTCTGCGACAGGGCCCCGCCTGACCTTGGCCGAGGCCGACAGGTCCAGCGCTTTCCCCGATATGAAGAATTTTTGTATCTTCTGGCGGAAGGGCAGGCCCAGATTAATCTCGGCAACCGCCTCGGCCAGGCTTTCGGGATCGGCCCCCTCGACAGGTTCGACCAGGAGGGCTGTCTCATCGTAGAGTCCATCTGACAAGCCGAAGATGACATAGCGTTGGAAGCCGGGAACGGTCGCGAAGGCCCCTTCAAGTTCGTCAGGGTAGAGATTCTCCCCATCCGCCTTCAGGATGATGTCCTTCACACGGCCGTCGAGGAAGACCCTGTCCTCGCAGTAACGGCCTATATCACCTGTATGGAACCATTCAGCCCGGTCACGGGCCTCGAAGGTCCCCTTCCGCAAGCTGCCGCAGTAGACGGAATCCGTCCGGATCAGGAGCTCTCCCCGCTCGCAGGAGTCCTCAGTCTCCTCTTCCCCTTCAAGGGGGGCCAGTTTGATCGAGTCATCGAAGAGGGGGGCCCCGACACTGCCGTCCAGGCGGTCGGCCAGGACCTCGCTATTGACGACCGAGTAGATCCCGATCTCCGTCATGCCGTAGCCATTGACCAGATAGTAGCCAAGCCCATTAATGGTCCGAAGGGTTTCAGGCAGGATATAGCCACCGCCACTGACCGCAATGTAGAGATCATCACCGACCAGCTGCTGACGGATCATACGCAAAATTCCCTCAACCGGCAGGGGCAGGTCGACACCGGCCTCCTGATAGGAAAGGGAGAGATCAATCATATTGTCAAAGTCCTCGGCCGTCTTGCCGCTCATCTCTATGAAGCGCTTCTTGACCAGCTGGGCGACCCCGTTCCAAACGGCTGGGATGGCGACGAACTGTGTCACCCCGCTTTCCTTGCAGGCCTCGACAATGGCTTCAGGCGAGGGTTTCGAGGGGATGACCATGGTATTGCCGAAAACCTGGGGAAAGAGGAAACATACGATAAAACCGAAGACATGGTGCCAGGGGATAAAGGCAACCGCCTTCTCCTTGACCCCCTCCCGGACAAAACGATCGGTAACGGGCAGGAGCTTGCCCAGCATACGGTACTGGCTGACGATCCCCTGGCCATCATGGACGTAGCAGCGGGACCGGCCGGTGGTGCCGCTGGTGCAGAGGGTGATGTGATCCGCCCAGTCGGTCTCTGCCGAAGCCGGTGTGTTTTCTTGCTTGCCTCTCGCGTAGCGGGCCCGGACAGAGGCATCGCGCCAGTCCGGCATGAGGTCGGTGGCCGGGACCACCGGATAGGGCCTGCTTCGTTCGGGCTCCTCGTCCACAATCAGTGTGATAAGGCCCGTTTCATCCGCCAGGGTATCGGTCAGTGCGTCGGAGGCCCTGACGTCGATCAGGACGGTCGGATGACCCGCGGCCAAAGCGGCCCAGAAACAGATGCCAAAACTGGGGCTGTTTTGCAGCTGGATCCCTACCCAGCCGCGCCTGCCTGGATCCTCCACCTGGAGCGTCTGCTCTTTTCCGGCAATTGATTGCCGGAGGGGATCCGTCTGGAAATAGGCCTTCATCCGCCTGGTCGTTTCATCGATCAGACCCAGATATTCGGCATAGGACATTTCCATAAGCCCCTGACTGCTATGAATTTCAAAGGCGGTCCCATCGCCAAGTTTTTCCATCAGCTGGAAAATTCCCTTGAAGCCGGGTACCTCTTCTTCCAGAAATTTGAAATACTCAAATATTTTCATTAACTGCCTCCCTGACAAGGGACTTTCCGGCAAACAGGTCGCGACAGGCGCGCCAAATATGCTTCTCGAAACGTCCCCTCAAAGTAACGATAGTATGTCACTTAAATGTGAGCAAGTTATTAATCGCACCTTGAACACTATCAGCTATTATACGAATAATTTTGAGTAAATGTTCAGTTATTATTGTTTAAGTGGGAATAATCGACCCAAAGGACCGCTTTCATTCCGAGTGTTAGACTATTGTGATGATTAGCAGACAGCCAACTTACAAGAGTTACCGGATTGGTATCCGGGACTGTGACTACCAGGGACATATCCATCTACACCGGCTCATGGACTATGCCCAGGACTGCGATGACGCCAATTGCGCCGTGATCGGCGCGACTACGGCCAGCCTTTTTGAACGGGAGGCCTGCTGGATTCTCCTGGCCTACGCGGCCCATTTCACGGGAGAGCTGCCCCGGCTCGGTGACTCCCTCATTGTGGAGTCCTGGTCGAGGGGGGTGCGGGGCGTCCGCTTCTACCGGGAGAATCGTTACTACCGGAATACGGCGGACCCCGAGCATAGTTTCGGAGTCGGGACATCAGAATGGATCATCTGCGCCCTCGACAGCCATAGGCCCCTCCGGCCCTCCTCGGTCCTGGACATGGAGGTCTTCGAGGCGGGCAGTAACCGGGAGATCGCCCATCTGGACAGGATCCCCAAGCTGGAGCCTGGAGGCTCCAGAGAGGCCGGCATCCGATTCGACTACCTCGTCGGTTATGGCGACCTTGACGTCAACCGCCATCTCCACAACACCCACTACGTGAAGCTGGCCATTGACTCCGCTGCCTCTTGCCTGGTGGTCGACCCCAGCCGGGAGGGACTTTGCATCCACAGCTTCCAGATCGAGTTCATCAAGGAAGTCAACTACCAACAGACGCTGACCATCTCCGCCCGCCCGGCCCCCGGCAGACGGGACCGGATCCTGTTGGAGGGGTCAAGCGGGGGGGACAGCTCCTTTCTGGCCGCTGTCGAGGGAAAAATCCCCGGGCGGGATTAGAAGGAAGGGGGACGAAATGCTTGTCCTGGTCATTGAAGTCATTATTTCCTTGCCCTGGTGCCGGTCCCTGAAGGACAAGAGAAGGGTCCGGCAGGGCCTCATAGACCGCCTGGAGCGACGTCATCGCCTTTCCGTCAAGGAAGTGGATTGCCAGGATCAATGGCAGACCCTCTGCCTGGGAATTGCCGCCGTCGTGATCAGTGAGAGTGGGGGCCGCCAGCTCGAAGCCTCGATCCGCAGCACGGTGGAAGAAAACTCTAATGGCCAGATCCGGGAATGGGATGCCGAACTGATATAAATACATTGATCTTTGCTACAATGAAATAGAATTTCCGGGAGCAGGTCATTGGGACATATGTGGCTTCAAGTCCCGGACAGTCTGAGGAGACTTTTCGGAGGTGTCTATGTCACAAGCAGCCGGCAAACTCGACTATAAAAAAACCATGTTCCTGGGCTTCGGCTTCCTGGCCAGCTCACTTGCCTGGAGCATCTACAACAGCCTGGTCCCCGTCCTTCTGGAGGAACGTTTCCTCCTGTCCACCTTCGCCATCGGAATCATTATGACCATCGACAATATTTTTGGCATAATTTTTCAGCCGGTCGTCGGGGCAGTGAGCGATAAAAGCTTCACCCGGTATGGACGCCGCATGCCCTGGATTATGATCGGGATCCCCCTGTCGGTCCTCTTCTTTACCCTGATCCCCTGGGCCAAATCCCTTCCCCTTATGATGACCTTCATCATCGGCTTCAACCTGATCATGTCCATGTGGCGCTCCCCGGTCATCGCCCTCATGCCCGACCTCACCCCCCGGCCACTGCGGAGCAAGGCCAACGGTGTCATCAATCTTATGGGGGGCATCGGCAGCATCATCGCCTTCCTTTTCGGTGGCATCCTGGCCAATATGGACAGCAGTGGCCGGCTCACCTTTGGCATGGGATCCGTAGTCATGCTGCTGGCCCTTGTTTTCCTGATCTTCTTCATCCGTGAACCCATCGGGGAGGCCTGGAAGCGGTCGCAGCGAGAGGCCGTGGGCCGCCGGCTGACCCATAAGGAGTTCGCCAAAAGCCTGGAGCAGGAAAAAGAGTTCTCGGATATCAAGGACAAGGGCGGGCTCGACCGGAAGCTGACATCCGCTGAAAGAGTCAGCCTGATCTCCCTGCTTGGCGCCATCTTCTTCTGGTTTTGCGCCTACAATGCCATCGAGACCTTCTTCACCTTGTTTGCGACCAATGTCCTCAACGTCAGTACCGGAACCGCGACCATCATGCTGACTTCCTTTTCACTGACCTTTGTCGCCTTTGCCCTCCCCGCCGGCCTGATCGCCGGAAAACGCGGAAGGCGCAAGACCATCGTGACGGGCCTGATCCTCCTTATTTCCTTTATGTTGCCCATGATCTTCATCAACCCCCTCCTTTCGGTCGTGGGTGTTGATGTGGCCAGTGCCTCCTCCCTCATGATCAAGCAGATCGTGGTCATCGGCCTTCTGGCCTGTGCGGGATTTGGCTGGGCCTGCGTCAACATCAACTCGCTCCCCATGGTGGTTGAGCTGGCTTCCCACGACAAGATCGGCCGTTTCACAGGCTATTACTATTTCTTCTCCTTTGGGGCCTCCATCTTCAGTCCCATCCTCTTTGGAGCCATCCGGGACTGGACGAATGACTACAACACCCTCTTCATCTACGCCGTCATCTGCTTCGGGCTGGCCCTGGTCTCTACCCTTTTCGTCAAACACGGGGAGGTCCAGCCGCAGGATCCGGAGCTTATGGAAGAGGTCCTGCTCGACAACTGAGCCGGAAACGGAAGATAAACCCATGAGACAACGCCGGTGGGAGTGATCCCCCGGCGTTTTACAAAGGGGGGTCCCGTGAAAACAAAAATCTTCGCCCATCGGGGGGTCCGCAAGTATCATGCCGAAAATACCATGGCCGCCTTCCGGGCGGCGGAGGCCCTGGGGCTGGACGGTATTGAACTCGATGTGCAAAGGACGGCCGATGGCCAGCTTGTCATCTGCCACGACGAAAACCTGGAAAGGCTGACAGGGGAGGATTTATGGATCAAGGACCTGGTCTTTGAGGATCTGGCCTTGCTGGATATCGGCCATTACCGCCCCGGCTCCCCGGTCGAGTCGGTCCCCCTCCTGATTGAATTCCTGAAATGGTTCAAGGGGACGGACTTGACCGTCAACCTGGAGCTGAAGAATACCCTGGTCCCCTACGAGGGCCTGGAAGAAGAGGTCATTGACCTGGTCAGCCTCTTTGACCTTCGCGACCGCGTGATCATCTCCTCCTTCAGCCTGGCCAGTGCCGCCCGGGTCAAGCGGCTGGCGCCCGACCTGGACGTCGGCTTCCTCTACCAGAAGTTTCTGCCCTCTTGTGTCGGAAAAGCGCGCCAGCACCAGTTGGACGCCATCCACCCCTTCTATGCCAATCAGCTCTGGTGCTGGATGACCCGCCAGGCCCACCGGCAAGGTCTCAAGGTCAGGGTCTGGACCGTCGACCATCCCCTCTTTATCCGGAATGCCTTGTGGCGGAAGGTGGACACCCTCATAACCGACGAACCGGAATTGGCTTTGAAACTGCGGGATCGAAGGGAAGGCTATCGCCCTTCCTTCTAATCGTAACGGTTGAAGCGGCCGTCACGGGCGAAGGCAATCAGGCGGATGCCGTGCGCCCGGGCTAATTTGAGTGCCCCTTCTGTGAGGGCCGCCTGTGAGATCACCTGCCGGATTCCCGACCCCACCAGGAGTGAGATAAGGGTCGAGGTCAGGCGGCAACTGGTGATCAGGATTTCCCCTCCCAGGTCCCGCCCCTCCCGGTGGGCCCTGCCCAGCAATTTATAGAGGCAGTTGTGGCGGGAAATGTCCTCACAGTGATCCCTGACTTCCAGGCTGCCGGAAGCGGCCAGGAGCATGTTGTGGGTCCCCCCCGTTTCCTTGAAAAGTGTAGCCCGCGACTCGAGTTGGTCCATGAGCCCTGTCACCTCCTGGAAGGACGGGGGGGGAAGATCCCCTTCCAGGGGCCCCGCCTCCGGCCCCGGGCCGGCTTCCCCTTGGCCTACCCTTATCCTGATGCCCTCCGGATCCTCCTGGACGACTTGCTCAACCGACAAAACAGCAGAAGCCTGGCCGATCAATCCCTTGGCCTTGAGCCAGCCAAGCGCCAGGTCTTCCAAGCGGTCAGGCACCGTATATAGGGGGGCGGAGACCTGGTCCCCCAGCTGGACCCAACACGGGATTTCCCGGATAAGCCTGTCCTCAAATGGCCGGCTTCCCTCCTCGGTCACCCGCTCCACCCTGACTCTTTCAAGGGGCGAATCCATTTCTGGGACAGGGGAGGCGGAAAAGGGCCCCCCCTCCAGGTCGGATGGTTTATTGATGTTATGGCACATGATGAGTTCGGGATCCTGTCGTCTGGCCTCCTCCCCGGTCAGCCAGACGAAGGGATGCCGACGGACAAAAGCCTGCAGGCCCCTTTCCCCTTTTTCAAGGCTGGCCGTCAGGGGCCCTTCGAGTTCCTTGGCGTAAAAGGCATTGAGCGGTTCCAAATGACCCTTTTCAAGCTCAAGCATGGCGCCGGCGGGCAAAGATCCACTCTCCCGGATCCGGTCCATCATGAGCTGGATAAAAGGGGGGGACAGGTAGGGCATATCACAGCCTGTCACGTAAACATAAGAGGAGGCAGCGAGCTTGAGTCCAGCCTGGATGCCGGCCATAGGTCCCTGGCCGGGGTAGAGGTCGCTGGTTATCCGGATCCCGGCCAGCTCCTTTTGGATCTGACGATAAAGACCGGGCCGGCCGGTCACGACCAGGATATCGTTGAACATGGGCTTCAACTGCTTCAGGATATGGTTGACAAGCGGCTCGCCCGCGAACCGGATGGTCTGCTTGTCAAAGCCCAGGCGCCGGCCCTGTCCGCCGGCCAGGAGAATGGCGCTGCCAAAAAGCGGCAAAGTAGCTTCTTCTGCCCTTGCCATGGGTCGGAATCCCCCTTCAAGCCTAGCGGCGGATAACCGCGCCGACGGGACAAACATCCTGGCAGTTGCCGCACTTGATGCATTCATCCTGTCGGATGACATGGAGCTGCTTGACCGCGCCGTCAATGCAGGAAACGGGGCAGTTGCGGGCGCACTTGGTACAGCCGATACACTTGTCCGTAATGAAATAACTGGTCAGGGCCTGGCAGACACCGGCCGGACAACGCTTTTCCTTGATGTGGGCCTCGTATTCGTCGCGGAAGGCGGCCAGGGTCGAGAGTATGGGATTGGCCGCCGTCTGGCCCAGGGCACAAAGGGAGGCCCGTCTGGCTGTCCGGGCCAGGCTTTCCAGACGCGGGATACTGTCCTGGTCGCCCCGCCCCTCCGTGATGTCTTCCAGGATTTCCAGCATGCGGGTTGTGCCTTCCCGGCAGGGGGTGCACTTGCCGCAGGATTCCTCGGCGATGAAGTCCATATAGAAACGGGCGACGTCAACGACACAGTTGTCCTCATCCATGACGATCATGCCGCCCGACCCCATCATGGAACCGATCGCTGTCAGGCTGTCAAAATCGATGGGTGTATCCAGGTGCTCTTCACTGATACAGCCGCCGGACGGGCCCCCTGTCTGGACCGCCTTGAAGCGTTTCCCACCAGGGATCCCCCCTCCGATAACCTCGATGACCTGGCGGAGGGTCATCCCCATTGGCACCTCTACCAGACCGACATTCTTGATCTTTCCCCCCAGGGCGAAGACCTTGGTCCCGGGCGACCGATCGGTCCCGATCCTGCGAAAGGCCTCAGCCCCCCGGTTCAATATGACGGGGATATTGGCGAAGGTCTCAACATTGTTGATCAGGGTCGGCTTGCCCCAAAGTCCCTCGTTGGCGGGAAAGGGGGGTTTGCTGGTTGGCATGCCCCGGTAGCCTTCCAGGGAGGCGATGAGCGCCGTCTCCTCTCCACAGACGAAGGCGCCGGCGCCCAACCGGAGTTCGAGCTGGAAGGAAAAACCGGTCCCGAAGATGTCAGGGCCCAGGAGCCCCAGTCCGGCTGCCTGTTCGATGGCAATCTCCAGCCGGTGGACGGCGATGGGGTATTCAGCCCGGATATAGATGTAGCCCTGGTGGGCCCCCACCGCGTAGCCGGCAATGATCATGGCTTCAATCACGGTATGGGGGTCACCCTCCAGGATGCTCCGGTCCATAAAGGCGCCTGGGTCACCTTCGTCAGCATTGCAGATGACGAACTTCTCGTCCGCCTGGGCCAGCCGGGTAAAATGCCATTTGCGGCCGGCAGGGAATCCACCGCCGCCCCGGCCCCGGAGGCCGGAAGCCGAGACCTCTTCGATCACCTCTTCCGGCGTCATCCCGGTCAGGGCCTTGTAAAGCGCCCGGTAACCCCCGAGTCCAATATATTCCTCTATTTTTTCGGGATCGATGTGGCCAGAGTTCCGGAGGGCGACCCTTTCCTGATGAGCAGTGAAGGGAACCTGGGAATAGGCCAAAAGGCCCTCCTCCGTCTTGGCGTCCTCATAGATCAGATCGAGGACAACTTGTCCGCCTACCAGGTGCTCCTCATAGATCCGGTCAATGTCCTCCACTTCAAGATGGCTGTAGAAGCTGCCACCAGGATGGACGATGACGACGGGACCCGCCTCGCACAAACCGAAACAGCCGGAACCCACTATCTCAATCTGCCCGCCACGCCCGTCACGCTCGATCAGCTCTTCCAGGCGTTGACGGATGAGCGGGGAGCGCGAAGAGCTGCAGCCCGTCCCCATACAGATGACAACCGACCACTCATAGGGATCCGAGGGCCTGTCTGACGGCAGGCCACGAAGGTTCATGGTCCGGAAGCTCTCCTCCCTGATCCTGTCCAGTTCTTCAATGGTCATGGTCATCATCAGCCTCCGCTTGCCCGTACTGTCCTTGGAGATCAGTCAGAAGGTCCCTCATCTTTTTCAGATTCATCCTGCCGTGGACCTCTCCGTTGACCGTGACGACAGGCGCCAGGCCGCAGGCCCCGACACAGCGTGTGGTGGTCAGGCTAAAGAGGCCATCGGCAGTCGTCCCGCCAGCTTCCACACCGAGCAGCCTTTCCGCTTCTTTCAGGATCTCCGCGGCCCCCTGGATATAGCAAGCCGTGCCCATACAGATAGAGATTTCACATTTGCCCCTGGGCAGGAGGGTAAAGCGCGTATAGAAGGTGATGACACCGTAGACGGTTGAGAGGGGAACCTTCAGGGTTTCCGCTATAGTCTCCTGCACGGGAACCGGGATATGACCGAATCGGTTTTGCGCCATATGGAGGGCCTGCATGAGCATGCCCCGTCCGGTTTTTATCGCCTGCAGATCCTCCTTGAAGACCTCGAGATCGATCACCTGCCCCTCTCTTTTGCGCTCCCCTGTCATCCTGTCACCCTCTCCTTTATCCGAACGAGCCGATTTCCTCGAGTAAGCCCTCGACCTCCCCGTCCGTGAAAGGGGAGAGGAAGGTCCGGTCGGCCAAACGTCTGGTCCTTATCGCGGAAACCTTGATCTCTCCCGTGGCCACCGCCAATTGGACGAAGCAGGCAGGCTGCAAAAACCGGCGGGCCGTATTCGACTCACAAAGCAGTATTCCCTTGCTGTCCATTGTCTCATAAATATCGGCCAGGATAAGGGGCAGGAAGTCGCCCAAATCGTCCTCGGAAACCATCAGTCGGACCACACGCTCACAGCCGGCTTCAAAGAGGAAGCGGACACCGGGCTTGTCCGCGTCAGGCCCTTCTTCAAGGATCTGGGGGGAGGCCCATCCCGCCTTGGTCTCAATCTTCAGGACCCGGACCGGACGGCCACTTTTGACTAGTTCCCTGGCCAGCGCCCCGCACAGGGCGGTCTTGCCAAGCTTGCGGTGATCCGAACCGATCAGGACCAGCCTCTCATATTGGGGAATGGAAACCGGCATGGGCAGATTCCCTGTCCGGCCGGTCCCGCTGTCGAAGACAGAGAGCTTGGTCCTGAACAGGGAGGAAGACCCCGTAAGGGCTGCCAGGATCAAGGCCGCTGCCTGACGGGCTGTCTCCTGCGGGTCAGCCTGGCCTTCCCAGTCCACTTCGAGCCTCCGGATGGGGTCTCCTTCCCCGAACAAGCAGGTCAGGCTTCCGGCATAGGGATCGACCAGGCCGGTCAAGAATCCCGTCTCCCCCGCATAGGCGAGCGCCAGGGGAAGGCCTAGGGCCCGGCAGGCTGATTCAAGTGCCAGATGTCCGCCGGGCTCTGTGGCACAGTCAAGGACAAAATCGACTTCCTGGGGAAAGAGACGGGAGAGCTTGTCAAACCCCGGATGCTGGATCAGTCGGATGGCCGCCCCGCTACCACTTCCCTGGACCGCCTCGACCAATCGATCCGTCTGCTTTGAGGAGGCGTCCGACAGCGGGGTCAAAAAGACAAAGGAGCCAATACCGGCCGCCGCCAGGAGATCTGTGACGGGAAGGGCCAGGTCGCCGGAGCCGGCAATCATAAGACAGGACTTGTCCAGGCTGCCCCGGCTCCCTCCTGTTTTAATCTTCCCGGCCACAGCTCCTTAACCGCCCTCTTCATCTGCCGCATCTGCCAGGGCAATTTCTTCACCCCGGCAAAAAACGCGACAGATCCCAAAGTCCTGATCCATTATGACAAGATCCGCATCCAGGCCGGGCGCGATGGCCCCCTTCCTCTCCTGGAGCCCCAGCCAGTTGGCTGCGTGAGTTGAAAAGCAAGGGATCAAGCTTGCAAGGCTCCCGCCCGTAAACTCCAGGAGATTTCGCAGTGCCTGATCCATGGTCAGCGTGCTTCCCGCCAACTTTCCCCCCTCCAGGCGGGCCTGGCCTTCCCTCACCTTGACGGTTTGGCTGCCCAGCCGGTAATCGCCATCAGCCAAGCCGGCCGCCATCATAGAGTCTGTGATCGCAATCAGGCGCTCCGGATTCTTCAATTTTTCCACCAGCCTGACAAAGGCAGGATGGAGGTGCAGGCCGTCACAGATCAGCTCGGTATAGAGGTCACTGTCCAGGGCCGCCCCCAGGATCCCCGGTTCCCGATGGTGGAGGGGGCGCATGGCGTTGCCCAGATGGGTGACGCAGCTGGCACCCGCCTCACAGGCAGCCCTTGTTTCCTCCCAGGTCGCGTCACTGTGGCCCAAGGAGACCCGGATCCCCAGGGAAAGGCAAAGGGATATCAGGTCCGGGGCACCAGGGAGTTCAGGGGCCAGGCTTATGGCGCGGATATTGCCCCGGGAGGCCTCCCAGTATTCCAGAAAGAGGCCGGTATCGATTTCCCTGACCTGATCCGCTTCAAAGGCAGCCCGATAGGCCTGGGAGACGAAGGGGCCCTCCAGGTGGATACCCAGGAGTTCTGCCCCCGGCCCCCCCATTGACAGGGCAGAGGCCGCCTCGGACAAGGCCTTGATTGTAAGTTCCTTGGATTCGGTCGCGAGGGTGCAAAGCCAACTGGTCACACCCCGGCCTGCCAGGGACAGGGACAGGCGGCACAGGTCTTCTGCCCTGCTCTGGATACAATCCACCCCATAGGCCCCGTGGGTATGGCTGTCGATGAAACCGGGTATAAGGTAGTTTCCACCCGCGTCGATCTCCGGCAAGCCCCCCTCATTTCTGGCTCCCACAGCCTCAATCAAGCCCGACCGAACCGTTAGGGCTCCCGCTTCCATCTGTCCCTTCTGGAAAATCAGGGCATTCTTTATATAGAAACTTTTCATTTCACTTATTCTATCCTGACCGGCAAGTCGATTGCCAGGCCAGCTAGGCTCTATTCAAGATGAGGAGAGGAGAAAAAGCGACAGACAGGAGGGAAGGCAAGGCCGGATCCTCAGATTGACCAAAATAAAAAAACCTGCCTCAGGCTCAACCGCCTGGGCAGGATACTGGCAAAAGGGGCGCCAGTCATCTGTTTATTCAGTCATCCAGCTTTTCCGAACCCAGTTCCTGGGAGACCGACTCCCACATAGCATCACAGTCAATCCCCTCATCGTCCGTATTTGTGCTGGACAATAAGGTGGCTGTCGGCTCCATCTCCTCTTCCGGGATATCGGCAAAAGCGCCGCTGACCGCAAGCGTCAACAGGAGGATGACAATCAATATAACTGTAATGATTCTCTTCACGAATGACCACCCAAGTTGAAAATAGTGAACTACGACCCCAAGTCAAGCCAATTAGTAATACCAATAAAGCCATTACTAATACTTGCCCGGCCTAGATGCAAAATAGTCTTTACTTTTATACCACAATCCAACAAAATTGTACAATGATCCTTTCTTGCGATCTTCCTCCTCTTTTTTCCATTCCCCACCCGGAATGCCCCAGGTCATCCCTTTCTGACCTGAAAGAAAGCCACTTCAAAGCAGATCAGGCAGAAAAGCTGGTTTGAGATTATAATAAAGATTGGACATTGCCAGCTGATGAGCAGTTAATGGGGGATCACCTTGAGCGACAAGCCCGAAAGTTCTTTTCTTTTCCTGATCAAGATCCGTGATCTCAACGAGCGCGGCCAGGGAGTCGGCACGGTACGTGCCCTGCGAAGCCTAGACGAAGGTGAAGAGAGCCAGGACAGGGAAAGTCCTTACGCCGGAAAGGTTTGTTTTGTCAATGGCGCCCTGCCGGGCGAAGAGGTCCTGGCCCGTCTCCTTTTTGAGAAACGACATTACCTGGTGCTGGATCTTGTATCCATTCTCAAGCCGAGCCCGGACCGCATAAACAGTGATTGCGTCTACTTTCCAGACTGTGGGGGATGTCAGCTCCGCCCTATGACCTATGAGGCTGAACTTCAATGGAAGGAAAGGCGCGTACGCCATTTCCTCAATCATGAGGGCCTGATCGAGGACGACTCCAGTCTCCTCAAGCCTGTTATCGGCATGGAAGATCCCTACCACTACCGGGGCAAGAGCGTCTTTCCCATCCAGTCCGCGCTTGCTCCCGGGAACCCGCCCCTTATCGGCCAATACCGGCAGGGGACCCACGAGTTGGTGGATCTTGACGATTGTGAAACCCATAATAAAATAAGCTTGGCCCTGGTCAGAACCGTACGGGCGCTTATCAGCCGGGACCAGGTTCCCCTCTATGACGAAGGCTCCCATACGGGTACGCTGAGCCATCTCCTTGTAAGGACCGGCTTCTCCTCCAAACAGATCATGATCATTTTCGTCGTCCACGACGATCGGGCCGATGAGGCGATCGCCGGCTGGATACCCACACTGGAGAAGACGACCAATGAAGAGGGGGGGACCCTCCAGGCCGTCTGGATCAATGACAGGGAGACCCGGGGCAACCGGATCCTTTCAAACCGCTACAGGCTGATCCAGGGCAGTCCCTGGATCGAGGAGGAAATCAACCAGGTCAGCTATAGGATTTCCCCCGGCAGCTTTTTCCAGATCAATCCCCTACAGGCCTCCCTCCTCTTCAAGGAGGTCATCAGGGCCGCGGACCTAAAGGCGGGAGACCGGGTACTTGACCTCTATTCCGGTGTCGGCGCCCTCAGCCTCCAGCTGGCCCAGGCGGCCAGGGACCTGACGCCCGCCATTGAGATAATTGGGGTGGAAAACGACCGCCAGGCGGTCCTGGACGCCAACCTGAATGCGGATATCAACGAGCTTTCCAACCTGAGCTTCATCGAGGCAGATGCGACAAGCTGGCTGGAGGACTATGGGAAAGATCCTGACATGAAAGCCTTTGATGTCATCCTGGTTGATCCGCCCAGAAAGGGTCTTGACCAGAGGGCCCTTGAGGCGATCAGGCAAGCTGCCCCTGACCGCTTCATCTACGTCAGTTGCAATCCGTCGACCCTGGCCCGGGACCTGTCCCTCCTGGGTGACGACTACCGACTGGAAAGCGCCCAACCAGTTGACCTCTTCCCCCGGACAACCCATGTGGAGACAATGGTATTGATGTCTAAAAGCCAGGGTTGAAGCTTCCAAAGCACTGCAATTTAAAAGTCTTCATAAGGGGGTGCGGACAAAAAGTTGGACAAGTTCTAGACAACAAGTGCCAGACTCTTTCGGTATTGAACAGGACGCCACCAACTGCTATGTGCGAGCCTACGCTATTAACAAGGTGGGAAGGATC
>CAZAKT010000009.1:0-52914 GCA_964486135.1 uncultured Mageeibacillus sp.
TTTTATCTTATGACAAAAGCTTGTAGCCGGCGCGAAAGAATGACAGCCAGTGCCCCCTTCAAGGCGTCACCAGGCAGGAAGACCAGTAGCCCTGATAAAAATACCTGGTCCCAGGCCACCTGAGATCCGGCAGAATACTTGAGCACCATATACATATAGGGGAGGCCGAACCCGTAAAGCAGGCAAGTAGCTGCCAGGACCTGGATAAGGGGCCGGCCCCCGTCATTGCCAAATCGCCGGGCCAGGTAGGAAAGCAGGCTGGCAGCTGGTATGAAGCCAATGACAAAACCAAAGGAGGGGGAGACAAGCACTGCGGGACCCTCTAAAACCAGCTTTAAAAGCAAATGAAGAAGCAGGGAGAAAAAGGCGGATTCGGGATCCAGGAGCAGACCGGTCAGGATGACGAAGAGGGTTTGCAAGGTGAGAGGGATGGGCCCCAGCGGGATCCGGATCAAGCCGCCAACATAAGTAAGAACGGCAAGGAGGGCAAGGCTGGTCAGCTTACGGGCACTCATGCGAAAGACCGGTAATCGAGATCTCCCCTGACCTGACTTCAAGAAGCTGGCCGTCCTCCCGGTAAAGGAGGGCCCCCTGGTCGGAAATAGCTTCAGGCAGAATCTCCTGTCCCGTGTCCAGTCTGACCTTGCGGCCCAGGATGAAGCAACGCTTCCTGTATTCATCGAGATAGGATCGGTCTGGGAGGCTTTCGATCAGGTCGCCCAGCCCATTGGTGATATCGGCAATGAGCAGGTTCCGATTGATGAACCCCTTTCCATCGGTAAGGGAACCGGCTGTCATCCGCAATTCCTCAGGGAAGGCCTGGCGGGGTGTGGACAGATTGATCCCGATGCCGACGACAACCGATCCGGCCCGACCCGTTTCCAGATCGCTTATGGCTTCTGTCAGAATGCCAGAGACCTTGCGGCCCTCAAAAAACAAGTCATTGACCCACTTGATCCCCAACTTGACACCAAAAGCGCGCTCAAGCGAAAGCGCTGTCGTGACGGCCGCCATAGTGGTCAGGAGGACAGGTGTCTCCTCCCTCTCCCAGGGAAAAGCGACCGAGAAATAGAGGCCTGTTCCGGCTGGCGAATGAAAGGTCCGCCCCCGCCTTCCCCGGCCCGCAGTCTGGGTCGCCGCGGCATAGAGCAAGGACTCCCCCTCCACCAGGGCCTGCTTTGCCAGGCTATTGGTAGAGGTCACCCGGTCAAAGACGCTCACGGGTAAATCGGCCCAAAAAGCGGACAGACCGCTTGCTATCCCCGGAGCTGAAAGACGGTCCGTCTCTTTTTGCAAGCGATAGCCCCGCTTGCTCACAGCATCAATAAGATAGCCCTGGTCCCGCAAGACACCGACCGCCTTCCAGACGGCTGTCCTGCTCACGCCCAATTCCTGGGCTATGGCCTCACCCGACAGACGGCTGTCCGTCTGCCTCAGCAACTTCAGGACGCTTGCACTTGTTTCCCTGGACCTGGTCATAGGGACCATTATGAGATTTGTTTTCCCAAAGGTCAACCTTGCATACTTTTTGGTTGACGATCACCTGTAAGCCCGAACTTGGTGTATCCTTGACACAAATAAAGGAAGGCCGGGCTATGACTTTTCATCAACTAAAAATCTTCTGCCATATTGTCGAATTGGGCAGTGTCACCCGGGCCAGTGAGCAACTGGGTATACCTCAGCCGGCCGCGACCCGTGCCATCCGAGCCCTGGAGAGCGAGTTCGGACTCCCCCTCTTCGACCGCTCCGGCAGAGGGGTCGCTGTCAGTGAGAACGGCCGCTTGCTCTATGAGTACGCCAGGCAAATCCTGGAGCTGTCCGGACGCCTGTCCTCGGCCATGACCACAAAGAAGGAAAGAATGGACCGGACAATCTCCATTGTCGTAGAGGCTGCATCCCACCTCTTCCCCCAAATCTGTACGGCCTTCAGCGCCCGCCACCCCCAAGCCAAGTTCCGGGCCCTCCACCTGGACGCTTCAACCCATCTCGATAAGGGGGACTATCCCCTACGACTCTTCTCTTCCCGGAAGAGGCCTGAGGATGAATACACCATGGTACTCGCAGAGGAGGAAATCCGGCTGGCCGTCCCCCGGGACGGTCCTTTTGGCAAGAGGCAGGAAATCTCCCTTGACGAGGCGGCCCAGCTGGGCTTTGTCAGTCTCTTCAAGACCAGGGGCTTGCGCCAGATCACCGATTATTATTGTAAGCTGGCTGGTTTTGAGCCCAATATCATTTTTGAAACAGACAATACGACAACGGTGATCCGCTATGTCAATTCCGGCCATGGCGTCGCCTTCATACCGGACTTGACCTGGCCGGAAAGCAGGAATGACGAGCACGTCCACCTTTTGTCGATCAGGACACCAGAATGCCGTCGCTTCATCAACCTGAGCAGCCAGGGGGCTTCCAGCCTGAACTATTACGAAAGCCTCTTCTTTGATTTTTTGATCGACTATTTCAGCCAACTTAAAAGCTAGACGGGAGAGCCGGGGTTGACAGGGGCGGCAACCGGAAGCCCGCTTCCTGCTCGAAGGCGTAGCCGATCTCAATCAGGAGGGGCTCGCTGTAAGGACGGCCAATAATCTCCAGTCCCACTGGCACACCCAGGGGGGCGTCGGGAGAAGGGGCGAAACCGGCCGGAAGCGTCAGGGAGGGGAAGCCGGTCACCGAACAGAGGGCTCCGTTTCGCTGCTTCTGCCTTCCTCCTATTTTACAGGCCAGCTGCTGTTGGTGGGGGAAGACCAGGGCATCGAGTCCGTGGTCGGCGAGGAGCTTCATAATCCGGGTGCGGAGCTCTGCCTGCCGGATCCGTTTCTCATTGTAGTCAGCTGTACCCACCTCAAGTTTCAAGGCAGTTTTCAGATTTTCCTCTATCCCTGGATAGTAGAGACCGCTTTCCAGGATCTCCTCAAGGGAATGGGCTGGGGCCTTTGAACCAAGTTTTGAAAGATAGCCATTCAAATGGGTCTTCAGATCATCGAGATGGACACTGACTTCCCTGACGATCCAATCGGGATCGATGGCCTCATCAAGGGGCAGCAAAACAGCGCCACCAGCCGTGAAGACCGGGAGGGCAGTTTCCATAACCTGGTTGACCGGCTCGTTGATTGCTTCTTTCCCAAAAAAACTCTTGAGGACGCCCAGCCTTTTTCCCACCAGGCCATCCCTGCGAAGACTATCCCTATAGGTAAGCGGAAGACGGCCCACACTCCAGGCAGTCACGGCATCATCCGGATCGTAGCCGACGATCACGTCCAGGGTCCTGACCGAATCCTCAACGGTCCGGCAGATCGGCCCGATCGCGTCCTGGGTCCAGCTATAGGGGACCAGGCCGGATCGACCTACCAGGCCAGCTGTCGGCCGGATACCCACCAGACTGTTGGCCGAAGCGGGACTCCTGATCGAATTGATGGTATCGCTGCCGATACCGATTATGCCAAAATTGGCGGCGATTGAGGCGCCGGTCCCCCCCGAGGAACCACCCGGTGTCCGCGTCAGATCATAGGGGTTGATCGTCTGGCCCAGGAGGGAGCTGACCGTTTCACCCCAGACGGCAAACTCGTGCAGGTTGGTTTTGGCCAGGATGATGGCGCCGGCCTTGCGGAGCTTCCGGACGATAAAGGCGTCCTCTCCCGTGACAAAGTCCTCGAATAGCTTGGATCCTGCTGTTGTCGGCATATCATAGGTGCCGATATTATCCTTCAGCATGACAGGGATTCCATGCAGGGGCCCGGACAGCTCCCCCTCCCTTTCAAAAAACCGGTCGAGTTCAGCTGCCTGATCCAGTGCCCTGGGATTGATCCTGATGATGCTGTTGAGGGCCGGACCTCTCTTCTCATAGGTGTCAATACGGGCCAAGTAGGCCTCAAGCAGTTTTTTTACGGTCAATTGTCCGGCCCTGATCGCCTCATGGACCTTGGCGACACTTGTCTCCATCAGATCAAACTGACTCATTTTCAACCCGCCCCCTGTCTCAGAGTTCTATCCGAAGAAACTCAAGAGGAGGCCGGCCGCTACGGCCGAACCGATCACGCCGGCCACATTGGGTCCCATGGCGTGCATGAGCAGGAAATTCGACGGATTGTATTTTTGACCTTCCTTTTGAACGACCCGGGCAGCCATGGGCACGGCCGATACACCGGCGGCCCCGATCAGGGGATTGACCTTGCCCTTGGTGAGAATGTACATGAGCTTGCCGAGGAGGACCCCGCCGGCTGTTCCGAAGGAGAAGGCCGCCAGTCCGAGCCCGACGATCATGAGCGTCCCCGGTGTCAGGAAGGATTCCGCCGACGCCGTCGCCCCGACAGTCAGTCCGAGCAGGATGGATACGATGTACATAAGCGAGTTCTGGATGGCGTTTACCAGCTGTGGCACGCGTTCTGATTCCTTGAGCAGGTTGCCCAGCATAAGCATTCCGATCAGGGCTGCCGCGGAGGGGAGCAGGATGACCGTAAAGAGGGTAACCACAATCGGGAAGAGGATCTTCTCCGTCTGGCTGACATAGCGGAGCTGCTCCATCTTGACTTCGCGCTCTTTTTGAGTCGTCAGCGCCTTCATGATGGGGGGCTGGATAATGGGCACCAGGGCCATGTAGGAGTAGGCGGCAATGGCGATCGGCCCAAGCAGTTCAGGGGCCAGCCGGCTGGTCAGGAAAAGGGCCGTCGGCCCGTCCGCGCCACCGATGATTCCGATCGAAGCCGACTGTTGAGGGGTGAAGTTAAGGGCCATGGCACCCAGAAAAGTAGTAAAAATCCCCAGCTGGGCCGCCGCCCCCAAGAGGAGGCTTTTGGGATTGGCGATCAGGGGTCCAAAGTCGGTCCCCGCTCCGATACAAAGGAAGATCAAGGGCGGATAGATGCCCAGGGAGGTCCCCTGGTAGAGGTAGTAGAGCAGGCCACCCGGCTGGTTGCCGAGAGGCCCGTCCATAAGGCCCGCCAGCGGCAGGTTGGCCAGCAGCATGCCGAAGGCGATGGGGAGCAACAGATAGGGCTCATAGCCTTTCTTGATGGCCAGATAAATGAAAAGGCAGGAGATCACGATCATGATCAGCCTGCCGGGTATCATGATCCCGAACAGAGGCGTATCGAAGCGAAAGAGCTCTAGGATACCGGAAGTTTTTAAAAAATCGATCAGGATTTTCAGCATGGGCGACTCCTACTGGAAAGAAACGAGCAGATCTCCCGCCCGGACATTATCCCCTTTATTGACATGCGTGTCCCCGACGGTGCCGTCCCTGGGAGCGACAATTTCATTCTCCATCTTCATGGCTTCAATGATGACCAGTATATCGCCAGCCTTGACCTGGTCGCCCGCCTTGACCGCGACCTCCAGGACAGTGCCCTGCAAAGGGGCGTCAACCTGGTTACCCCCAGCGGCAGGGGCCGGGGCGGCGGCAGCCGGAGGCGGAGCGGCCACGGAATCCGGCTTGGGGGCAGGGGCAGGGACCGGGGCAGAACGTGGGGTCCGGGCTGTCTCCCCTGCCCTGTCCTCGCGCAGTTCCTCGACCTCAACCAGGTGTTCAACACCGTCAACAACAATTCTGAATGTCTTGATACTCATTGGATTTACGTTCCCTTTCTAAGTCGGGCGCCGGACCGAGTCCCGCAGGCCCGCGGCTTCCCAGTCGGAAAGCGGCGCCTTCTGGCGATCTATTTTTCTGATGATGAAGCGGGTATCGCTTCCGCTATAGGCAGAGAGAGCCGCCATTGCCACGGCAACCAGCTTGCTGTCAACTTCTTCCGTCTCCGGGTCCGGGTTGACGGGCAGGACCGGAAGCTCCTTCTCAAGCTTCTTGGCCTTCCTATTGGCCAGGAAGGCCGTAATATCGACAAGATAGGCAATGCAGACCAGGACGGTAAAGACGATCAGCATGCAAAAAGCGGAAACAAGCAGGCCGCTACCAAAGGTCATATTCTGGAAATCCATGGACGGCCTCCTTAAAGCGGGATGTTCCCGTGTTTTTTGGGAGGGACCGCCTCCCGTTTTCCACGGAGGGCATCATAGGATGAAATCAGGCGCTGCCGTGTTTCTTCGGGCAGGATCACATCATCAAGATAGCCCCGGGCCGCCGCGATATAGGGATTCATCATGCTGGCAGAGTACTCGTCAATTTTTTCCTGTCGCTTGGCGTCCGGATCCCCGGCAGCCTTGATCTCACGGGAAAAAATGATGTTGGCCGCTCCCTCCGCCCCCATGACGGCGATCTCGGCCGTGGGCCAGCCAAGCACAATATCACCGCCCATATGTTTGGAACACATGCCGATATAGGCACCTCCATAGGCCTTGCGGACGATCACCGTCACCTTGGGGACCGTGGCCTCGGAATAGGCATAGAGGAGTTTAGCCCCGTGCCTGATGATCCCACCGTACTCCTGCTGGGTACCGGGCAGGAAGCCCGGAACATCGACCAGGGTCAGCAGGGGGATATTAAAAGCATCACAGAAGCGGATGAAGCGCGATGCCTTGTCTGACGCGTCGATATCCAGCACCCCCGCCAGGAAACGGGGCTGGTTGGCGATGACGCCGACACTCTCCCCGTCGAGTCGGATGAAGCCCGTGATCATATTCCGGGCAAAATAGGGCTGGACCTCAAAAAAGCCCCCCCCATCCGCAAGACCGTAAATCAGCTCCTTCATATCGTAGGGGGTCCGGGGATCGGCCGGGATAAGGCTGTTGAAAGACTCGACCAGGCGATTGGCATCCTCATCACAAGCGGAGGATTCCGGCTTTTCCATATTATTCTGGGGCAGATAGCTCAGAAGCTGTCTGATTTGAGAAAAACACTCCTCTTCATTCCCCGCCCTGAAGTGGGCGACCCCGCTGACACTGTTGTGGGTCATGGCCCCGCCCAGTGCCTGGGACGATACCTGCTCGCCCGTCACGGCCTTGATGACCTGGGGGCCCGTGATATACATTTCGCTCGTGTCATCGACCATAAAGACGAAGTCGGTCAGGGCAGGAGAATAGACTGCGCCTCCGGCGCAGGGCCCCATGATGACGGAGAGCTGAGGCACGACCCCGGACGCCTTGGTATTGCAATAGAAGATCCGGCCATAGCCGGCCAGTGAATCAACACCCTCCTGGATCCTGGCGCCACCCGAATCGTTTATGGCGATCATGGGACAGCCGACCTTCATGGCCATTTCCTGGGTCTTTACAATCTTGTCCGCATGCATTTCGCCCAGTGATCCCCCGATTACGGTAAAATCCTGGGCAGCGACACAGACCAGGCGCCCATCCAGGGTGCCATAGCCGGTGACGACACCGTCGCCCGGCGCCTCTCTTTCATCCATACCAAACTGCGTGGAACGGTGTTTAACGAAGAGGCCCGTCTCGACAAAACTATCTTCATCAAGGAGGGCCTGGATGCGCTCACGGGCCGTCATCTTTCCACGCTTGTGCTGGCTTTCGACCGCCTTGTCACCGCCGCCCTTGTAAAGCGACTCCTTCATTGCCACCAGCTCATCTTGTTTTTCAGTCAGCAAGGATTCATCCTCCTTATCGTTTCTAGCTTCCTTAATTATCGAATATTATCGAAAGTTTTCGGGAATATCGTAGAGGCCTCCCGACCACTCAACCAGATCTTCCAAGGAACCCGCCGCCAGTCGGTCCCGGCCAGCCTTGACCGGATCAATGCCAAGGTCCTCCGGCAGGGCCACCTTTCCCTCTTTCCTCAAGCTTTCAAGCCTGGCCTTGTCCGCGTACTCCCCAAGCGGGCTAGCCTGGGCGACCGCTCCGAGCATGCTTCTTCTCTCCTCCTCACTCCCGGCAAGGTAGAGGTAGGCGATGCCCTGTTCCGTGACCACGTGCGTCACGTCCTCCCCATAGATCATGACAGGGGCCGCGTCGAAGCCGGCCGCCCGTCCAATCTTGACCGCGTCAAGTTCGGGAACGAAGTTGTAGCCGAAACGCCCCTGGCTTGCCAGCATCTGGACGACCAGTTTCCTGCCACCGATAAGAGAATTACCCGGCTTGGGCATCATTGCCGTCCAAGCCGGCGAAGCGTGTCGGCGGCCGAGCGTATTGTGGCCCATATTGGGCGCGCCTCCGAAGCCGGTCAGGCGGCCGCTGGTCACCGTCGAGGAATTGGCCAGATAATCCATCTGGAGTGTGGCGCCCAAAAAGAGGTCGACGCCATAAAGGCCCGCCAGTTGCGCCAGGGCCCGGTTTGACCGCAGGCTACCATCCGGTCCCGTAGGGAAAATGTCCGAGCGGGCCCGGGTATAGCGCTCCATACCCTTTTCGCCGCCGAAGGCGTACATGCTCTCCACCCAGCCGCTTTCGATGGCTGGAATCATGGTCGGATGGGGATTCAGGACCCAATGCCTGCAGAGCTTCCCCCTCAAGCCCAATTCCTCACCGTAGGTAGGCAGAAGCAGCTCGATGGCGGCGCTGTTGTTGCCTATGCCGTGGTTGAGGGAAATGACGCCATGCCGGGCATAAATCCCCTTGATGGTCATCATGGCCATGAGGATATGCTGGTCCCGGAGCTTGGCCGGATCACGGGTAAAAAGCGCCTCCATCTGAAAGGGCTCGTCCGACTGAACCAGGAGATCGACCCAGTCACCCGGGATATCAACCCGGGGCAGGCCGCCTCTTTCGACCAGTTGGTTCACCTGGACGATAACGAGCCCCTGATGGAAGGCGGCGGCCTCAACCAGGGTAGGCGTGTCCTCCGTGCTGTAACCGGTATAGAGATTGCCGTCCGGATCAGCCTTGTCAGCCGCTACCAGACAGATATCGGGAATAAGGTCAACAAAGAGTCGGGAATACAACTCAAGATAGGTGTGAATCGATCCGATTTTTAGTTTGCCTTCCGCCAGCATATCTGCCAAGCGGACGCTTTGTACCCCGGCGTAGGCAAAATTTATCTCACTGGCGATTCCCTTTTCAAAGACATCCAGGTGCTCGTCCCGGGAGATGGCAGGAATAATCATGGTCAGATCCCTTATTTTTTTGGGATCCACACCGGTCAGGGCCTTGGCAAGAAAAGTTGCCTGCTTCTGGTTATCCCCTTCGACGATCAGACGGTCCCCCGGCCGTAAGAGGGCTTCCAGGGCGGGAACAATCCTGTCCCTGTCAATCCGTTTATGGTCGACAAAGGGCGAGGCGCCTTCCAGGCGCGCCTGCTTCCTTTCCCTCCTGCTGTGCCAATTCATTGTGAAACCTCCCAAGTCAGGGTGCTCCCGGGGAACACGGTATTGACGGGCCTTAAACAGCCTTCGAGACAGCTGAAATCTTCTTTCTAAAAGCTATCACGCGCGTCTGGCAGCGTCAAATACAATTGCGGTTCGATTACATAACAAAGATATTATATATCACCGTGTATACTGGGCCTGCATGCTGTCGCTGAAAGAAACAGAAGGGGCGCTGACGCGGATGGTGGATTCCCTGCCGAGGGAGATCTTCACGGAGCTCAATGGCGGGGTCCTCTTGAAGGCAGAGACCAAGCTCCATCCCAAGCGTATGGCCGACGATCTTTATATCCTGGGCGAATATTACCGGGACCGCATCTTCGGCCGCTATGTCGTGATCTATTATGGATCCCTTCGCAGGGTCTTCGGTCAACTCCCGGACCAGGATTTTCTTCTTGAGCTCGAGCGCGTATTAAAGCATGAGCTCACCCATCATCTGGAGGACCGGGCCGGCGAGCGCGATCTTGAATGGGAGGATGAGCGTGCCCTGCTCCACTATTACGCCCGACACCCACTCGGTCACCTTGAGCGGGACTAAGGGCTTTCTCCTTCCAAGGCCCTTGCCAGAAAGTTAAATTTCCGATCCCAGTAAAGGTCGCCCGCAATCCATTCCGACATGGCATGCTTGGCGCCGTCGACGATCCAGTAATCCTTCAAATCGGAGGAACAGGCGTCAAAGAGTTTTTTGGCCATGGCGGTCGGGACGAAGAGATCATCCCCTCCATGGATGATCTGAATGGGGAGGGAGGCTTTGGCGACCTGGGACAGGGGCGTGGGGTCATTTCTCTTGTAGCCCATAAGGAAACGAAAGAGGATGAGGGCAACCAGGAAGGAAGGCAGGGCAAGGAGGGGGCTCATTTTACTCATCGACCATCTGCCCTCCTCAATAAGGGTACTGTAGCTACAGTCGGCCAGGATGGCGGCACAGTCCTTGGGTAAATCCTCATCACCGCTCAAGGTCAAAACATTGGCGGCCCCCATGGACAGACCGTCCAGGACAAAAAAAGCGGGCGGCTGGTCGGCCAGCTTCCTGACTTCCTCCATCCAGGCAAAAAGATCTTTCCGATAGCGACAGCCCAGGTCTATCCGTTTGCCCCCGCTCGCCCCATGACCACGAAAGAGGGGCATGAGGACGGAAAAACCTGCATCCAGATAGGAGAGGGCGGCCGGTGATCGCGCGAATTTCGCATCCCTCCACCCATGGGCCAGGACGACACAGCCCGCTTCAAAACCAGACTTGGCGGCCTCTTTTCTCGCCGGGAAGAAGACCGCGGATAAGGTCAGTCCATCTCTCTCCAGTTTCCAGTCCTCATGAGGGAAGGTAAAGAGGCTGTCCCGGCCCCGGGCGGCGCCCTCCTGCCGGGCCAACATCTCACGGGTGGCCCCGGCAATGTCAGCCGGATCGGTGCTTTCCGCCCGCCTTGTCGCGTAGCGAAAAAACTGAAGGCCGATCAGGATAATGTACCAGACAAAAGCGACGGCTACGCCGATCGCCCCGATAAGCAGAACCTGGACCCCTATTGCCAGGGCAAGCGTCGGATAAAACACAGGAACCCTCCCTCTAATGGCGTATCTTGGGACTGTCAAGCCACTTGCCCCTGAAATAAAGGACAGTGGCAAAGATTATGATAACAGCATTTGAGCTCAGCATGGCAATCCAAACCCCCAGGGCCCCGAGATTGGTGAACTGCTTGAAGCCCCAAATGAGTGGCAGGCGGACAAGCCACAGCCGAAAGATGGACATGTAGGCTGAGTAACGCGGATAGCCCGCCCCGCTGAAGATTCCTGAAAAGGCGTCAAAATAACCCATAAGCGGGGTCATGAAGACATTGAAGACCATATATTGCAGGGCCATCTTCCAGACCAGATCCGCCTCGGGCCCGACCTCCCGGATAAAGAGGGAGAGGGCAGGATAACGCGAAAACCATAAGAGGAGGCTGCCACCAACCGCCATGAAGGTGACATAACGGAAGGCCGTCCGGTTGAACTCCTTGACCCTGTCGATCTGTCTGGCCCCAATATTCTGTCCGACAATGGCCGTCAAGGAGCCCCCGATCCCCCCTGTCGGTTGCATAACGAAGCTGGCAATCCGGTTGACTGCCGCATAGGCGGCGATGGTGGCGTCGCCATAGGCGGCAATCACGCCATTGACAAGGGTGAAGCCGAGAGCTGCGCTCCCCTGCCCCAGGGCAGTGGGGAAACCCCTGCGGGCCAGCTCGGCAAATTGTCCCCAGGACAGGCGAACCTTACGAAGGCGCAACCTGATCTTGTTATGCGGCGAATAGATGGCGTAGGCCCCAAGGATGACCCGGACGACCTGCGAAAGCACAGTCGCCAGCGCGGCGCCCGCGATGCCCATGCCCAAGCCGCGAACACCCAGGAGGGGGATCCGGTCAAAAATGAAGAAAGGGTCCAGGACCACGTTCAAGAGGGCCGCGCCCGCGCTTATCAGGGTCGTTACCTTGGTCTTGCCCTGGGCGCCCAGGATGGCAAAATAAGCCAAATAGACCATCTCAAAAATGAATCCCGCCATGAGTACGCTGAGGTAGATGGAGGCATGGTGTCCAAGTTCGCCCCGGCCTCCCATCCAGCTGACGATGGAGGGGGCAAGAAAGTAGCCCGCAAACGAAAAGACTAGCCCAAGGCCAGAACAGAGGACAAATATGTGGGTTGCGTAAGACTCGGCCCGGGCTTTCTCATCGGCCCCGATCAGTTGCGAGATAAGGGCTGTCCCCGCGATGGCGACTCCTATGCCGAGCGAGACGAACAGGTAGTGGGGAGGCCAGACGAAACTGGTAGCAGCGAACTCGAGCAGGGAAAGCTGGGCCACCCAAAGTCCATCCGCCAGATTGTAAAGGGAGTTGATCAGGTTATTGACCATGAGGGGAACCGCGACGGCAAAAAGTACCGGTGTGACGGGACCGTCAAGTATATGTCTGTCTTTAAAGGATTCTGCTGTCAATGACCTCTCCATTGCTTGTGGTTCTTCCAAACTGGCCTCTCAAGGCCCCCGAAGGCCCCCTGCCTTGAACAGTCTATCACTCCCGGGGCGGCGCCTCGCGCCTTCGATTGGTCTCTGGGCAAAAAAAGGTGACCGGACCGGTCACCAGGGGAGCCCTCACGTGCCTCCCGGCCGTTTAAACACAAGCGCCAGTATCAGGATAACAAGGAGGGCGATGATATACCACCAGGTCCCCGCCTTTTCCCGCTTACCACAAGCACCACAGGCGGGCAATTCCTGGTCACAGGACGAACAGGGAGGATCTACTCTCCCCTCCTCTTCCTGTTCAATGTCTTTTTTGTCGGTCATGGCTGACAGCTCCTCCGCTTGCATCGATTCATTGGAGTTTATCACAGTCCGGCTCCGGCCGTCCAGCAGGAAGGCTTTCCTGCAGTTGTCTGGAGAGATCTTCTGTCGTAAGTCCGGTCCTTTCAAAGGCGCTCCTCCGCTTGATGAAGGGAAAGGCAAGGCCGACGGATGCCAGGGCGCCGAGGCTGCCCGCGATCAAATCCTTCATGGTGTCAATCAGGCCGGGGTTTGAGCGGTTGGATAATCTGTCCGGATTCAGGGGCTCCCCGCCAGGGATTCCGACCTGCCAGCCTTGCATATTCATTCCGAATAAAGAGTCGCCCGTAAATTCATAGATTTCCCAAAGGACACTGCAGCTGATCGAAAAACAGAAGGCGAACAAGGCGATGGCAAGAGGATTGACCTGATTCCGGGTATTCTGGTCACGGGTCATGGACATGAACAAAAGGAGTCCGACCGTGCCCAAGAGGGCGCCGGAAACAAAATGATGCAGGGTATCCCACCAGGGGAAACGCTGGTAAAAGTTGAAGAGGCTACCCAGGAGGACCGAACTGAGGACAAAGAGAGTGAAGAGAATTTCAAGGCCAACCGGGACCAGCATGTAATCCTTCCGTATAAGAAAATCGGGCAAACGCAAGATCTGCATGGACAGGAAGGCTGTCAGCGCTGACACAAAATAGGCCCTGACAATGACCCGCTTGGAGAGGGCCATCCACAGGCCAGCTGCCAAGGCAGCCAGGCCAATCAAGAGAAAAATGAGTCTTGCGCCCTTGACAATGTAATTTCTGAACTGTGTAGACATTCCGCACGATCCTCTAGAAGATTATCCTAGTATAGCAGTCATCCAGCGGGCTGCCCTCCCTCAGGAATAAGGACGGAAGTGGAGAGGACCTGACATTGTTCACAATTTGTTTGAGATTATCGCCCAGCTTTAAGGTATTCTGTAGTAAGCAAGAAAGGGAGGTTCCTGAATGATAGGAAAACACATCGGCCCGTTTCTGTTGCAGGGGGATGACCCCCTCATGATCGAAGCGGCGCATTGCGCGACGGTCCGCACAGAAAATACCCTCATGCACGCCATGTTACTCCTCTCCAGTGTCGGCTATACCTCAGTTCCCGTTTTAGATGATTCTTCGCGCCTGGCCGGTATCATCGGCATGCCCGCGATTTTTAACGGGATCCTGGGCGACGACAATTACCACTGGGATCAGCTGGAGGTAAAAAAAGTCAAGAATGTTATGGAGAAGGATGTCGCCCTTGTTTTCACCGACTCACCCCTGGAGGACATCCTCCGCCCCCTGGTCAACGCGAATTTTCTTTGCGTCACGGATCGCGATGGCGTCTTCAAAGGCATCATCGCCCGCAGACAAATCCTGAAAAGGGTCAATCGATTTGTCCACGAATTTGAAAATCATTATCAGGTCACGCCCAAGCAGGGCGAGGCGGACCAGCGTAAAGCCAAGACCCTGTTTATGAACAATCGGCAAGGCGCCCTTTAAACCGGGCACTTTCGCTTAAATCAAGAAAAGGGGCTGTCCCTGAACACTCTTAGTGTTTCAGGACAGCCCCTTTTCAGGACTTGAAAAATATTCCCGCCTACTCGATTTCGACCTCGGCCCCGGCTTCCCTGAGCACCTTGGCCGCATCCTCGGCATCGTCCTTGCTGATCTTTTCCCTGATCGGCTTGGGAGCTTCATCTACCAGGGCCTTGGCTTCCTTCAGCCCGAGTCCCGTGAGCTCACGCACGACCTTGATGACGGCAATCTTGGCCTGGCCCGCATTGGTCAGGATGACATCAAATTCCGTCTTCTCGACCTCCGCGGCACCGCCGGCATTATTGCCAGCCCCTGCCGGGGCCGCGACTGCCATGGCAGCGGCGGAGACACCAAACTCTTCCTCCATGGCCTTGACCAGTTCATTGAGTTCGAGAATTGTCAGATTTTTCACGGCATCCAGAATGCCGGCAAGTTTTTCGTTATCCATTGGTAATTTCCTCCTCTTTTGAAGTCGGGGATTCCTCAGCCACCCCTATTTCTTCTTCTTTTTCTTCTTCGGTTACTGTCTCCGCCTCAGCAGCTTCAGCCGGCTCGGGAGCCGCTTCCTCCTGCTTGACTTCTTCCTTTGCTTCCACTTCTTCCGTGGGTTCACCGGCTGCCTCTGCAGCCTTTTCCGCGATCTGCGCGGTAACCTGCGCAAAGGCGGTCAGCGGATACATCATCATGAACAAGAGCTGGCCATAGAGGCTCTCGCGGGATTCAATACGAGACAGGGCCATGATCTTGTCAAGCGGATAAACTTCCGTCCCGATCACGCCGCCCTTGATGCTCATCTTCCTGAATTTCTCGGTATGCTGACGGATCAGCCTGGGCGCCAACACCACATCTTCCGTGCTGTAGGCCAGGGCCGTCGGCCCGATCAGGGTTTCACCGAGTCCCTCGATGCCGAGTTTCGCGAAGGCCCGCTCTGTAATCGAATTTTTGACTACCTTGTAGGCCAGTCCCTGGCGGCGGAATTCCGCCCGCATCTCGGTATCCTGCTCTACGGTCAAGCCCTTGTAATCTGTGAGCACAATCGATTCCGCCTTTTCCAATTCCTTGGCAAGCGCATCAACCTGCTTCTTTTTCATTTCCAGTCTTTTTTTACTGGGCATGCGACACTTCCTCCTTTTTCATAATATAAACACCCCTCCGCGAAAGGCAGAGGGGCGTGCTTGGAGTTCGTCCTTCCACCTCGGCGGGACAGCTTGACCTGTTTATATCCCTGGATCGGGATTCCTGCTTTCTTCGGCGTCGTAGGTATTCTATTTAATTTTCTGCCCGGCCGGCGGCCGGACGGCGCCTACTTTGACAGCTTGGGGGCGGTCCGGATTCCGGGTCCCATGGTGCTGGTCAAGGTACAGCGCTGGATGTACTGGCCTTTCGCGGCAGCAGGCTTGGCGCGGATAACCGCGTCCAGAAGCGCGTCATAATTATCAAGGAGCTTGTCCTCGCCAAAAGACGCCTTGCCGATGGCGCAGTGGATGATGTTCTGTTTTTCAAGCCTGTACTCAATTCTACCGGCCTTGGCCTCACTGACTGCCCGCCCCACATCCGGGGTAACTGTCCCTGACTTGGGGTTGGGCATGAGGCCCCGCGGACCGAGGACCCGTCCAAGACGGCCAACAACGGCCATCATATCGGGCGTCGCGATGGCGACATCAAAATCGAGCCAACCTTCTTTTTCGATTTTTTCGGCCAGTTCCTCCGCGCCGACAAAATCAGCGCCGGCCTCCTTGGCCTCTTCAGCAGCTGGACCCTTTGCGAAGACAACAATACGGGATTCTTTACCCGTCCCGTGTGGGAGCACGACGGTGCCCCGGATCTGTTGATCTGCCCGCCGCGAGTCAACCCCCATCTTCAAATGGATTTCGACCGTCTCATCGAATTTCGCTGTCGCGCCTTGCACAACCAGGCCCATGGCCTCCTGCGGTTCGTAAATCTCATGGGGATCGACGAGTTTCGCAGCTTCCAAATAGCGTTTACCACGTTTCATGCCGGTCCCTCCTAACTGTCGTAATCGACTACAATGCCCATACTCCGGGCGGTCCCTGCCACCATGCGGGCGCCGGCATCGATGTCGGCGGCATTGGTGTCCTCCATCTTGATCTCAGCGATGCGTTTACACTCGGACCAGGAGACGGTTGCGACCTTCTCCTTATCAGGTGTCCCCGATGCCTTGTCCAAATTGCAGGCTTTCTTCAAGAGCACGGCGGCCGGTGGAGTTTTCGTGACGAACGTATAGCTCCGGTCCTGGTACACCGTAATAACTACGGGGATGATAAGACCGATGTCTTTTTGTGTTCGCTCATTGAATTCTCTGACAAACTGGGCAATATTAAGCCCATGTTGTCCAAGAGCTGGTCCAACCGGCGGCGCCGGCGTTGCCTGGCCCGCAGGAATCTGAAGCTTTACGTATGCGGTTACTGGCTTTGCCATTCAGCCACCTCCCATTTCTTTTTCTTCGGCCCGAGGGCCGTTTTATATGCGCTAAAGACAGCCCCTGGGCTGTCCAGTCACCTAATCTTGTTTCATGACCTGTGTCAGTTCCAATTCCACGGGCGTCTCCCGTCCGAACATTGAAACCAGCACCGTCACCTTTTTCTTGTCGAGATTGATCTCTTCCACCCTGCCGTCGAAACCTTCGAGCGGACCGTTTATGACGCGGACATCGTCCCCGATGCCGTAGTCCATGACGGGTTCCCACTCTTCGTCCAGGCCCATAAGTCCGAGTTCATCGTCAGTAAGGGGGACGGGATTGGTGCTTGACGGGCCGACAAAACCTGTCACGCCGCGCGTATTGCGAACGATATACCAGATCTCATCTGTCAGGATCATCTTGACCAGGACATAGCCGGGGTATATTTTCCGCTCGACATTCCGGCGCTTGCCATCCTTGATCTCAATCACCGTCTCCGTCGGAACCAGGACCTCCTGGATCATTTCCTGGAGACCACGATTTTCGATGATAAGATCCAGCGTCGCCTTTACACGGTTCTCATAGCCGGAATAGGTGTGGATGACGTACCAGAGCGCCTCCTGATTGTCGGACCTTTCACTCATGCCTTATCCCTCAAAGGAAATGCGGACACCTTGGGCGACAAGCAGTGCCTGCCCGGATTCGTCCCGCCAGCCAGTCGCGTTTATGCCGTCCACCGGCTCAACGAGGGCTTCCTCCTGTGTGTCCTTGGTGGAGTAGATTCCGGTCGTGCGCATGATGAAGGTAATCAAGGTATCGAAGACCAGGATAATTACAACTGAGATAGCAATGATAAGCAGGACAGTCACCGTGCTCTGCCTCAGTTTCTTCCTGTCCGGCCATATAACCCGTTTCAGTTCGGTGATGATATTGGTGAACCACTTCTTTATACGCGAACCGGAAGAAGCCTTGGCCTTTTTAGCCGGCTTCCTGGAGCGCTTGTCCGCTACCTTCATTTTCGTTTTTTCCGCCATGTCATCACTCCCGTGAATTGCCCGCCTATTTTGTTTCGCGGTGGATTGTGTGTTTGTTGCAGAACTTGCAAAACTTGCTCAATTCAAGTTTATCAGGCGTATTCATCTTATTTTTTTTCGTGTCATAATTCCGCTGTTTGCATTCGGAGCAGGCCAGCGTAAGACGTTCACGAGCGCCAGGTTTCGCCATAGGGGTACCTCCCAATCAATCAAGTCAGACGTTTTGTCAGAGCAAAAAAAAAGACCCCCCGCGTCTGACAAGCAGAAGTATAGTAGCACAGCCGCTTGCGGCTGTCAAACACTTACAGCGGGCCGGTCACCAAACCCGCGCCAGTTGCCTCGCCTCCTCCATACCCCGGGCCAAAAGGGTCTCAGGTGGTTCAAACAGGAGATCGAGCGCATCAACGGCGACTGAATCGAAGCCCTCGATACCGAAGAAGGCGGTCAGATTCCTCATGAAAGGTATACCTGTCTCAAGTGGGGAACCCTCATAGGCCCCGCCCCGTGTCGTCAGAAAACAGAGCTTTTCCGCCTGACAGATCCCGTAGATAAGACCTTTGACCGCATCTATGTCAAAGGTAATGCCCTGGACACTGATGTTTTCAATATAGATCTTCAAGAGGGCCGGAACACTCAGATCCCAGAAGGGGGCGGCGACAAGGATACGCCCGGCCCTGGCGAATTGATGGGCGTAACGGAAGCGCGGATGATCCAGGTCACCCGCCTCCAGAAGCCGCTCACGCTGTCTGAAGAAATCACCTGTCAGGGGGACCAGGGGCTCCTCCATCAAGGTCAGGCGGTCCACGGAAAAACCACCGGCTTCCTCCAGGCCTTCGAGAAAAGACTCTGCCAGCTGGCGGGTCCGGGATTCAGAACCGCGGATACAAGAATCGATAAAGAGCACATGACAATCTGTTTTTTCCATCTATAACCGCCTAATAAGCCTGCCGCCCATTATAACAAAGCTTCTGCCTGGTAGAGGCGTCAGGCACCCGGGGTGAATCGCCGGATAGCCATAATCCTTTCCGCCAGTCCGGCTGTTTCGGATGAGGCGAGATCAATCAGGCGAAGTGTTGACTTGTTGGGCAAATTGAGGAGGAGCTGGCCGTCGGAAACCAGGACGGCGATCGATTGGATCAGGTCCGGGTCGGAAGGGGCATGAAAGAAGATGACGTCACCCTCCTCCAGTTCTGCCAAAGCCTCCAGATCCCCAGCTTCGATCGCTAGTCCCAGGTCGAGGAGGGCGTAGGGATCCCGCGAAAGACTGTATCCATTCAGCAGGCCCGATACATAAAGGGCCCCGGCCGGACTGATCCCCTCCGTCGTCGCCCCACCGGGAACCAGAGGGCTGTCATAAAAAGCCAGGAGGGTGGCTACCAGGAGTTGACTGGCATTGTCTTCCAGGGGTATTGATGACAAGGGGGGGAGGAGCAGGACTCCTGAACTGTTGACCCAGCCGGACTCCCCATCGGGCAAGGTGACCCGCAAGAGGTCGCCGTTTCTGTAATCGGCATAGAAGATCGAGCCCATGGGGGCCTCGACCAGCAAGGAACCCTGTCTGGCATGGCTCATGATGCGCTTGCTGGGTTCGCGGACAAGTAACTTGGCGACCTTGTTCTCCGGCGAGAGGGAACGTTTGTCGGCTGACAGCTGGTCACGTCGGATATAACCCTCCACGCCATCCTCCAGCTGGACCAGGACGTATTCCCGATAACGGGTGTCCAGCAGGGTAACCTGCTCATTGAAGAGGGCTTCCGCGATCCGGATGCTTTTCCGGTCCGGTTCCGCCAGCAAGGGGGCCGAAGAGACCTTGACCACAGCCAGATCCTGACGCTGGATCAGGTCTCCCGTTTCCTGGGGAACTGGCGTTTCCAAAGACGGATCAGGATCAGGGTCGAGACTGTTTTCCACCAGGAGGGGGACGACAAGGAACAAGCCTGCCAGCAAGGTGGCAAATACGATGACGGCGATCAGCCAGGGGGGGATCCGCCGTTTGATCCTAGTCAGGTAGACAGGCCGGCCCCTTTGATCGGAAATCGAATCGGGCGGTGGCCCGGGAGCCTCATCCGGGACAATCCCCCGCTTGATCTCGATCTTGTCAACTTCCGGCTTGACTGACTGCCTGTCCTGCCCTTGGTCTTTGTCAGCCGTCATACGCCGCTACCTCCCCCTCCTCACCTGTCAGCAAAACACAAAATGCCAGGGCATAGTCATTTTCATGAGACAGGCTGAGGGTGATCAGTCGGCCGCCCAGGGCCTCGAAGCGCTTCCTGGCCGCTCCACGAAGTATGACCTGCGGCGCCCCCCAATCATCCCGACAGACTTCGATTTCAGAAAAGGCGATTCCCTGACGGCCGATACCGGTGCCCAGGGCCTTGGCAACTGCCTCTTTGGCCGCGAAGCGGCCAGCCAGCCGCCGGACATCAGACCCGCAGATCGCCTGCTCTTCCCGGGTAAAGATCCGGTCGAGAAAGCGATCTCCCTGTCCTTCCAGGACCTGCTCGATCCTCTTGACCGAAATGATATCGACCCCCGTCCGCATGCCTTCCCTCATTAAAAGCCGTGTTTTTCGCGCAGACGCAGGTCCTGGCCGGGGAACTCATAGATAAGGAAATTTCCTCTCAGGCGGCTGGCCACCCGGCTGTCATACTGTTTTGAAAAATCAGGCGTAGAAAGATTGGAGGCTATCACTGTCGCCAGGCCGCGGTTTTGCCTGGTATCCAGGAGCATGATGAATTGCGCGTAGGTGTCCTGAGTCGCCGGTTCCGTCCCCAGATCGTCCAGTAAAAGGAGATCCCAGCTGTGGAGGGCCCTGTAGAGCATCCCGGCTTCCTCAAGCAGGTCGGGGTCAGGGCGGAAGGAAGCCTGCTGACGCTTATAGCGGGTTATCAGGTCGAAGAGATTGGGGGCCGTGATGTAGATGACCGGCCGGTCCTCATCCAAGAGCTTGTGGCCCAGGCACTGCATAAGGAAGGTCTTGCCCGTTCCGGGCGCCCCGGAAAAAAAGAGATTCCGATCCCGGACCCGGTCGAAGTGGCCCGTGTAGAGCTGGGCCATTTGGAGGTTGTCGGCCATGACCTCACGCACGGTCCGGCCGTCCTTTGCCCCCGAAGACTTATTGTCAAAGAGGTTGAGGTTGAAATTGGCGAAGACAGCCTGCTCCGACATCCTGTCGGGCAGGTAGGCGGGCAGGATTTTCTGGACGATCTGCCTCCTGCACAAGCACCACTCGCCGTCTATCCGGCCCGTGTCCTGGCAGGAACGGCAGGTGTAACGGGGCAGATCGTAACCCTCCTCGATACCATGGTCTTCGAGATAAACCGCCCGTTTATTTTCAATTTCGCTGAAAGAATCAGGCTCCATAAGGGAGCCTTCCGGATCCAGCCTGGCCTGGAGCCGGCCAAAGCCGGCAGTTACAAGTTCCTTGTCGAGAGATTCCAGCTCCGGGTGCTGGCGGTAAAGGGATTGGACCTCCTGATCCCGCAAGGCGTGGGCCCTGTACCTGCGACCTTCATAGATACGGATCACATGATCGTTGATTTTCTGTGTCAGGCTTCTCATGAATCGGGCTCATCCCCGGACCCGGCCCGGTCAAGGCGGGGCATCCGGGTGTCATATTCCCTGGCCTCCACGCTCCCGGACCCTGGCTCCTGGGAGAAGTTATCGCGGTTGTCACGATAACCAGTCCCCGCCTTCACGGTTCGGCTGATCCTGGCGGCCCGGTCCTTCTCGTGGTCGCGGACCTCCTCCAGGGTCTTGAGGCCCTGCTCATACCAGCCTTTCAGGACGGCACTCACGAAGCGTATCGTCGGCTTTGACGCTCCCCTTGTCTTGGAGAGGGCTTCGTCAATCACATCCTGGCCGTAACCGTATTCGTCAACCCAGCTGTCGATATCCTTAAGATCGTATTCGGTCAGGGACCGGCGAAGCTTCTTGCCTACATAGGCCTTGATCCTGTTTTTTTCGAGAAAACGCGAGTAATAGACAGAAAGCTGATCGTAGGTCTTAATGCCGGCTGCTGACCAGTCCTCGGCGATCCTCATGGCGTAGCCGGGGCCGTCGAGCCGGTTGTTGTTGGCAGCTTCCTGGAAGAGGGCGTAGACCACTTCGGGCTCGAACCCATAGGCTTCAAACCAGCGGTCGATCTGGTCATACCACATAAAGGTCATAATCCCCTGGAAAAAGGTCATCTTGATCAAGTTGACCATCTTCTCACGCTCCTGGCTCAGGTTCTCCCGTTTCGCGATTTCACTGGGCTGCGAGGAAGTGATGGGCCGGTAGCGTTTTTGCAACTCCAGGACTTTCAGATCACTGATGGCAATGTCGTCATGGCCGACCGTGATAAGCCGCAGACCCTGGAGTTCGAGCAGGGATTCATCGACAGCCTCCTCCGAAATGCCCAGCCTGTCCGCCAGGTCGGCCCGGGTCGCGTCACGGCTGCCGTTATGGAAAACGCTGTTGAGGAAGAGATAGCATTTGACCGCGTTTCCGCTCAGTTTCGGCATAAAATCGTGGATAAACAGGTCAGGTACCGGTGTATCACTGAACATAATCGAACGCCCGTCTTTTATACGCACCGTGAGCTCCCCTTCCCCGTTTTTCCTGACTTTTGTACTTATAATACTAACAAATCACGCGGCTTGTCTGCCAGTAAGTGCAAAGCCGCGTATCGTCCCTGATGGGGGGAGGAAGACCCGCAGGTCTTCCTCCCCGATTATTTTGGAATAGCTTCTCTTATCTTATTTGGGATCCGCCAGCCTGAGATAGGACTTGTAGCGCTCCTCGGCTGCCTCCCGGGCGCGGGCAAAGATTGCCTCGACCTCCTCTTCCGGATACTTCTTGAAGAGGGAGGTATAGCGGACTTCCTGCCTCAGGAAATCGGTATAGTCGCGTGTCGGCGCCTTCGAGTCCAAGCTGAAAGGATTCTTCTCCGGGTCTTCTGCCAGGACGGCCGGATTGTAACGCCAGAGATGCCAGTAACCGGTCTCTACCGCGTCCTTCTCCCGCTCCTGTGACAGGGCCATGCCGCCACGAATACCATGGTTGATACAGGGGGCGTAGGCAATGACAATTGACGGCCCGTCCCAAGCCTCAGCCTCGCGCAAGGCGCGAAGAGTCTGCGCCTGGCTGGCCCCCATGGAAATCTGAGCGACATAGACGTAGCCATAGGTCATGGCCATAAGGCCCAGATCCTTTTTCTTCAAGGCCTTGCCGCCTGCAGCAAATTGCGCGACGGCGCCGAGCTGGGTGGCCTTGGAGGCCTGTCCTCCCGTGTTTGAATAGACTTCCGTATCAAGCACGAGTACGTTGACATCCTCACCGGAGGCAAGGACATGGTCCAGCCCGCCATAGCCGATATCGTAGGCCCAGCCGTCGCCACCGATGATCCAGGTGGAACGAAGCATCAGATAATCCTTGAGCTCAAGGATCCTGTCACGGAGCCCGGCTGCCTCGCCGGAAAGCTCCGCTTCGCCAAGGTCCAGGATGAATCGGGCGGCGACGCCACGCGCCCCGTCCTTCTCGTCCTTCTTTTCGAGCCAGCTGGCGATCGACTCACTGAGCGCTCCCGGGATATCCCCGACTTCAGCCAGCTTCCTGACATAGTCTGTGACCCGGTCTCGGAGCTGCTTGACGCCAAGATGCATGCCAAGCCCGTATTCGGCATTGTCCTCAAAGAGGGAGTTGGCCCAGGAGGGACCAAAACCGTCCTCATTGACACAATAGGGCATGGAGGGGGCCGAACCTCCCCAGATGGAGGAGCAACCCGTTGCGTTGGCGATCATCATGCGATCACCAAAAAGCTGGGTTGCCAGGCGGACATAGGGCGTCTCGCCACAGCCGGCGCAGGCGCCTGAGAACTCAAGCAGGGGCCGCTCGAACTGGCTGCCCTTGACAGTCATCTTGTTCAGGGGATTCGGCTTCCTCGAAAGGCCCTGGGCAAACTTCCAATGATCAGCTTCCAGCAGATGTTCCTCAAGCGGTTCCATAACCAGGGCCTTCTCCTTGGCAGGGCAGACCTGGGCGCAGGAACCACAGCCCGTGCAGTCAAGCGCAGAAATCTGGATCCTGAACTGGTACTGATCGTAAGGCCGCATACCCTGGACCGTCTTGAAGCTATCGGGCGCGGTGTCCGCCTCCTCCCCGGTCAGGAGGAAGGGCCGGATAACGGCGTGGGGACAGACATAGGCACACTGGTTGCATTGGATGCAGTTGTCCGGGATCCAGCGGGGCACATTGACAGCGATGCCGCGCTTCTCATACTGTGAAGTCGATTGCGGCAGACTGCCATCCACATGGTCCATGAAGGCGGATACGGGGAGGCTGTCGCCTTCCTGCCGGTTCATGACCTGGGCGATGTTGAGGACGAAGGCCGGCGCCTCAAGCATCTTGACCGGCCTGTCCACAGCGTCACGCCAGGCGGCCGGAACCTCAACCTCTTTGATCTGCTCGATGCCGGCGTCAATAGCGCTGTTGTTCATGCGGACCACATCTTCTCCCTGATCACCGTAGGAACGGGAGATGGCCTCTTTCATATGCTTGACAGCCTCGTCTACCGGGATGACCTCGCTGATCTTGAAAAAGGCCGCCTGGCAGATGGTGTTAATCCGGGTTCCCAGGCCCAATTTCTGGGCGATATCCACGGCATCGATGATATAGAGCTTGATGTCGTTTTCGGCCAGGAAACGCTTGACCTGTCCGGGCAGGAATTCATCCAGCTCCTCTTCGCTTCTGGTCGTGTTGAGCAGGAAAGAGCCACCCTTTTTCAGGACCTTGAGCATATCGTACTTATCGAGATAGGCCTGGTTGTGGCAGGCAACGAAGTCAGCCTTCTCAACCAGATAGGGCGCCCGGATCGGCGAATTGCCAAAACGGAGGTCTGAGATGGTGACACCACCCGATTTCTTTGAGTCATAGGAGAAATAGGCCTGGGCGTACATAGGCGTATTGTCACCGATGATCTTGATCGAGTTCTGGTTGGCACCGACCGTCCCGTCGGATCCCAGACCCCAGAAGCGGGCCGCGAAGGTACCTTCCGGAGACACCTGGAGTGATTCAGTGACAGGCAGTGAAAGTTCGGTCACGTCATCGGTGATGCCGATCGTGAACTCAGGCTTGGTGTTGCCTGCCGCCAGCATGTCAAAGACGGCATTGATCTGGGAGGGGGTGGTGTCTTTGGAGCCCAATCCATACCGGCCCCCCGACACGGTTACCGGCCGGTTGGCACAGGAAACGGTCGAGACCACGTCAAGGTAAAGGGCCTCACCCTGGGCTCCCGGCTCCTTGGAGCGGTCCAGGACGGCGATCCGCCTCACCGTCTCCGGGATGGCCGAGAGGAGGCGGTCTGAGCAGAAGGGCCTGAAGAGGTGGACGTGGATGACCCCCGTCTTCCTGCCCTGGCAGTTGAGGTAGTCAACGGTTTCACAAATTGTGTCGTAAACCGATCCCATGCAGATAATGATTTCTTCAGCCTCAGGATCCCCATAGTAGACAAAAGGTTTATAGACACGTCCCGTCAGCTTGCCTATCTCTTCCATATAATGCTCAACCACTTGGGGGAGCTCGAGATAGTATTTGTTGGGCGCCTCCTTCATCTGGAAAAAGATGTCGGGATTCTGGGCCGAACCGCGGAGACAGGGGTCGTTGGGGGTAAGCCCCCTCTTCCTGAAGGCATTGACTGCCTCCATATCGACCAGGTCCGCCAGATCGGCATAGTCCAGCTGTTCGACCTTCTGGATTTCATGCGAAGTCCTGAAACCATCGAAAAAGTGGACGAAGGGCACACTGCCCTTGATGGCTGACAAATGCGCTACAACCCCCAGATCCATGGCCGACTGGACCCCATGCGAGGCCAGGATGGCAAAACCTGTCTGGCGGGCTGCCATGACGTCACCGTGGTCGCCGAAGATCGACAGGGCATGGCCGGCGATGGAACGGGCGGTAACATGGAAGACGGCCGGCAACAATTCCCCCGCCATCTTGTACATATTGGGGACCATAAGAAGCAGGCCCTGTGAGGCCGTATAGGTTGTTGTCAAGGCCCCTGTCGCAAGCGAACCGTGGACAAGACCCGCGGCGCCTCCCTCCGACTGCATCTCAATCACTTGGACACTTTGCCCGAAGACATTTTTGCGGCCCTGCTGTGACCATTGGTCAACGCTGTCCGCCATACCGGATGAGGGCGTAATCGGATAAATACCGGCCACTTCCGTAAAGGCATATGACGCGTAAGCCGCGGCAGTGTTCCCATCCATCGTCACAAAAGTTTTGTTTTTTGGCATTTTTTTCTCCCTGTTTTTAGTGGGCAAAGAGGCCCGGCCAAATCAGTATATCACGAAGGCACATCCCCTCTGATCCAGCGTCTACCGCTTCCAGAGCGAGTGTCCTGTCATTTCTTCCGGCGCTTCCAGTCCCAGAATATCCAGTATGGTGGGCGCCAGATCCGCCAGTTTTCCATCCTCCAGGGAACCGCTTGCCAGTCCCGCGCCGATCAGCTTGACCGGATTGATTGTATGGGCGGTAAAGGGTCCTCCCCTGCCTGGATCCACCATCTCCTCCAGATTGCCGTGGTCCGCGGTGATCAGGGCGACCCCGCCCCGCTCCAGAATCGCGGGGACAATCCGGGACAAGCAGTCATCAACCGTTTCCAGGGCCTTGACGGCTGCGGCAAAAATCCCTGTATGGCCAATCATGTCACCGTTGGCGAAGTTCAGGATGATCACGTCGGGCTGGCGGTCGGCCAGGGCCTCCAGCAAGCGGTCCGTCACCTCCGGCGCGCTCATCTCCGGCTGGAGATCATAGGTGGCGACGGCAGGCGAGGGAACCAGGATCCTTTCCTCACCGGCAAAAGGCTCTTCCCGTCCCCCATTGAGGAAAAAAGTCACATGGGCATATTTCTCCGTCTCAGCGATCCTGAGCTGGGTCAGACCGGCCTCCGACACCACTTCTCCCAGGATGCCCGTCAATCGTTCAGGCGGATAGGCGGTGCGATAATCGTCAAAGGAGTCAAAGTCGGCGCTGTATTCGGCCATGCCCACGTAGGAAAGACCAAGAGGGGACTTGGCGACCGGGAAGCGGTCAAAACCGGGTTCACAGAAGGCCCGGGTCAATTCACGCGCCCGGTCAGGCCTGAAATTGAAGAAGATGAAGCTGTCACCCGCTTTGACAGGGGCGACAGGGGATCCGTCCGGTCTGGTGATCAGGACCGGGACAATAAACTCATCAGTCACGCCGCGCGCATAGGAAGCCTTGACAGCAGCGACAGGATCGGTGGCCCTTTCCCCTTCAAAACCTTCGGCCGTCAGGGCACGGTAGGCTTTCTCCACCCGGTCCCAGCGATTGTCACGATCCATGGCGTAATAGCGGCCAGACAGGGTCGCCACCTGTCCGATCCCGCTCTTCTCCAGATGGGCCAGGAGTGTTTCCAAATAGCCTGCGCCCGCTTCAGGCGCGGTATCCCTTCCATCAAAGAAGGCGTGGATGGCAAGCTTCTGGACACCGTTTTTCTTGGCCATATCCACCAGGGCCAGCAGATGGGTCAGGTGGCTGTGGACACCACCGTCCGAAAGGAGGCCGGCCAAATGGAGGGTGGCCTGCCGATCAGCCGCCCGGCGCATGGCCCATAGGAGTGCCTGGTTGTCAAAGAAAGAACCCTCTTCGATGGCCCTGCTGATCCTGAGCAGGTCCTGGTAGACAATCCGGCCTGCCCCTATATTGGTGTGACCGACTTCCGAGTTCCCCATCTGGCCATCCGGGAGCCCAACCTGGCCCCCACTCGTCTGAATGACTGAACAGGGCCATTTATCCGACAGGCTGTCCAGGCAAGGGGTCCTGGCCGCCAGGACCGCATTGCCCTCCTCTTTTTCCGAAATACCCCAGCCGTCAAGTATCAAGAGGGCGACCGGGCCATTGGGTTTTTCTGTCATAAGTTACCCCTCGGCGATTAGGCCGAATTCTTCTGCTTTGAGGGAGGCGCCTCCGACAAGGCCACCGTCGACATGCGCTTGGGCGAATAGGCCCGCTGCGTTTTCAGCCTTGATCGAACCCCCGTAAAGGATTTTGATCAAGTCGGCCGCTTCCCCGTAAAGGTCCTCCAGGAGGCGGCGGATATAGGCGCAGGCTTCCTCCGCCTGCTCTTCCGTAGCCGTTTCGCCCGTCCCGATGGCCCAGACAGGTTCGTAGGCGACCAGGATCTGGCAAAGTGACCTCTCCCCGATCCCTTCAAAAGCTGCCCCGATTTGCCTCTTGAGCAAGGCTTCCGTCTCCCCGGCCACCCGCTGCTCCCTGGTCTCCCCACAACAGACAATAGGCCGTATGCCCCAGGCCAGCGCGGCTTTCAACTTGGCGTTGACCATCTCATCACTTTCCCCGGCATAGGCCCGGCGTTCTGAATGGCCGATAAGCACATAGGGCACATGCATTTCCGCCAGCATCTTCATGGATACTTCACCCGTGTAGGCGCCCTCATCGATTGAATAGCCATTCTGCGCCGCGATGCGGACCGGCGACCCTTCACAGTTTGCCAAGGCGGCCTCAAGTACCGTATTCGGAACAGCGGCAATTACCTTGGCAGCCGTCTGGGCGACCAGTGCCTTCAGTTGATCCAGGAAGGCCGTCGCTTCGGCGGGAACACCGTAATTCATCTTCCAATTGCCGGCCACTACCCGGGCACGTGGATCCCGGTCAAGCAGACAATCGATGCCCGGCAGCACCTTGCCTTCCAAAAACTCAAGCGAGGCGCCACCGCCGGTGGAAATATGGGTCATTTTGTCGGCAAAGCCCATTTGTTCGACGGCCGCCGCCGAGTCACCTCCCCCAATAATGGAAATAACCTCCGATTCAGCTATGGCCTTGGCCAGGGTCCGGGTTGACCGGCTGAAGGCCTCAAACTCGAAGACATCGACAGGACCGTTCCAGACAACCGTGCCGGAAGCCGCAGCGATTTCACCATATTTTTTGGCCGTCTCAGGGCCAATACCCATGCCCATCATATCGTCGGGTATCTGGTTGGAAGGGACGATAACCGGCGTGGCGTCTTCCGCGTACCTGTCGGAGACGGTGGTATCAACAGGAAGCATAAGCTTGACCCCTTTTTCTTCGGCCAGGGCCATAAGCTCCCGGGCCAGGTCCAGCTTGTCCCTTTCACAGATCGAGCTACCCACCGGCCAGCCCTTGGCCGCCTGGAAGGTGTAGGCCATACCCCCGCCAATCAGGAGATTGTCCACGTTGTCGATCAGATTCTTGATGACGCCGATCTTGTCGGATACCTTGGAACCACCCAGGATTGCCGTCAAAGGTCTTTTCGGATCGCTTACAGCCCTGCCCAGCATCTCCAGCTCCCGGTTGATGGTATAGCCGGCCACGCCAGGGAGAAAAGAGGCGACCCCTGCCGTGGACGCGTGTGCCCTGTGGACGACACCAAAGGCATCACTGGCATAAAGTTCAGCCAGATTGGCAAGTTTTCGGGCAAAGGCCGGCTTATTCTTAGTCTCCTCCTTATGGAAACGAACGTTTTCCAGAAGAAGGATCTCGCCATCTCCAAGGGCCGATGCCTTGGCCAAGGCGTCATCCCCTATCACGTCATCGGCCAGGATCACCGGCTTACCCAGCAGGTCCGACAGCCGGTCAGCAACAGGTTTCAAGGAGAAGGCCGGATCAAATCCCTTGGGCCGACCCAGGTGCGAGACAATGATCAGCCGGGACCCCCTGTCCACCAGCGACCGGATGGTTGGCAGAGCCGCCCTTATCCGGCGATCGTCCGAAATTTCATTGGTTTTTTTATCGAGGGGAACATTGAACTCGGCCCGCAACAAGACGCGTTTGCCCTTTACTTCCACGTCATCGATAGTCTTCTTGTCGTAAATGATCATGCCAAACCCCTTTTCGAGTATGATGGGCCGCAGATAACGGCCGGCCCTGCTATCTTACAATATTTTACGCGTCAAGGCGCGCCCCATTAAATGTAACGTTTCTACCAGAAGAATGCAGTTGACATTTTGCCTATTTCGTCTTCAATTCCGGATGGACAGGCCTTCAATCTGACCCAGGGAGATCCCGCAGCTAGCCTTGGTACATGGAGGCATGCTGGTCTTCCCTCCCATGACTGTCGGAGCCCGCTGTACAGAACATCCCCAGCTCCCGGGCCGTCTTTTGCATGAGGTGCGATTCCAAAGCGGTGGCTTGACCGTGAAAACATTCGATACCCAGGATTCCTGCCTGCTGAAAATTCTTGAAATGGGTGAGGAGGTCGACCCCGGCCCCCTCCTTACACCAACCATACTGCTGTGGATGGGCCAGGACAGCAATCCCACCCGATTCCCTGATAATCTGGACCACTTCAGCGACCAGGCGGCGTTCCCGATATACAAAAGCCGGCCGTCCTTCATTCAAAAGCTCTTTGAAGGCCTCTTCGACCGAAGCGAAACCCGCCTCCTCAACCAACCAAAGCGCCATATGGGCGCGTCCAACCATGGAGCGCGAGTGGGCATGCCGATAGAGATCGTCATAATCAATTTTATAACCGAGATCCCTCAACTTTTTAATCATAGCCCGGTTTCGCCGCTGCCTGTCTGAGGCCAGCTTCTCCAGATAGGCCATCATCTGCCTGGGCTGATCCTCCTCAAAATAGCCGAGCACATGCACCTCACGATCTTGGTAACGGGCACTGCATTCGACGCCGGGTACAAAGTCAGGCCTGCTTGCCGGGGGGACTTCCGCCAGGGCTTCGCGGATGGCCGGGATGCCTGCCAGGCTGTCGTGATCCGTCAATGAAAAGGCCCGCAGGCCCTTTTCCAGAGCTTCCTCAACCAGCTCCTCAGGCGTTTGGGCGCCATCCGAATAGCTGGAATGAAGATGGAAGTCGACGGCTCCTTCCGCCGTAGCCAGACGCAGGAAGCGGGCGACCCGGGAATCAGATCCGGATACCGCCATGGGAGTGATCCTGGTCCTTCTCGGGCGGCTCGCCATAGGTTTCAGCGATAAAATAACGCGGCCGCGCCTTGACTTCGCGGAAGAGACTGTCAATATAGACACCGATCAAGCCCAGGCTGATCAGGATAAGACTGCCGATCAGGAGTTGGAGTAGGATGACAGTCGTGAAACCCGTCGCCGCCTTTCCAAGAAAATACTTGACCAGGGTTTGGATGGCCAGGACTAAAAAGGCCAGGAGGAAGAAGGTTCCCACACTGTTGATCAGGAGCAGGGGCCGGGATGAGAAGCCTGTCAGGGCATTGACCGAAAGACGGACCAGTTTCCGAAAGCCCCATTTGCTCTTTCCCCCGGTCCGAGCCTCAACCTCGAAGGGGAAGCTGATCCTTTTGAAGCCCATCCAAGCGGACAGGGCACGGAAAAAAGTATCCTTTTCCGGGATTGTCTTCCAGTAATCGACGACCTGGCGGTCCAGGAGTTTGAAATCAGAGGCATTCTTCAGCTGAACCCCTGACAGATAACGGAAAAGCCTGTAGAAAGAGCCGGCAGCCATCCGGGAAAGGAAGGATTCCTTCCCCCGTCCCGTCTTTACACCCTCCACCACCAGGTAGCCTTCCTGCCAAAGGTCGATCATGGCCGGCAGGTAACGGGGGGGATGTTGCATATCGCCGTCCATGACAATGACGGCGTCCCCGGAAGCCTTGTCCAGACCCGCGCACAGGGCCGCCTCCTTGCCAAAATTCCTGGAGAATCGGATCAGTCTGAGATGGCCGTCCGCCTCAGCCAGGGTCAGGAGCTCTTCCCAGGTCCCGTCCTGGGACCCGTCATCGACCGCCAGGAGTTCATAATCCACCCCCTTGGAGACAAGCACGTCCGAGACTGCCTGGAGTGTCCTTCCAGGCTGGCCCGATTCGTTATAAAAAGGGATGACGACCGATATCAACGGCCTTTCCATCTTTATCTCCTGGTCCAAGTCAATACGCTCATCTTCTTATTTGAAAATGGACGCAACCGACCGCCGCGTCCATTTACAGTTCATAAGTATCCCTGCCGGTCAGTTGAGAACCCGGTTGACCCTGGCCGCCAGCGGGTAGGTCAAAAGATTATCCACTACAACGCCACGACCGCTAACCGCGTGAATCATCTGATTGTTGCCGATATAGATACCGACATGGTGGAAGCCGGAGCCCCGACTGAAGAAGATCAGGTCGCCGGGCAGGAGGTTGGAAAAATCGCGCCCGGAGAAGGAAACCCGGGTCCCGAGTTGCCTGGCCTGCGCGTCGGAGCCGTGCGGAATATTCTTGTAGCCGATGGCCTCATAGGTATATTTGACCAGGCCTGAGCAGTCAAAGGCCTTCATGTTCTTCCCGCTCAAACGGTAGGGGGTTCCCAGGGCTGACCTGGCGATATCAACCACCCTTTGCCGGGAGTCGGCGTTGCCACTGCTCGAACCGGCGCTTGAGCTGCCGCCGGAGCTGCTGCCGCCTGAGGAGCTGCTACTACTTCCGCTACTCCCGCTTGTAGCCGCGGCCGGTTGCTTGGTTGAAATCAGATCATTTGAAATATAGCCCGACTGGCCCGAGGAGGTCTGTATCATGGTCCAGGCGGAACCCACTGCCTTCTTGGTCAGCTTATCCCGGTAGCGGACCACGGTCACGATCGAACTGCTGGTATTCGGCTGGGAACGGATATTGGCCGCCCCTGTCGTCACGTAAACAGCCCCTGTCGCCCGCTCAAAGCCTGCTGGGGGCGGCGTGATATGGGTCAGCAGATCGCTCCGGATAAAACCGATCTTTCCGCTCTCCAACTTGACTTTCGACCAGGTGTCATTGGCCTCAAGCTCCGTGACCTTCTGGTCCCGTTTGATATTTTCTATGACGGAGGCGTCCGTTGTCGGTGAACTGCGGACATTGACCGACCCGGTATCAACGTAAAGGCTCCGGTTGGTTTTTACAAAGGGGTTGGCAGGCGGCTTTTCCCTGAGCAGGTGGTTGAAGACATAGGAGACAACCCCAGCCTCTGTCCTTATCTTGGACCAGCCGCCATTGTCGGAAATTTGATAGACGCGGTCATCCATGAAGGCCGCACCGATGATCTCGGCATCGGTTGAGGGCGACTCACGCAAGTTGGCCTCTTCCGTATCGATATACATATAGCGGCCGCTTTCAAGCTCTGTAATCTCATTCTCGGGCTTGACCGGGCCGAACAATTCGTTGAGCATATAGCCGGTAAGGCCGTGTTCCGTCCTGATCCTGGACCAGTCCTCACCCGCTTCCAGGACCGTCAAACTCATACCCCGCAGGCCGAATCCCTCGATGGAGTGGTTGGTCCCCGGACCTTGGCGCACATAGACCTGACGGTTCTGGACATAGTAAGTCCCACCCGCCAGGGGGACGAAGACAGGCTCCTCGCTGACACTGGCAGCCTTCACATAGCCCTCTATGCCTGCCGCATTTCGAACAAATACCCATTCATCCTTTTCCTCGAGTTGAATGAGCCATTCGTTCAATAGAGCCTTGGCCAGGACTTCGGCCGCCTCCTCCGGTTCCATGTGGATCTTTGTCGAGTTCTCAATGACGAAGAGCCGGGTCAGGCTATCCAGGACCTCTGAAGATGGGTCCAGGCCCTCGCCGACCAAAGCATCGGATTCCCCCAGCGTCATCAGGTAATCCGCTTCGGGAATCACGACGATCTCGGGGCCCTCCTCCAGGTCCTCCTCGGTGGGAATGGGAATTGGGTGGTCGCGGTCGATCAGGCCTTCCTGTTCCCCGAGTGCCTCGGAGTCCAGGAGGGGGACGGATACTTGTTCGGTAGAAGCGATTTTAATGACAAAGACGGTCACAATCAGGACGAGGGCGATGACGGGAAGTCCATAAAAAAGTAACCTTCCCCTTGCACCTGCGGTAACGCGTTTGCGCTTCCTCACCTTCGGCCGGCTTCGGCTGACAGGCTTGACCGGTTGGTCCGTTTGATCCAACTCTTCTCCTCCGAGAGGGTTTTCCAATGACATTAACGACTACCTTCCCATACCAGTAAACGCCCGATCCAAGTCCGGCTTTCCGACATTATAGCACCGGCTTCCCAGGGGTTCAACGAAAGCTCTGTTACAGATCCGTAACAGACAATCTGCCAAGTCCTTCCATAAACCGACTCCCGGCAAGCAGGTCCGCGGCCCCTCCACAACTCAATCCCTCTCCGGCAAAACGACTGGACAAGTCCTCCATTAACTGATGAAGCCCGGTAGCCGGAAGGGCGCAGGCCGCCGCCACAAGCCCCCCTCCCCCCAAGCTGTCCCTTATCAGTTTACGGATGACTTCCGCCCGTTTCCTGCCAGCCCTTCTTTGAAGAGTACTGTCAGATAGCTCGGCCAAGAGAGCCAGCAGGGCCCGCTGACCCGCCGTATTCTCATCATCACCGGCTTTCAGTGCCTGACTGAGGACGGGCAGGCCCAGGTCAAAAAGACAGGGGAATCCCCGCAAGGCCTCCTCCCGGACACCTTCCGGATCGGGACTGGCATTCAAACGCCGGTCCAGGATCTGGAAGTGGGCTGTCTTTCGCAGACCCTCTTCCAGCGATCGGGCGATCTCAGCTGTCCGGCCTGGTAAAAAAGCAAAGGGGTCACCTGGTCCAGGCGGGGTAAAAACCCTTGACAAGTATTCCCCCGCTGCCAGGAGCAGGATGCCTGAGCAATAGATCCAACCCCGGTGCGTATTGACACCGCCCGTTGCCGCCTCCATGGCCCCCTCAGCTTCCAGGCCCAAGTGGCGGAGCCGGACTGTTTTTACATGCAGGCCAGGGTCGGCTTCCCAGGCCAGCAGAAAGGACCGGCGATAGTAATGTATCAGGGAGGCCTGGCTTCGGATGAAGGTGAAGCGATCCATATCATCATGGGAACCCGAACTGGAAGGCGTGACCAGACCTGGTTTTGGGGCAACCATAAGTTCGAAGGCGGAAGCCTCGGCAGCCAGACCGGTGATCTCCTCAGCCAGTGCCTCCCCCGCGTAGGTAAAAAGGAGCTCCTCCACCCTCTCCCTGACCTCTTCCAAGGGGTGGACACGTCCAGCGGAACAGAGGACAGCGGCTTGATCGCATAGGAGGCAGGGTCTCGGGGGCAAGCCTGTTGCGGCCCGGCTCACGGCCTGGCCCTTCCTGTCCAGCACGTCCATATCCAGGAGCCGCGTGGCCTCTGTCCGCCCCTCCAGCTCCAAGGCCAGTGCCTTCAGCCCTCCCACTGAAAGGCCCTTGACAGCTATAACCGCCTCATCCCCCGAAGCTTCATGCCTGACCCACTCCTCCTCCACGACAGCCCCCAGACCTTCCAGGAACAACTTGAGCCGGGCCAATTCACGGTCGAAGAAAAAACTGGACAGGGGGGTACGCTTTACGGGTCCAGGCAGATTGAGGGTCAGGGATATGACCGGGCAGTCTGACCTCCCACCCAGTTCCCTTTGTCGAAGGGCCCGGGTTTCCCGGGCGGCAAGAAGCTCTTCAAGTCCGACAGGCCGGCTGACTATGGCGGCATAGTCGAGTAGCGGGCGCACGTTGGCCTCCTCCGCTAGACCCCAAGTTTTTCTGGAACAGGGAAGGTCATCAGGCGCAAGGAGTTCAGGTCGGAGAGCCTGTAATCGGAGGGAATGTTGACCAGGCCCAGGATCTGCGAATCCTTGGTGATGGGATGGATCAGAAATTCCTGGTAGAGCTGGAAGTTTTTGATCATACCGGTTGACTGAACATGCATGCGGGGGCCGGTGCAGTAGTGGCGCTGGTCGCCGATCAGCACATGGGTCGCATCGTGGTAGGAGATTGGAAGGTCACGTTCGATGAGGGCCTTGACGTCCTGCTCCAACTCCCTTAAATCCAGTTCCGGCCGGTCGTGAAAGGAGAGAATGAAGCCGGATCTGACATCAAAGTGATCAAAGTGGTGAACCCGGCGGTCGACCAGGCAGTGTTCGACCAGGTCCTCGGCCGTATGCGCCATCCGCCGGCTGTAGATAGAGCTGAAGACCACGTCCTTGATATCCTTGGGTTCGGGTCCGAATACGGACGGTCGGGTCACGATGATTTCCTCACCTATCCCGATCAGCAGGTGGGCGTTCATACCCAGCTGGTCATAGATCAGGTCGAAATGTTCAACGATGACCCGCTTGCCCCGCTCCAGGGCCTGCCGGATGGCCTGGGCGAGTTCGTGGGCCTGGTGGAAGGCCAGCTCGAAGCGGATATCGACATGATAGGTATGAGGGGTGAAAAAGCCCATGTCATCCTGATGCATAAGCGGCAGGGGCCGCACATTGACCCCCTCGTCATCATTGGTCAGTTCAAGTCCTGGAAACATGCCCTTCAGGAGGATGCTCTTGCCAGACCCGCTGTCGCCGATCAGGCCGATGAGTGAATCGAAGGGAGAGAGGAACTGCTGGGAAATCTGCCTGCCCTGGTCAACCATACGGGGGGCGCCGCGAGGGGACAAGAGCACGCTATAGAGATGGTTTCGCTGCATTCGGTCTGAATAGGACATGGCCTGGACTCCTTCTGGCAGGATGGGCCCGCGGGGAGCTCATCTGATTGGTTCCCTGACCGCATTGTCTCATAATCGGCCACGCCCCGCCAGGTTTTGCGGGGTCTTCCCTATTCACGTACAATGAAATCCCCTGAATTATAAGGAAGAGAGTGGGCGGATGGCGGAGAAATCACACGTAAGGACAAAGGAACTTTTGACACGGACGGCCCTGAACCGGCCGGCGGAACTGCCCGCCGTCGTCCAAAAACGACTGCGTGATTGCGCGCGCTTGAGTCCGGATGAAGTCCTGAAAGAGCTCAATAGCCGGCTTACCGGCCTTGGGGAAACTGAAGTCACCAGGAGTCGGGCCCTCTACGGCGACAATGTGGTCATCCACGGACAGAAAATGACCTTCCTTGAACAACTTTTCAGCGCCTTCATCAACCCCTTCACCTTGATCCTGATTGTTCTTGCCGCCATCTCGGTTTTGACTGATATCGCCTTTGCCGCCCCCCAAGACAGGAGCTATGTCACGGTCTTGCTCATCAGCGCCATGGTCTTGATTTCGGGGGCCCTCCGCTTCGTCCAGGAGATGCGATCCGGTAACGCCGCTGAGAAATTGACCAACATGATCGTCAATACGGCCGCTATCATCCGTCAGGAGGACGGCGAGCAAGAACGGGTCATGGAGGAGGCCGTCGTCGGCGATATCGTCCAGCTGGCTGCCGGCGATATGATACCGGCCGATATGAGGATCCTGGCCGCCAAGGACCTCTTCCTGAGTGAAAGCACCTTGACTGGCGAGTCGGCCCATGTCGAGAAGCTGGCAGAAGCCTCCGACCTTGACTCCAGTCATGTCCTCGACTACCCGAACCTGGCCTTCATGGGAACCAACGTGATCTCCGGCAGTGGGACCGGTATCGTCCTGGCAACTGGTCAGGATACGGTTTTCGGCCAAATCGCCAAGAGCCTGAAAGAAAAACCGGAACCCACTTCCTTTGAGCGGGGGGTCAACCACGTCTCGGCTGTCCTCATCCGCTTCATGCTGGTCATGGTGCCCGTTGTCTTCCTGATCTCGGGTCTGACCAAGGGTAATTGGCTCCAGGCCGGGCTCCTGGCCATTTCACTGGCTGTCGGCCTCACCCCTGAGATGCTCCCTATGATCGTGACGGCCAGCCTGGCCAAGGGCGCTGTCCATATGTCGAAGCAGAAGGTCATCATCAAGAACCTGAACGCCATCCAAAATCTCGGCTCCATCGACATTCTCTGTACCGACAAGACCGGTACCATCACCCAGGACCGGGTAGCCCTTGAGTACCACCTGGATCTGACCGGGGAGGAAAATCCGCGGGTTCTGAGGCACGCCTACCTGAATTCCTATTTCCAGACGGGCCTTCGGAACCTTATGGACGAGGCTATCGTTGAAAAGACCCACGAAGAGGAAAACAAGGCTTCGGACAGTCTTGGCCGCTTGCGGGACCGCTATGAGAAAGTCGACGAGATCCCCTTCGACTTTGAGCGCCGCCGTATGAGCGTTGTGGTCCGGGACAGAACAGGCAAGACCCAGATGATAACCAAGGGGGCCCTGGAGGAGATGCTGGATGTCTGCTCCTATGCCCAAACGGATCATGACCGGGTCGTGCCCCTGGACGGGGAGGTCATCCGGCGGGTCCGCCAGGACGTCGATGAATATAATGAAAAGGGTCTTCGGGTCCTCCTGATCGCTCAAAAGACCAATCCCTCGCCCGTGGGCTTGTTCAGTGTGGTGGATGAGACTGACATGGTCCTGATCGGCTATCTGGCCTTCCTGGATCCTCCCAAACTGTCAACCAAGACCGCCATCGCCGCCCTCCAGGATTATGGAGTCGAAGTCAAGGTCCTGACCGGGGACAATGAAAAAGTATCCCGCGCCATCTGCCAGATGGTGGGTTTGAACGTCGAGCATATCCTGACAGGTGATGACATTGAAGGCATGGATGATGAGGAACTGACCCGGGCGGCTGAGAGCACCACAGTCCTGGCCCGGCTGGCCCCCCTCCAGAAATCGCGTATTGTCAAGCTCCTCCGTCAAAATGGCCACAGTGTCGGTTACCTGGGGGATGGGATCAATGATGTCACCGCCCTCCAGGATGCCGATGTGGGCATCTCGGTCGACACCGGTGTCGATATTGCCAAGGAATCCTCCGATGTCATCCTGCTGGAAAAGGATCTCATGGTACTGGAACAGGGTATCATTGAGGGCAGGCGGACCTACGCCAATATGATCAAGTACATCAAGATGACGGCCTCCTCCAACTTCGGGAACGTCTTCTCCATGCTGATCGCCGCCGCCTTCCTTCCCTTCCTCCCTATGACGGCCATCCAGATCCTGATCCTGAACCTTATCTATGACATCTCCTGCGCCTCACTTCCCTGGGACAATGTGGACCTGGATTACCTGAAGAAGCCCAGGACCTGGGACGCGGCCTCGGTCAGCCGTTTCATGGTCTGGATCGGCCCCACCTCTTCCCTCTTCGATATCCTGTCCTACCTGGTCCTCTATTTCGTGATCGGCCCCGCCCTCGTCGGCGCCCCCTTCGGCCAGCTGACCGACCCGGCCCAGATTGCCCTCTTCATCGCCTTCTTCCAGGCCGGTTGGATGGTCATCTCCATGTGGACCCAGACCCTGGTCATCCATATGATCCGGACCCCCAAGATCCCCTTCATCGAATCACGCGCCTCCCTGCCCGTCATGCTCCTCACCCTCCTGGGCATCGCGGCCCTGACCGCCCTCCCCTTCTCCCCCCTGGCAGGCCTTCTCAACCTGGCCCCGCTGAACTGGCTCTTCTTCGTCTTCCTGGGCCTGGTCGTCGCCGGCTATATGGTCCTGGTTTCGGTCGCCAAACACTTCTTTATCAAGCGCTACAAGGTCTGGCTCTGATGGAAAAGAGGAAGGCAAAATGACACAGTGTCGTTTAAAAGTTTTCACAGGCGGGAAGAAATCTTTTTCTTGTATTTTGCTATGCTAGGTCATGTTGGGGTGTCCGCTTCATCCCTTATCCAGCCTGGACGGCTACGGAGAATCGAATATGACAAGAGAAAAAGATAGAATTTGGCTGGTAACCGGGGCTTCAGGCCATCTGGGCAACACAGTCATTCGAAAACTGCTGTCGCGGGGCGAGGAGGTCCGCGCCTTCATTTTGGAGAAGGAGCGCCCGAAGGCACTGGAGGGCCTGAGCGCGGAAGTCGTCTCAGGTGATGTCACTGACCCTGCCAGCCTGGAGCCCCTCTTCACGGGGCTGGGCGGTAAGGAGATTTATGTACTCCACCTTGCCAGCCTGATCACCATCTACGCCAAGGCCGGGCCCCGGGTTTACGCTATCAACGTAGGGGGAACCCGCCATATGTTGGAGGCCGCAAAGAAATATAAGGCCAAGCGTTTTTTATACTGTGGGACTATCCACACCCTCCCCCTGCCCGAAGACTTCGATCAGGAGATCCTGGAGATCGATCATTATGACCCCCAACTGGTCTACGGGGACTACGCCAAGTCCAAGGCCCAGGCCTCCCAGCTGGTACTGGATGCCGCCAGGGAAGGCCTTGACGCTTTAATTGTGCAACCTTCCGGCATCCTGGGGCCCAACGATTACCTGGATGGCAACTTCACCCGCCTCTTTGAAAAACTTGTCGACCGCAAGTTGCCCGCCATGATCCAGGGCTCCTATAACTTTGTCGATGTCAATGATGTCGCCGATGGCCTGATCGCCGCCGCCCGGATGGGCCGGGCGGGGCAGAGCTACAACCTGACCGGCCACAATGTCAGTGTACTTGAGATTATGAATCAGGCGGCGGCTATGACAGGCAGAAGGGAATTTAAAAACACGGCGCCGCTTTGGCTGGCCAAGCTGGCAGCCCCCTTTGCGGAATGGTGGTCGAAAAAAATGGGCAAGACTCCTGTCCTCACCCGTTATTCCCTCTTCACCATGAGTTGCCCCCACCGCTTTTCCAACGAAAAGGCCAGGACTGAACTTGGCTATAGGGTCCGCCCGCTCTCAGAGACCATCCGGAATACCCTGGAGTTCATGATTGAGCACAAACGCTTCAAAACAGCCGTATCCCTCCGCTACCGATTAGCGGAATCCTAGAGGACCCAACTTTGGCACAAGCCGCCGGATAGACCGGCGGTTTTTCATTCCACGGCCCGGATCAGGTCGAGCAAGTCGCCCCCGCGGCTTATGACCTGTCCGACAGGCCGGCCCCGGGGCAGTTTCCGGACGGGCACCCCCGTGATCGATTCGGCCTTCTTTTTCAAGTCCTGGATGGAGAAAAGGGGCAGACCTGCCCCTTCAAGCCTTTCCCGCAATTCCTGCTTCCCCGGATGACAGGCAAGGCCGAACTGGGTAACCAGCAAATCGATGTCCTTGCCCGGTGTCGACAAGGTCCCTACCCGGTCAACGATCAGGGGCAGCCTGGCCCGGATAAGGGGGGCCACGATGACGGCCAATTTTGCCCCGGCCGCCGTATCGCTATGTCCGCCTGAACCACCCATGATCAAGCCGTTCGAGTCGGTATGGACATTGACATTAAAATCCGTGTCGATCTCAGTGGCCCCCAGGATCACCGTGTCCAGCCGGTCGACGACAGCCCCCTTGACCTCCGGACTGGCATAGGTGGAGGCACTGATCTCCCGGTGTCTTTCATTTTCACGGATGGAGTGGACGGCTTCGCGGTCAAAACACTGGACATCCAGCAATTCCCCGAAGAGGCCCTCCTGGAAAAGATCAACCAGGAGCCCCGTAATACCGCCCGAGGCGAAAGCGCCCCTGATAGCTTTTTCACGCAGGATTTCCCCCAGGTACCTGGCCACGGCCAGGGAGATCCCCCCCGCCCCGGTCTGGAAGGAAAAACCTTCCTTGACAAGGCCTGAGGCAACCAAGGCCTGGGCCGCATAGCGGGCGATGAGCAAACCGATGGGGTCACGGGTCACCTGGGTCGTCCCTGACATAATCTTGCCAGGATCACCGATCGAATCGACCAAGACAACCCCGTCGACTTTCTCCCCCTTGATGGAGGCCGCTTCAAGCGGATGGGGAAGCAGCTTGTCGGTTACCACCAGCACATAGTCGGCATAATCGGCATCCGGCATGGCGTAGCCCAGGGATCCAAAGGCCGACGGTCCCTCAAGCCCGCTGCAGTTTCCTTCCCGGTCAGCAACCGAGGCGGCGATGAAGGCGACCTGGATGGAAGCTTCCTTCCTTTGGAGTGCCGCGGGCCGGCCGCCGTGACTGCGAAAAACCACCGGCCTCTCAAGGAGGCCACGGGAAATGGCATGGCCGACAGCCGCCTGCATGTAGTTGCATTCGATGCCGGTCACCGTGCCCTGGCGGATGAAGTCGATGACCGGCCGATGACAGGCCATGAGGGCAGAGCTGTTGATTGTCAAATTCCTGAGCCCCATACGCCTGCAGGTAGAAAGGACAAGGTTCAGGACCCCGTCGCCCTCCCGCAGATGATGGTGGAAGGAAACTGTCATGCCGTCAGAAAGGCCCGACTGCCTTATCGCCTCGTCAAGGCTGGGGATGACCTTATTTCTCATACCCAGCTCCCTCCTCTTCCTTTTTGTCAAGTGTCAGGCCGACGGCTTCTGCCCAGGCTATAACACGCTCAGCCTGCTTGAGGACAGGTGGGTCAATCATTTTTCCCCGCAGGGAGACAGCCCCCCTCTTGAGCCTCCCTGCCTCTTCCATGGCCTCCTTGACCTCCAGGGCATAGGCATACTCCTCCACGGACGGGGTGTAGGCACGATGGATCATGTCCAGATGGTGGGGGGAGATGCTGAGCTTTCCGGTAAAACCGAGCCCCCGGGCCAAGCGGGCATCGGCCAGGCAGCCCTCCAGGTCCTGGGCCTGGGTATAGGGGGTATCGATGGCCTCGATACCGGCCGCCCGGGCCGCGACTACCAGCCGTGAACGGCTGTAAAGAATTTCCAGGCCCTCCCTGGTCCGTTCGCAACCGAGATCGGCTGCCAGGTCCTCAGCCCCTAAAGCAAGCGCCCCTATACGGGGTGAGGCCAGGGCAAGCTCGTAGGCCTTCTCGACCCCCAGGGCCGTTTCGATCAGGGCGATCAGAGAGGTCCGGCCCGCTTCCAAGCCCAGGTCAGCCTCAAGTCGGGTGAGCAAGGAGTCGATCTCCTCCACGGTCTCCCTGTCCGATAACTTGGGAACCAGAATGCTTTCCACCCCGGCCGGCAGAAGAGCCGCAAGGTCCTCCCTGCCATGCTCAGAGTCCAGTGGATTGATCCGGACGATCCGCTCACGCGGTCCAAAATCCAGGGACCTGAGCGCCGAGGAGACCAAGTCCCGGGCGGCGTCCTTTTCATCAGGGGGCACCGAGTCTTCCAGGTCAAAGACCAGGGCATCCGCGGGTAGAACCAGGCCGGCTTGAATCATGCCGGGCTGATTACCTGGTATAAAAAGAAGGGACCGCCTCATAGCCTGTCTCCTCTCTCCCCGCCAGCCCTCCTGAGGGCCGTTGTCAGCCGGGCCCGGATGGTGCAATCAAGGGCCCCCTGATCAGCCAGCCTGATTGATCCTGACCTCACGCCCTTCTCATCCAGGACCTCCTGGACAGTAGCCAGGATGGCTTGCCCGAACTGTTTTTTTACAGGCGATTCGATTTTGATTTCAAGGCTTCCGGACGGTTCGACCGTGACCAGAACATCGCTGGATTCAAGGGTCCCCGCCCGCGCCTTCCTTTTCACTTCCATGACCCGCCTCCTTGGGCTTCCCGCCCGCTGGTCAGCGCGCCGCTCTCAGCGCCAGGATCCTCTGCATTTCGTTATACACAACCATAATACCGTCATCGACCCCCATGCCGGGCTTGGCGAGCAACTGATCCGGGCAGGTCGCCATGGCCACATGGACACAAACTTCCGACGACCGGGAGGTCTCATTGCAGCTCCCCCCCTGATAGGCCTTGATCCCCCTCTCCTTGCAGTAGAGGATCGATTCGACCGTCTTGTGGAGACTCCCAAGGTCAGGGGTCTTGATCTGGATCATATGGCCGGCCCCCGCGTCGGCGAAGGCCTTGACATCCTCATAGGTATTGCACCATTCATCGGCCACGATCTCGACGGCCCGGCCCCGCTTATCTATTTCCCTGGTCAGGCGGGAGAGGCATTCGATTTGATCCTTCCGGGATCCGGCATCGACCGGTCCCTCAATGCGGAGCTTGAAGGGGTCTGCGATTTTCGCCAGGCGCTCAAGGTAGTCGACCAGGGCCTCCTGGTCACCAAGACCGAAAAGGAGGCCGATGGTGCCATAGACATCAACATGGAAGATGGGAAGATAATCCCCCTCTTGCTTGAAAGTGATCACCCGGTCACGCAGCCAGCCCAGGTAGTCTGCCAGGGCCTGGCCCCCAGGCCCCAGTTTCTCCCTATTATTGATCAGGCCGTGAGGCAGGACATCCACCTGCTTGAGAATCATCTTGTCAGCGTTTTCGTAGCGTTCATCGCCTGTCTGGGCAAAGATGGGAACAGGGGTCTGGCTGACCCTGCACCCGTATTCATCCGCGACCACCTCGCACATAAGGCGGCCGCTGGCGCGGGCGACAGCGTCAAGGACAGCCTGGGAAAGACCGTATCGGATGGCTGTATGAAGCCTTTGCCCCTTGCGGTCCCGATAGGATTCAAATTCCTCCATGAGCTCCTGGAAGGATGAAATCTCCCGGCCCTCAAGCAGGGGGGCCAGTTGGCCCTCGATGACTGGGATGAAGTCGGAGGCGAGAAAGAGCGGATCCCGCCCTCCGGCGCCCGAGTACTGGACGGCGCAGCAGTCGCCCCAGGCCAGCTGTCCATCCTCCAGTCTCAGCAGAAGGGAAATGGATTCACCCGCCTGCCTGATATGGGAGAAACCGGGGGTCACAGAAGACCCTATGTAGAAGTTTCCGTCGCTTTCCGCCCCGGATTTGATAGCCTCCTGGTCATCAAAGTAGAATCCCGTCCGACCCGGAGCACAGATGACTTTTTCAATCTTCACTCTTTTTCCTCTTATTCCATGGATGGCAAGCCTGAACCCTCTTATTGGAGTTTTGGCCGCCCGACCAGGCGTCCCTTGCTGATGGCATAGACATCGTCGATCACCATCTGGAAGGAAGCCTGGCGATTCTCGTGCTTGGCGCGTTCCTCGATTTTTTCCTTATGGAAATCGGCCAGCTCATTGGTCAGGGGGATGTTGCCGATATGAAACAGGCGGATGGCGCCCTCATTGTCCCGGGCAGGCAACATTTTCCCGGCATTGTAGCGACTGGGAGCGAAGGGAATGTCGAGAACGCCGGAGCGGATGGCCAGGATAGTCCCCTTGGCAATATCCCCCTGGCCCAGCTCGAAGCAGCGGTCCAGGACACAGCGGGTCTCCGAGGCGATGATGACCTTCTCATCTTTCAAGCTGTAGGTATTGAGGCTCTGTTCGCCCAGCATATTGATGATCTGCCGTGTACAGAGCATGCCGGCCGCGTTGGCCTCCCGGGTCGGCACGCCAACCGCCTCGTGCGGGGTCTTGACGATGACTTTGGTGGCATGGGCCAGGGCCGCCACGGCGCTCCCCCAGGAGATGACGGCATAGGCCTGTGCCTCCTCCTGGGGGAAGCCCCCCATCCACTGATGGAGGACCGTGGTCACATGAACGTCCCCGTATCCGTACTTTCTAAGATACTCTTCCGTCAAGCTTTGAAGGACCTGGACGGCGGCCACATCCTGGACAAGATTGCCGCACTGGCCGTAGCCGACCGTGATGTTTTTGACCCCCTGTTCAGCCGCAAGCAGACTTTCGATGATGGCAACGCTGTGGGAAATAAAGGGAGGCACCAGGGTACCCGTCAGCGGGCCGTAGGGTTCGCGGTTGATGGGGCAGCCGGCCTCCTCGTAAAGCCCTGTCAAACGATCGACATACTGCCAGTCGCGGAGGGTGGTCTCCAAGGGGACATTTTTCGCGTAGGGAATATTGTAGGAAATCCCGCCCCCCTCATAGCTGGTATAGCCTCCGGCGTAGGCGATCTCTGTCAGGAGGCGGGCGTCAGGAGTCCCATGGCGGATCTGCAGGGGGGTGTCGAGGGCATCGATGAGTTGGCGGCAGCCGCTGACTCCGTGGTTGATCGCAGGAAAACCGTTCAGCATGGCTTTGAGGGTCCTGACTGACTCGGTTATTCCGATCTCTGCCTCCTGATAGCGGTTCTGCCTCGTGTAGCTATCGATGGTGGTCGGCAAGAGATCGGCCTGACCCCTATCCTGCAGGTAGGTCAAAAGATCGATCATATCCTGGATAAGCGGAACCCCTGCCCGGGGTTGGATCAGGGTCTTGCCCTCCTGGTGGGCCTTGTCGAGTTTCCGGCTGAAGACCTTGTGGGCAGGCAGCCCTTGGTGGTAGGCAAAAGCCTCCTCCAACTTGACATCCTTGCCTGTGGGCCATTGTGTCAGTACCTCGGCGCGAACGCGCTCAAGCTCATCACGGGTCCATTTCCTGTTTTGCACTTGGTCCATCCCTCTCCTCCTGGAAGATTGTTTCCTAAATTTCCGACTCAGTCCCGTCGGCAAGGGCCCAGGCGGGCCAGTTCTTTCTTCATGATCCGTAGCGCCAGAACAGGTTCCCGCTCCGCAAGGACCCCCATGGCTGACAGAATATAGCTCTTGTCAAGGAAGACTTCCGCCTCCAAGGGCCGGAGTGACTCGGCCTGCTGCCGGCTGTAGAGGGCCCGGCTGGCTAGCAGGAGCGGCCTGGCCGTGTGGATCAGGCAACCCCCGGTAAGCAGCAATTGCCGAAAGCCCTTCAGATTCTTACCTGTCTGCACATAGGCCAGGCCTGTCGGCGTATAGACCTCCTCCAGAGAACCGGCATGTCGCCGGGTCGCCACCTCGACCGCCCCCGCGGCAAGCGCGTCATCCAGCCGCCGCAAGTGGTCCTGGTCGCTTAGAGGGAGCCGGGCGCAATCCCTGGAGATCGAATCAAGCAAGGCCTCCGTTTCAGTCAGCGGCAGACCGGCATCCCGGGCGATCTCCTCCAATCCCACTTCCTCCACCAGGCTCGAAATACTGTAGCGGACGCCGATATCGCCCTCCACAGTCCGCTTGGCATAGGGCTCCTCAAGACCCTTCAGGACGACCTTGCTATCGTCCGGTTCCCCATACCCTATTGAATAGACGTCCGTTGTCGCCCCCCCCACATCGACTGCCATAAGTTCCCCCAGGCCCGGCTCCTCTACCGTCCCGTCCGCCAGCAGGTTCACAGCTGCCAGGAGGGCCGAGGGGGTAGGCATGAGGATGCCGGACAGGAGTTCCTCTGTCCGGGTCAGCCCCTTGGCCTGGACGATGCGGGAGAGGAAAAGCGCCCTTATCTCCTCTTGAACCGGCCCAATCCTGAGTTCTCCGAAACGGGGCAGGACATTGGGGCAGACGGTCAGCGGAAAATCCTTCAAGAGGGCCTCGCAGTCATCCAAGGCACTGCGGTTACCGGCATAGATGATGGGGAAAGTAATGGGGAGGGAGGCGAGTTTTCTTGCATTTTCCCTGACACAGGTCTGGTTGCCGCCGTCCGTGCCACCCGTCAGGAGAAAGATATCGGGAACCTCAGCCTCTATTTCCTCAAGATCCCGCCTGCTGAGCTCGTAGCTGAAAACACGGACGATCTTGGCACCGGCACCCAAGGCCGCCAGGCGGGCGGCCTCTGCCGTCAGCTCCGGTACCAGGCCCGCCACCATCATGCGCAGGCCGCCGGCCGCCGAGGAGCAGGCCAATTTGTAGGCAAAATCCAGGACACCCGTCTTCACCTGCAAGCTTTCCAAGGCCTTTCGCAGGCCGTCACCGATGTCGGTATCGGCTGTGGTGAAGGCAGAGGCAGTCCCAAGAACAGTCTCTTGGTGGGGGTCGACAGCGACCAGCTTGGTGTAGGTGCTACCGAAGTCGATCAGGAGAAGGGGCTTCATACTAGGAGACTCCCAGATCCTCATTTAAATAGTTGATGGCCTCTTCAGGTGTGGTACCTGGAGGAAAAACGCGGTCGAATCCCATGTCCAAAAACCGCTTTTTCACATCCTTGAAATCCTGTTTGCCTACAACGATGTTGCCACCGACATAGATCAGGATGCCTGAAAGACCCGCCTCATCACATTTATCGCGAAGGCCCCGGCAGTCCAGTTCACCGTGTCCATAGAGGGAGGAAACGATGATGGCATCGGCATCGGTCTCCAGGGCCGCCCCGATAAACTCCTCCTGGGAAACCATGACCCCCAGATTGGTCACATCGAATCCGGCCTCACGGAAGGCGAATTCAAGAATCCGGATTCCGACGGCGTGAACATCTGCCCCGATGACGCCGATGACCAGTTTCTTGCCCTTGGCTTCTTGCATAAATCAACCTCCTCGCGCGGCTCCCGGTCAGTCCGGAAGGAACTCGCGCAATGCACGGTAACGTAGTTCAATGGCATTGCCCAGATAGAGGAGCGAGCCCTCATCACATTCGAAGACAGCCCGGATCAAGGTTTTGCCCTCCAGGAGATGACTCCGGAATAACTTCAATTCAGTTGTTTCGACCAGATTGGAAAAATCGGGTGAGACCAGAAGTACATCCTGTCTTTGGACAAAATCCCGGGTCCTGTCACAGTCTCCAAAGCTCCCATATTCAATGCTGCCGCTGGCGGGCAGGAGGGGGGCGCACTCACGACCGATCAGTTGACCGAAGCCCTCACTCGCGGTCAGGATCCCGATACGGGACCCTTCCGGTATCCGGCGGCAGGCAAAGGCCGTTTCATAGCCCAGGGTGAGGGCCACCGGCATCAAGGGGAGGCCTTCCGGTACCAAGCGCCTCAGGTCCCCGATCAGGGGGGCCGGCGCGGCGACCAGGTCAAAGCCTGCCTTGAGCCGTCCGGGCTGCGTGACCACATCGCGATAGGAAATCAGGTGAACTCCTGCCCCTTTCAGCCGGTCCAGCGCTTCACTCAGAATGGCCCGCTCTTCGGGCGTGTCGGCTACGGTGGCCAGGCGGACCGGCCGGGTCGCGTCTTCCTTCTGGCGGAGACGGAGTTCAAAGAATATCTGGGCCTCCCGGGTCGAAAAACCCAGGGATGAGAGCTCATAGATCATAGCGTCGATGGCTCTCAGAGCCCTCTCCTTTCGACCTTCCGGATCCTTTTCAGCCAGGGGGAGGGCAACAAAGCTGCCATGTCCCCTTCGAAGTTCAATCAGGCCCTCCTGCTCAAGAAGGTCGTAGACATGACGGGCTGTACCGACCGAGACGCCTTGCTCCAGGGCCAGCTTCCGCAGGGAGGGCAGCCGGCTGCCAGCCGCCAGTTCCCCCGAATCAATCCTGGCCCTTATCTCCTCTACAATCCGCTGATAGACCGGACCGCTCTTCCTGTCCAAGACCCTCACCTCTCGTAACCCTGCCGGCGGCGCCAGGCCCGGGGGCCTTCCAGGTAGAGATCCCGGCCCTGGCTGTCCACTACCACCGTCAGGGGCATCTCCCTGACGACCAGACGCCGGAGCGCCTCGGTCCCCAGATCCTCCCAGGCGATTACCTCAGCCTCCAGGATAGTCTTGGACAGAAGGGCACCCGCTCCGCCCGTCGCCGCGAAATAGACCGCCCCCCACTTTTTCATTGCCTCCAGGACCCTGGCGTCACGGTAGCCCTTGCCGATCATTCCTCGCAGGCCGCGCTCGATCAGGAAGGGTGTGTAAGGATCCATCCGGGAAGAGGTCGTAGGGCCCGCGGATCCTATCACCCGGCCCGGGGGGGCAGGAGTCGGTCCCACATAGTAAAGGACGGCGTCCTGGAGGGGGAAGGGCGGTTCTTTGCCCCCTTCCAGCAATTCGATCAAGCGTTTATGTCCGGCGTCGCGAAGTGTGTAGATAAGCCCGGAGAGCAGGACCCGGTCACCGGAACGCAGGGCCCGGGCCCGGGCCTCATCCAAGGGGGCTTCGACCGGAATCCAGGGTTTGGCTGACATCAGAGGATCTCCTTACGGTGGCGGGCCACATGGCAGTTGATATTGCAGGCGACAGGCAGGCCCGCGATATGGGTGGGCAAGATTTCCAGGGCGACCGAGAGGGCTGTTGTCCTACCACCCAGACCCTGGGGACCCAGGCCCAGCTGGTTGATTTCCTCCAGGAGGGAACTTTCAAGATCAGCGTAAAAAGGATCCTCATGGGGCTCCCCCAAGTCACGGAGAAGAGCTCGCTTTGCAGCCAGGGCAACCTGGTCAAAAGTGCCCCCCAGACCAACGCCTATCACCAGAGGTGGGCAGGCATTGGGACCCGCCTTCCGAACCGTGTCAATTACAAAGCTTTTTACGCCTTCCAGACCGTCGGCCGGCCTGAGCATGGCCAGGCGGCTCATATTCTCACTGCCAAAGCCCTTGGCCAGCAAGGTCACCGTTACCCTATCCCCGGCCACCAGCCTGGTCGTGACCAAGGCCGGTGTATTGTCACCTGTATTCACCCGTCGCAGAGGATCCGCAACGACCGACATCCTCAGGGAATGTTTCCGGTAGCCACGCCGGATACCCTCATCAATGGCAGCATAGGGGTCTCCTGAAAAGTGGACATCCAAACCGACATCCAAAAAAACAAAGGCCAGTCCGGTATCCTGACAGATCGGGATCCCTTCATCGGCCGCAATGTCATAGTTTTGCAAAATCTCTTCCAGTACCAGCCGGGCAGTCAGACCGTCCTCAGATGACAGGCTATCCTCTACCGCCCCCTTCACGTCAGATGGCATCTCACAGGCAGCCGGTCCACACATGCGCTCAAGAGCATCCCGCAGGAGCTCCACCTGAAATTCACGAATCGCCATCCCCAGCCTCTCTTCCAACTGTGTCTACACAATAGCGCATTCTGTGCTGGCATACAATATCCGCCTTGAAAAATCAAAAAATCTGTGTAAAAAAAGAGAGGGATCCTGCAACAATTATCAGTCTCTATAGCGTATGATGAATATGTGTAAGTAGCTTATGTCCGGATCGGCCCGGGGCAGACGGACAATGGGCGGATGAATGAGTCGGACGGGCGCGGTGTTGGAAACGGCGCCTCGACAACTGGTGGATCCAGGGAGGTATGCATGTACGTTGAAGCGATTGTCGGAGGCAAGGGTTCAGGAAAGACGCCCCTCATGCTGGCGGAAATGGAGCGTGAGGCGGCGGATAAGAATGCGAATATCGTTTTCATCGAATACGGGCACGGAGTGGAGCATCTCGTGCCTCATTCAGTTAGACGCATTGACATCAAGGAGTATCCTGTACGAGGCTTTGACCAGCTGATCGCTTTCCTTGCCGGAATGAACGCCAAGGATTACGACATCTCGCATATCTACATTGACTGTATCTTCCAAATCGCAGGGGAAGTCAGCCCGGCAGTCCTGTCCGCTTTTATCAAGGACCTTGAGGCACTGGCCAAGCAAGTCGAAAGCAAGTTCACGGTCGCCCTCAGCTACGAACCGGACCAACTCCCCGACGACGTTAAGCCCTACGCGCGCCCGACCTCCGGTCAGGGCTGCTAACCCGGTCCCCTTGTGGTCCGGATTTTGCTATACTTGGACTCAATAAACTTCGGTACCAGCCGTAGAAGAGGTGACGCCCTTGATTAAAGAGTTTAAAGAATTCATCGCAAACGGAAGCGTAATGGATGCCGCCATTGGCTTTGTACTCGGTCTTACCTTCAAGGCCATCGTGGACAGCGTCGTCAACGATATCCTTATGCCCCTGGTGGGCTTCCTCACAGCCGGTATCGATTTTGCAGATTTGAAGATAGTTTTGAAACAGGCCAGTGACAGCGCCGAGGAAGTTGCCCTGGGCTACGGCCAACTGATCCAATCGATCATCACCTTTCTCATCGTCGCCTTCTTCCTCTTCATGGTAATGAAGGCAGTCAATAAAATGCGGCGGCAGAAGGCCGAGGAGGAGGCCGAAGAGGCTGAGCCGGAAGAGACGGATACTGAAATCCTGAAAGATATCCGCCGCCTCCTCGACAAGGAAAACCACTGAAGGTGATTGCCACGTCAGCCCCCGGCAGGGGTAACTGATGCGGTCACGATAAACCATTACCCGTGCGACCGGGCCCCCCCACTTCGCACCAGGAGACCGGCTCCAAAGAGAGCCAGCTAAAAGACGTATTAGGAGGAAGACTATGAACTGCACAAATTGTGGAGCTCCCAACGCCGAAGGCGCCACCTTCTGCTCAAACTGCGGCGCGTCATTGATGGCCGCGCCCCAAGAGCAGCAAGCCGCCCAGCAGGCCTATGCTCCCCCGCCCCCACCCCAACAGCCGCCCCAGCAGGCCTACCCGCCTCCCCAGGGCTATCAGCAACCGCCCGGCTACGGCTATCCGCCCCAGGCTCCGCCCAAGAAGAAGAAAACAGGACTTATCATCGGCATAGGCGCCGGTGTGCTCGTCCTGGTTGTCGCCTTGGTTCTTATCCTGACCCTGGGTGGCGGCGGCGGCAAGTCCGGGATCGCAGGCAAATGGACCGTGGTCGACACGGAAGGCTGGAGCGACTACGAGGAAGGTCTCATCTTCAACTTCAAGAGTAACGGGATCTTGACCTTCGAAGCGCCCAAGGATACCCCCGAGGAACTTGTAGGTATGTACGAGATGATGAACCTGCTCAATACCAAGTACAAGGTGACCGGTGACAAGATCCTCCTTACCATCGAGTTCTTCGGTGAGAAGGATGAGACTGAGATGAGATTCACCCTGGAGGGTGACACCCTGACCCTATACGATGAGGATGGCGACTCGACCGTTCTAAAACGGACCAAGTAGAGACCGTCTACTGAAACAAAAAAAGACCGGCACGCCGCTCGGGCGCGCCGGTCTTTTTTATTGCCAACTCTTTTATTTACTGTTGGCAGGCGCTATCTCCGCCGCCATCATTACGAACTGGACGCTGATGACTTCCTTATTAAGATCCGATACAAAGGATCTGACCTCATAGCCCTCACCCGTGAATTCAGCCAGGCGATCCTCCAATGCCTCCATAAACTGCTCTTTCAGATCCGAGGTCTGGTCCCCCAGCTCGGCCATGCCATCGGCAAACTCTCCCAAGCCCTCCCCATAGGGGACCAGGCCATCCAGCCGGTAGCGGACCAGGCCGTCCTTGAGATCCGAAACACCCGCCAGGTACTCGGACAGGCCCTTGTTGAGATCCTTCATACCAGCACCAAGCTCAGAGCCCGCCTGACTCAGAGCCGCCCCTCCGGTCCCAAGCTCATTCAAGCCCGCCTTGACCTGAGAGGAGGCTCCGGAAAGGCCCGGCTCCTCTTTCGTTCCAGAGAGACCTGAGGCCAGGCTGCCCACCCCCTTGTTGATATAGCCGTCAAGGCCCTCGTGGAACTCGCTGTACTTTCCCTTGAATTCGCTGAGTCCACCAATGAGTTCTCCCAGCATAGCCTGGATCTCAGCTTCCGACGCATGGGCCAGGTCCTTGAGTTGACTGACCAGGGCCTGCAGAATTGCTAGGAGGCCGGGGCCTTCCGGATCGTCCAATTCCGCCACATAGAAGGAATGAAGATCTTCGAGTCCTTCGCTCAAATCTTGGGCCCCTGTTGCCAGGACAGGTAAACCGGGAAGTTGCTCCTGGCCTTGTAAAAGTAAATCCAACAGATCCTTATATCTTTTCGTAAGTTCTGAATAGCCTACCAGTAGGTTGACAAGGGCCTCCGTCTGAGATTGGTCAGTAATGCCTATACTTACAAGATAATTCGACCAAGCACCCGTATCGTAAAGGGGTAGCGGATCTTCAGCTTCAATAGCTAGTTTGAAATTTTGGAGTATCTCCACATAATAATTAAGACCACCAACCAAACCGGCCGCAGCGCCTTTTGTTTTTGCAAGCCCAGTTTCAACCCCTTCCGCCATAATCAGGAGTCCGTCCAGCTGCTCCTCCGGGAAATCCAGGCCGGCGCCGGACCCTCCCTGGGCCAGGCCTTCCAGGATTTTATCAAGACCAGCCAGGACGGCTGCTGAACCAGCGACCAGATCCT
>CAZAKT010000010.1:0-23823 GCA_964486135.1 uncultured Mageeibacillus sp.
CAAGCGCTCTACCACCTGAGCCACACCCCGATGCCTTATGGATTCTACTGGTATTGGCGGAAATTGTCAAACTGAAGCCTCCTCCGGGCCCGGTCCCTGCCGGGCCTGTCCCCGTCCGGCCCGGACAAAGAAGAAGTGCCAAAGTCCCGCGCTGAGGATCAGGATGGAAGCTGACAGGTAGGCGGCCGTAAAGCCGGCCCGGCCGATCACATAGCCCCAGAGCAGGGCCCCCAGCCCGATGCCCAGGTCGATGGCGATATACATGGTGCTCAGGGCGGCCCCCGTCTTCTTTCTTTCACATTTCCTGACGATGATAGTGCCCGTTATGGGGGAGGTCAGGCCCCCGCCCAGACCTGACAGGGCGGCCGAGATCAGGACCGGCAGGAGTTTGTAGGAGAGGGCCAGGAGGAGGAAGGAGATCAGGTGGAGTGACAGGCCCCCCAGGAGGACCCTTGTGATCCCAAACCGGCTGACCAGCCGGCCCACCAGCAACCTGGCAAGGGCGATCGCCAGGGCCAGGACCGTAAAATAGCTGCCGATGGGGTCGATCCCCCGCTCCAGGCCAAAGAGGGTCAGAAAGGAAATGACACTGATATTGCTGAAACCGACCAGGAGGAGGGTCAGGGAAGGCTTCAGCGCCTGACGGTCAAAGAGGCTGTCAAGTCTGGGACGGTCTGCCCCCTTCATCCAGGAGGCCGGCCGGAAGAGCCGCCGGCCGGCCGGCTCCCGCCCGGAAGCCGATTCATAGTGGAGGGTCCAGGCACAGACCAGGTTCAGGACCGTCAGGGCCAGGACAAAATAAAGGAGGGGCTGGTAGCCGAATTGGGCGTAAAGGAAGAGTCCTATGGCGGGACCGACCGCTGTGGCCACCGTATCCGCCACCCCGTAAATACCCAGACCCTCGGTCAGCCTGCTTTCGGGCAGGAGGTCGGCCGCGGCCGCATGGGCCGCCGTCGTCAGGGCACTGAAGCCCAGGCCGCTCACCAGACGGATGAGGATCAGGGCCGCCGGACTCATCTCCAACTGGTAGAGGAGGACCGTGGCTACTGTCATGACCGCGCCGGCCAGGAGTACCCGCCTCCGGCCCAGCTGATCCGTCAGGAAACCCCAGAGGGGCCGGGTAAGGAGGGCCGAAAGCGAAAAGACCAGGGTGGCCAGTCCGGCGACAAGGGGGTCGCCCCCCAGGAGGAGGAAATAGAGGGGCAGGGAGGTGAGGAGGGTGAAGTCAGCCGTGTTGGTGAAAAGGCTGATCAGGACAACCTTGAGAAAGTCTCCGGTCCAGAGCCTTTCCCTTTCAATTCCAGCTTTTCCCACCGGTCCTGTCTTCATATGCCGTAAAACCCAAAAGCCTGTCCCGACCTGACTCTAGAGGGTCGTGAATAGCTTGGAAATGATCTTCCAGCCGTCATCCTTGACCATGTGGAAGTGCGTCTCGATGACCCCTTCACCGAAAAAGCCCGTCTCCAATACCACCAGACTGGCGATCTTCCCGGTGACCAGGGCCGCCTTGACTTCCAGCTGGTAGGGGGCCTTGCTTTCAAGCATGGAGGGATGGGAGGCGATATCATCAAAGAAGGGTTCCGGCGTGCCGACTATATACTCACCGGCCAAAAACCCGGCCATCCGGGCCTCCTTGTGAAAGGCGCTCTTGAGCAGGTCCATATCAGCCTTGTAGGTACCCTCCCGGTAGGCTTCAAGAACTTCCAGGACGGCCTTCATCTCATTCTTACTCATGGTCTGGTCTCCTTACTGATTGGTCCCGGCCGCGATCAGGCAGGCCAGGGCGATTGAATTCAGTTTGATCTCCGCTGATTCAGAGCGGGAGGTCAGGACGATGGGGTTGGTAGCGCCCAGGATCACGCCCGCGCTCCTGGCCTTCCCATAAATCACCAGGGCCTTGCCCAGGATATTCCCCGCCTCGATATCAGGTACAAGCAGGAGGTCGACATCACCGGCCACCTGGCTTTTTATCCCCTTGATCTCGGCGGCCCGGGCGCTGGCCGCCACATCTATGGCCATGGGACCTTCGACAAGGCAGGGGGGGAAATCCTCCGACCCGGCCGCTTCCGCAACCGCCTTGGCCTCCAGGGTTACCGGCATCTTGGGGTTGACCACTTCATTGGCGGCCAGGACGGCGACTTTCGGCCTTTCCATCCCCATGGCGATCAGGGCTTCGAGCGCATTCAGGAGGATCTGCTTCTTTTCCTCAAGCGTCGGGGCGATCGTCACCCCCCCATCCGTCACAAAGAGCAGTTTCTTTCCCTCCGGCAACTCATGCCCGGCCATCATGGAGAGGATCCTCCCCCTGGTCAGTCCCCGGTCCCGGTGAAGGGCCGCCCGCAGGTAATTACCACTGTTGAGGGCCCCTTTCATATAGACCTGAGCCTGGCCCTTCCTTATCAGATCCACGGCCCGGGCCGCGGCCCCGTCCACATCAGGCTCATGGATGACCTGGACGCTGGAGGGAAGACCCACTTCCCCCATGAGGGCACGGATCTTCCCCTCATGGCCGACCAGGATGGCAGAGGCAATTTCCTCATCGTAGGCCAGCTTGATGGCCTCCAGGACCTCCCGGTCATCCGCGGCGGCAACACTGACCGTCGCCCGTTTAAGCCCCTTGGTCCCGTCGATGACCTGGCGAAAATTCCTATACATTTCCTACCTCTTTTCTGTGCCCGACTGCCTTAAGGAGAGGGCGGCAAAGTGAACTCGTCCGCCTCCTCCTCACCGCGGAGGACGCGCAGGGCACCCATGGACAGGGCTTCCATCTCATTCTCACCAGGGAGGACGACAACCGGGGCGATAAAGGCGACCCTTTCTTCGATCCAGCCGGTGATCCTCCCGCTCCAGGCGATCCCGCCCGTGAGAATGATGGCCTGGACCGCGCCGGCCACCACGACGGAGAGTTTTCCAATATTCTTGGCCACATTGTGGGCCAGGGCCTCGAGGACAAGGGCGGCTTGCCCGTCGCCCCCTTCCAGGCGTTTTTCAACCTCCCGGATGTCCGGGGTGCCGAAATAGGCCATGATCCCACCCTGCCGCTGGACCTTCCTCATGAGGGACTTGTAGTCATACTGGCCGGAAGTGGCCATACGGATCAGCTGGAAGCCGGGCAGGCCCCCCGCCCTTTCCGGCGAAAAGGGCCCCTCATCATCCGAGATCATGTCAATGATCCGGCCCTGGCTGTGCAGGCTGAGGGTGATGCCGCCACCCAGGTGGGCGACAATCAGGTTGAGCTCCTGGTAAGGCCTCCCCTCCCTTTTGGCGTAACGGATGGCCGCCGCCCTCATATTCAGGTTATGCCCCTGGCCCAGCCGCCTCATCTCCGGAAGCCCTGTCAGCTTGGCGATGGGCTCCATCTCGTCTACCGTCACCGGATCATAGATATAGGCGGGTATTCCCAGGGGGCGGGCGATGGCGTCCGCGATGGCGGCCCCCATATTGGAAGCATGTTCGTTGACCGGCCGATAGCGGAGGGTATCGATCATAAGCTGGCTGACCCGGTAGGCGCCGGCATGGACTGGGGGCAGGAGGCCGCCCCGCCCGACCACGGCGCTGAGGGCCCCTGCCGGCGTACCCTCTTCCTCCAGGGCAGCCAGCACCAGGTCCTTCCGCATCTCAAACTGGTCAAAGACCGTATCGAAGCCCGCTACCGCCTCCGGTGGGTGCTCGATACTTTTCGCCCAGACCAGGCTCTCATCCTCGTAAAAGGCAATTTTCGTCGATGTTGATCCGGGATTGATGGCCAGGATTCCATAAGCCATGATCATCCCCTCCTTTTCATTTGCATCCGCCGGTCACCTGGCTTCTTCCCTCCCCCACTTGCAGGGTAAAGCTGATTGCCGTCGCCGCCAGGAGAAGGGCAAAGGCCAGCCAATAGGCCGTCTGATAGCTGCCGCTGGCATCAAAGAGGCCTCCCGCGATTTGTGGTCCCAAGAGGCCGCCCACCCCCCAGGCCAGGAAGAGCAGGCCGTAATTGGCGCCAAAATTCCTTATGCCGTAGAGATCCGCTATGGTGGCCGGGAAGACGGAAAAGCAGGCTCCATAGCATAGGCCCGCAACGGCCACCCCCAGCGCCAGGGACAGGACACTGTCCAGGCTGCCGAAGAGGGCCATATTCGCGGCCTGGACCAGGAAGGCCAAACGCATCAAGGCCTTTCTGCCGATCCTGTCCGAGAGGGCCCCGCCAGCAAAGCGGCCCAGGGCATTGAACAAGGCAATCAGCATGACCAGCAGGAAGCCCCCCTCCCAGCCCGCCTGCTCCCTGGCGATCCGGGTCAGGTGGCCGATCACCATGAGGCCGGCGGAGGCGGAGAAGGCAAACATGGCAAAGAGCTTGTAGAAATTTCCCGTCCCCAGCATCTGCTTCCAGCCCATCTCCACCCTGGCCGACAGGCCCGGGTCCCCCTTCTCAAGCTTGCCGCTGGCCTCCGCCTGATAGCCCGGGGGTGGATTTTGGATCAGTTGGGCCAGGCCCAGCGCAAGCAGGAGGACACTGCCTCCCAGGAGTATCAGGCCGGATTTCAAGCCAAATCTTTCGGTCAGGAACTTGACCAGGGGTGAGTAGAGGATGGAGGCCACCGCCACCCCCGCTACGACCAGGCCCGTAATCCTGCCCTTCTTATCAGCCGGATACCATTTCACCGCGGCCGGTGTTGTCACCGCGTTGTTGATCCCTATCCCCGCCCCGATCAGGAGGCTGAAACTCAGGACCATTAAGCCCACCGTATTGGCAAAGGCGGCCAGGATCAGGCCGATCCCCAGGAGGCCGGCCCCCAGGCTGGCCATGAGCCGGGGGCCATTTTTGTCCTGCAAGCGGCCCGCGAAGAACATGGAGACCGAGAAGACCAGGGTCGCCAGGGTATAGGGCAGGGTTGCCCCGGCATCACTCCACTGGTATTCAGCGATCAACTGGTCCTTGATCACGCTCCAGATATAAAGGATGCCGGATAGCAATTGCAGGCCTACGGCGGCGGCTACAACAACGGCCCCCTTCTTTGTGCCCTTCCCCTGGTCCATCTTCACCTCATAGCCGCTACTTGATCAGTACTGGCTGTCACCTTCCCAGATATCTTTTTCACTTGGGATCTGGTCATCCGGCTTCACCCAGGCGATGCGCGCGATATTGATCAGATGCTCATAACTCAAGTTTTCGGAAATGGAGTTATTCCCCCAGGATCCGCAGCCCAGGGTTCCCGTCGGGAAGAGTCCGTTTGCCAGGGCCGGGTTGGCGGCAAAGACCCCCGGGCTGTTGACCAGGAGCCGGGAGACCGGGAGCTCCAGGGCCGCGTACTCACACTTTTCCCTGCTGTCGGTATGGACGACGCTGGTATGGCCGATCCCCTCGCAATAGAGATTTTCCCTGGCGATCCGGACCCCGTCCTCGAAGTCTTCGCACTCAATGTGGACGGCCAGGGGGACCATCTTCTCCCGGCAGAGGGGCTCCTCACTGCCATATTTATCGACCTTCACCACTATGATGGAGGTATCCTCAGGTATGGTAAGTCCCGCCATCTTCGCCACCGTCACCACATCCTGGCCGACCGGCTCCCCGTTGATGGGGCCAAAGCCATTGGGGAAGAGCAGGTCCCTGATCCTGTCACGGACTAGGGCGTCATCGATGTAGTAGACTTTTTCCTCTTTCATGAGCTCGACGGCCCTTTCCGATATCGAAAGAGGTGTGATGAAGGAGCGGTTGCAGGCACAAATAACCCCGTTGTCAAAGCCGCAGCCGAAGACGGTCTGCCCGATCCCCTGGGCCAGCCCGCTGTAGTCCTCGTCAAAAACGGCCTGGACATTGCCGGGACCGACGCCGAAGGCAGGCTTGCCGCTGGAATAGGCCGCCTTGACCATGCCGGCTCCCCCAGTCGCCAGGATCACGTCCGAGGCCCCCATGATCATCTGGGTCAGCTCGATGCTGGGCTCCTCGACACATTGGAAGACATTTTCAGGCCCGCCGGCCTTGACAATGGCCTCATTGAGGATGGCGCAGGTGTCCAGGGATGAACGCCTGGCCTTGGGGTGGGGGGCCACCAGCATGACATTCCTCCCCTTGAGACCATAGATTCCGTTGAAAAGGACCGTAATATTGGGATTGGTCGAGGGAATGACGCAGGACAGGATCCCCTTGGGTTTGGCGACCAGGGCCAGACGTTTTTCCTCGTCGTAGCCGATCACGCCGACCGATTTCTTCCCCTTGAGCGCATACCAGACCCCGTCCGGCGAACCGGTGTTCTTGATGATCTTGGCCTGCAAGTCACCCATACCCGTTTCTTCAACCGCCTGCTCCGCCAGCGGAAGGGCATTGGCCTTGAAGGCCAGGCAGGCCGCCTTGCAAAGTCCGTCGATCTTCTCCTGGTCAAAGGTCTCCAGGACCGCCAGGGCCTCCCTGGCCTTGACCAGCATATTGTCAACCATTGCCTTATTATCCATAACAAACCTCCTCATCAAGGTAAATTGTCAGGGGCCTGGCTACCGGCCCTGGCCCTCCGGGTCCTGTTCAATGGCGGGGCCGGCCCCGCCCGGTCTCTGCTGCTCCTGGTTCCCCTGTCAGACAATCTTTTCGGTCCGGCCTTCCGAAGAGCCGTTCCTGAGGAGACTTTCAAGCAAGACCCCTATATTGTGTGAGATGAGCACCCGGTCTATCTTAATCCCGATCGGGATATTTTTAGTCAAAAATAAGCCTTCAAAGAGGAGGAAGAGTCCGGTCGAATAGGCGGTCGCTTCGCCCTGGATCCGGTTCAGCTCCATGAACCCCTCAATTTCTTCCGTAAAGTAATTGAAGAGGTCCAGCTTCACGGCCTGGAGCCGGCTGAAGACATCCATGAAATCGTCATGGCTGGCCGCGAAATTTATGGCGCGGAAAACAAAGTCGACATAGCGATTGAGCTCGAGCGCCTTGAGGAAGACTTCCTCCAGGCGTTCAGCCAGGGTGAGGTCCCCGGGCAGGCCCTCAGCAAACTTGGAGACATCACCGTGGACCAGGGCCATCTCAACGACCGCCCTGTAGAGGTCACTTTTGCCTTCATAGTGCCAGTAGATGGCCCCCCGGGTGACATTGGCCCCCCGGGCGATTTCCTCCAGCGAACTCCGCTCGTAGCCGAGTTCGAAGAAACAGTCAAAGGCCGCGTTAAGGACTTGTTCCTTGGTGTACAACATCTCTTTTTTTGTTCTGCGCATCTAGGATTCCTCTCAAATCCGCTTGCGGTTTCAGGCGCTGCCGGCCAAGGCAGGAGCCTGCCTGGCCGGAGGAGGCCCTGCACAAGAATAAAGGGCGAGAATTCCTCCTCGTCGGTGGTTTTCCCGCCCTCATCCTCCAGGCAAGCCCTCGGTCAAATGGGATCCGGTCAGCCAGCCCTATAGGCCGTCACATAACACTCGTATCCCCTCATGAAGGCATTCAGGTCATCCTCTGACGCCAGGCGGTCCGGATCATTCTTCATGATCGACTGATAGTCCTCCAGGAGGGCGCACAGTTTGGCCGCGCAATTGTAGTCGAAGATGACCGTGTCGTCCTCGAGCACTTCGAGCGAGTAGCTTGAGTAGGCCGGAATTTTCACAATGGAATCGGCCTTGGCTACAAACTCCTCCCCAAGCACATTGAAGCGGGCGGATCCACTTGCCACAAAATAGAGTCCGGTCTCATCATAGGGGGTATCCCAGCTGATCCCGACTCCCTTGCGCAGGGTCGCCTGCCATATTTCCTTGACGCCGTGGGTCTCCCAACGGCCTACCTTGAGTTTCAGGTCAATCCCATCGAACTGATAGTGTGAAAAGGCAAAATCCTTGCTACGGATCTCGTGCAATTCATCCTTTGAAACATCCACGGTAACCGGTGGCTCCCGCCTCAGGTTCTTCAACTTGTTCAGATACTTTTCCCTGAACTCAGGGCTTTCGTAGAGGCCGGGATAGTTGTCCTTGATGTGATTCTTGTTGATGGTCCCGCCGATCATGTCAATTTCCTGGAAAAGTTCGCGCCAGACGGTGCCCTCCTCCAGGAATACAAAACCATGAGGCGTATGGGGCATCAGGTGGATCATATCGCCAACTTCCGTAATGCAGCGTTTCCCCCGGATTATCACCTCGACCGAGCCGCGCGCGACGTAGAAGGTTTCTACGCCGCGCTCATGCTCATGGTAGCCCGCGGAGTCCCCTGCGTGATAGAGCGTATCGCTCATCTCGTTCTTCTGGAGGGGACCCTCGGGCAGGGTAAACTGATGCACGCATTCCGTGCCATCGTCCAGCACATAAAGCCAGTCTTTTTCGTCGTATGCGTTGATCAAATATTTACTCATAGAGCGCTTCCGAATTACTACCAGGACCAGTCAAAGATTTCGTAGTTGACTGAAGGATGGGCCTCAGCCCCCTTCAGGTCCTTGTTGAAGGCCAGGCTGCGGTTGACGCAGTAGATGGGCCAGACGGCAACTTCGTCATACATGGCATGGACCAGGTCTTTACAGGCCGCCATACGGACATCAGGATCCGTGCTGTTGCGGTTGGTGTCGAAGGCTTCATTCACGGCAGGCATGTCGAGCTTGGAGTAGTTCTGAGGCATGCCACCGTAGAAGAGGCCATAGTTGTCGTCGAAGTCGTTGATGGCCAGGGTCATCGAATAGAGGTTGATTTCAAAGTCGCTTGCCGAGGTCATTTCACTCCAGGCGCTTCTTTCCATCTTCTCCATGCTGACATCAAATCCGGCCGCGTTAAGCTGGTCGTGAAGGACCTCTACCGGCTTGTAGTAGCGCTCCAGTTCATTGGTGCGGAAGTTGAGCTTGATCTCGTTCAGCTCATAGCCCGCCTCCTGGATCAACTCCTTGGATTTTTCGACATCGTATTCGTAGGAACCGTAGTCAGGATCACTGCCGGGCAGCCAGGGGGGGTACATGCAGTTGGCGAGTACGCCATCACCTTCCATGGCGGCAAGCAGGACTGCTTCCTTATCCACGGCATGCGCAACGGCCAGACGCAAATTCTTGTCCTTGAAGATTCCCTCATGGTTGAAGAAAATGTAGGTCACGGTCGCCGAAGGCGTCGAGCTCACCGTCAGCTTGTCGTTGCTGCGCAGATTGTTCAGGTCGGTCTGCAGGACCGTGGTCAGCACATCAACTTCCCCGTTCTCAAGCGCCATGGCGCCAATGCCGGCGTCAACGAAGATCTTGAGCGTGAAGTTCTTGATGGGGGCCTCGCCCCTGTGGTACTTGTCATAGGCCTCAAGGACGATCTTGTCGCCTGTCTTCCATTCGACAAACTTGTAGGCGCCGGTCCCGATCGGGTTTCTCAGGAAATGGGCCGGGTCCTCCTCATAGTAGGCCTGGGGGAAGACAACCAGCTCGCCGCAGGAGAGACACTCCAGCGCAGGGCCGTAGGTGTTCTTCATGTGCAGGACGACATGGTTCTCATCGACCACTTCCATGTTTTCCATGGCCGAGGTCGAGGACATGACCAGCTCTTCCGTGATGATGGTGTTGAAGGAGAAGGCGACATCCTCAGCGGTCATTTTCTCCCCGTTGTGGAAGTAGACATCATCCCTGAGTTCAAAGACAATATCTTTTCCATCGTTTGTGAACTCCCAGGATTTAGCCAGGTTGGGGCCATAGCTTCCATCCGGGTTGGCGCGGACCAGCGTGTCAAAGATCTGACGCGAGGAAAACGCGGTCTCGGTGTTGGGGGCAAAACCCCCGCACAGGGCCTCCGGATCATTCTCGATCGTCACGACGATGCTGTCCTTGACGGTGTCACCACCCGGATCGGAACCCTCCGTCTTTGTCGGGTCGGCATCGCCGCCGCCCTTTGGCGCACAGCCCGCTATCAACAAGAGCAAGGCAAGGCTTATGCAGACCAGTTTGAATAGTGTTTTCATATGTCACCTCCGTACATATTTTTATATAGCACGCTTATGCAAGACACAGGCCACGTAATGGTCCTTTTCAACTTCCACAAGCGGTATATCATCTTCAGTGCATTCTTCAGTCGCGTAGGGACAACGTGAAGCGAAGCGGCAACCTGGCTTCAGGTTGACAGGGCTTGTCACTTCACCCTTCAGAATATCGGCAGGCTGGCCCCGGCGGGACAGGTTGGCGACGGGTATGGCCTTAAGCAGGGCCTGGGTGTAAGGGTGCAGGGGCTTGGCAAAGAGGCGGTTGGCCCTTGCCCGCTCGATGCAGATGCCCCGGTACATGACCAGGATTTCGTCGGAAATATGCTTGACGACCGAGAGGTCATGGGTAATGAACATGTAGGTCAGGCCCATTTCATCCTGCAGGTCCATTAGCAGGTTGAGTATCTGGGCCTGGATGGAAACATCCAGGGCGGAGACGGGTTCATCGCAGACAATGAACTTGGGCTCCAGGACCAGGGCCCGGGCGATACCGATCCGTTGGCGCCGGCCCCCGTCCAGCTCGTGCGGGTAGGTATTGATGAGGCGGGAGGCGAGGCCGACCGTCTCCATGACCGACTTGATCTTGTCCTGCATTTCCTGCCGGTCCCGGAAGCTCTTGTTGACGATGAGGGGCTCGGCGATGCTCTCGCTCAGGGTTAGCCGTGGGTTGAGGCTGGCATAGGGATCCTGGAAAATGATCTGGGCCTCCCGCCTGAAGTCAGCCAGTTCACGCCGCTTCATGGTCAAGACATCCCTTCCCTCGAAGAGGATGCTGCCGGCCGTCGCCTCGATCAGTCGAAGGATCACCCGGCCCAGGGTCGATTTGCCACAGCCCGACTCCCCGACCACCCCCAGGGTGGAACCAGGCGCGATCTGCAGGTCGATACCATCGACCGCGTGCAGGGAACCCGCCTGGGTCTGGAAGAATTTTTTCAGTCCCTTAGTTTCTAGCAAATATTCCATAGTCAGCGACCCTCGTTAAACAGATGGCATTTGATCAGGTGACCGTCCAGGTCGTGGTCGGACGGGATTACCTTTTCACAAATGGGCATGCGGTAGGGACAGCGCGGATGGAACTTGCAGCCTTCCGGCAGATCGGACGGATCCGGCATGAGGCCGTCGATGGGATGCAGTCTTTCCGACTCCACTTCAATATCGGGGATGGAGCCGAAGAGGCCTTCCGTATAAGGGTGGTGTCTCTCCCCTTCAAAAAGCTGGTGGATGGTCCCGTACTCAATGATCTCGCCGGCGTACATAACCGCGACGGTATCGCAGTTCTGGGCCACAATCCCCAGGTCATGCGTGATCAGGATCATGGAGGTGCCCAGCTTATCCTTCAATTCCGCCATCATGCTCAGGACCTGGGCCTGGATGGTCACGTCAAGGGCGGTTGTCGGTTCGTCCGCGATGACAAGTTCCGGCCGGCAGGCCAAGGCGATGGCAATGACCACCCTCTGTTTCATGCCTCCGGAAAACTGGTGGGGGTATTCGTGCTTGCGCCAGGCGGGAATCCCGACCAGCTCGAACATATCGTCCACCTCTTTATCGATCTCTTCCTTGTTCATGGACTGGCTCTTATGGAGCTCCAGCACTTCAGCCACCTGTCTGCCTACGGGGATGACGGGGTTCAGGCTGGTCATGGGATCCTGGAAGATCATGGAGATCCGCCGGCCCCGGTAGGTCAGCATTTCAATCTCCTTCAGGTCCAGGAGGTTCTCCCCGTCAAAGAAGATTTCCCCCTTCTTAATGAAGCCCAGATTTTTAGGCAGGAGTCGGAGGACACTCATGGCGGTCGAGGTCTTGCCGGCACCTGTTTCACCCACCAAGCCGAGCGTCTGTTGGCGCTCGAGCTTGAGGTTGGCACCGTTTACCGCGTAGACCCGCGCGTCCTCGGTTTCATATTCCACCCATAAATCATTTATTTGAAGCAAGAAATTATCTGTCATGCCAGCTTCCCTTAATTCTTAAGTTTTGGATCAAGCGCGTCTCTCAGACCGTCCCCGACCAGATTGAAGGATATGGTCGCCACAATGATGGCGATCCCGGGGATGATCACCAGATAGGGATACTCCCGCATATGATTCCGGGCCTCTGAAAGCATGGAACCCCATTCCGGGGTGGGCGCCTGGATCCCCAGCCCGATATAGCTGAGCCCTGAAATGGCCAGGATGGTCGTTGCCAGATGCAAGGTGGCCTGGACAATGATGGGGCCCAGGGCATTGGGAAGGATATGGCGGAGGAAGATCCGGGAATTGGAGGTCCCGCAGGCCCTGGCCGCTTCAATGAACTCCTGGGTCTTGACCGGCATGATGGCGGAGCGGAAAATCCTGGCAAAGCCGGGAACCACTCCGATGACGCAGGCCAGGACCAGGTTGGGAATCCCCCCGCCCAGGGAGGCCACGATGCAGATGGCCATGAGGGTGAAGGGGATGGCATAGAAGATATCGTTGATCCGCATGAGCAGGTTGTCGACCAGGCCGCCGTAGAAGGCCGCGTAACCTCCTATGACCGCACCCAGGACCGTGGAGATGGCGATTACAGAGGTACTGATGAGCAGGGAGAGCCTGGCTCCATAAAGAACCCGGGCCAGGATGTCCCGCCCGAATTGATCGGTCCCCAGAATATGGCTGGGATCTTCACCCGGCTTCAGGAGCCTGTTCCTGACATTCTGCTGGATGGCGTCCGTCTGATAATCGAAAAAGATATCAACGGTCGCGACGATGAGGATGAGGATGACCAGCGCCACCAGGCCGACCATGGCCAGGCGGTTGCGGCGGAAACGTTTGGCTATTGAGGCAAACTGACCCCTCTTCTTTATCCTGGATCCTGAATTTTTCATTGGACCGCCCTCATTTTCATAGTGACATACTGGGACTTCAGTCTGGGGTCGATGTAGGCATAGAGGACATCGACAAAGAGGTTGATGAAGCCGCCCAGCAAGGCGATGAAGATGACCTCCGCCATAACCATGGGGATGTCCTTCCCCCGGACCGCCGTGACGGCCAGGGTGCCAAGGCCCGGCAGGGCAAAGACGCTTTCGATGATCATGGTTCCGCCCAGGAGGGTGCTCAGGTTCATGCCTATGATGGTGATGATGGGCATGAGGGCATTGCGGAGGGCGTGGACAACGATCACCCTTCTTTCCGGCGCCCCCTTGGCCCGGGCCATCTTGATATAATCCGCCCGGACCACCTCAAGCATATTTGACCGGGTCATCCGGACCAAAGTGGCCATGTTCCCTGCCATGAGGGCGAACCAGGGCAGGATGAAACCCTTGAAGGAGCTGGCGTCCGTGACCGGCAGCCAGCCCAGCTGGAGGGCAAAGAGCAGGATCAACATAGTCCCGAACCAAAAACCCGGCATGGAGGCCAGGACAAGGGCCAGGGCCAGGGTGGCGTTATCCAGAAGGGAGTACTGCTTGACCGCGGACAGGACACCGATGGGCACACCGATAATGACCATGAGCACAATGGAGCCCAGGGCCAGGATTATGGTGGTGGGGAATCTTTCCATTATTTCCTGGAAAACAGGAAGTTTGGTCCGGTAGGATTTCCCGAAATCCCCCTGGACCGCCTTGACGATATAATTCGCGAAGCGCTTGAGAAAGGGCTCATTCAGTCCCATTTCCTCGCGCAGGGCCTCAACCGTTTCCGGCGGCGCCTTATCGCCCAGGATAATACGGGCCGGATCTCCCGGAGCCAGTTCGAGGATTCCAAATATGAAAAATGCCATTCCCAGGATGACAGGAATCATCAGTAAAATACGTTTTAGGATAAACTTGGACATAACCTCTCCATCGAATGCATCAGTCTCAAGGGCGTCTTCAATTGAAAACTTACATACATAACGTAATGTATGTTACCCATATTAATCTGAGATCAGGCCTGTGTCAACACTCTAATTGACCCAATTTTTATAACTGACTATTCACTTTTTGATGTTTGTTTATACAAATCTCCTGAAAAATATTCCATCAAACCCCCAGGCCCCACCCCTGCCCCCCTGGCAGATGGTCTGGAATTCCGGGATTTATGAAAAGCGGAAGGCTGACGGCAGGATTTGGAGAACCAAGTCTTTATCCAAAAAGACTCCAGGCTCTTTCCCTTTAGACGATATTCAGGGACCTGACACGGTAATCCGGTCCTTGAGCCGGGCAAAACGCCCCTCCTTAATCCCTGGAACCCGCATGAGGTCCTCGATTGTTTCGAAGGCTCCCTCCGCTTCCCGGTAGGCCAGGATGGCGGCAGAGGTGGCTTCCCCGACCCCGGGCAGGGATTCCAGTTCCTCCTTGGTCGCCCGGTTGATATTGACCCTGGCGGCCACACCATTCACCCCCCCCTCCACCAGGAGGGCGGGCGCTTCACCCACCTGGGGAATATAGACCTTCATATGGGCCTGGAGGCGCATGGCCAGGTTGACGGCGCTGGGATCGGCCTCGGGGACAAGGCCACCAGCCTCCCGGAGGGCGTCGCCCAATATGGCCCCCTCCTCCAGGTAATAGATGCCTGGCTTGGCGACGGCGCCATCGATATGGACAGGAAAAAGAAGAGGGGTGGAGCTTTGCCGGCTACTTGTGGTGGTCCTATTCTCCCCGCTTGTGATCACCAGGCTCTTGCCGGCCGGCCGCCGGGCCAGGAGACTGAGGAGGCCGGCGGAAATGAGGATAAGAACCAGGAAAAAGAGAAGGGGGGCCCCTTTGGGGCGACCGGCGCCTCCCCGGGGGACCTGATGGCGATCGTACCTGGCACTTGCTTTGATGGACCTACCCTCCCGCTACCGGCAAGAGGCCGGCGGCATGGGAGATTATCAGTCCTGGAGCGGGACCCGGCCTTGTAAAGCTGGACTTTCGGCTGCCGGAAGGGGTCTTTTCGTCGAAGGCGCAGTCTAAAAGAGCCAGCTAAGGCGGACGGACGGAAATAATCCGGAAAATTCCTAGACGGACTGTCTTTCGCCGCCGGAGCTCCAGAGGTTCTCCAGCTGATAATAGAGGCGGTCCTCCGGCAGCATGACATGGACGATGACGTCGCCGTAGTCAAGCAGAACCCAGTTTCTCTTCTCCAGGCCCTCGATATGGCCGGGTTCCACACCGAAGAGCTCTTCCAGCTTTTCCTCGACTGATTCAGCCAGGGTTCTGACATGGACGGTTGAAGTTCCACTGGCCAAAATAAAAACGTCGGCCAGTGTCGTCTTTACGGAGACCTTCAGAACCTCTATATCAAGGCCCTTCTTGTCTTCCAGAACAGCGACGGCCGCCGATGTCAGCTTATCGATCCAATCCAGTTTTTCCTGTTCGGCCGGCTCCCTGGCCAACCGGGCATCCGGAGTCAATGCTCCCTCATCCGCATTATTCAGACTCAATCCAAGCTCCTTCAAGAAATAAATTTCGCCAATATTGATCATAATTGGCTGCTTCCACTATAACACGGACCCCCTGTCCCGCCTAGCCGGCCCTGTATTTTTCGTAGGCGGCCAGGCTCAGGGGACAGGGTCTTTTGCCCTCCCTCTCCAGGGCCAGAAAGACCTCTTCCAGGCAGGCCTTCATGGCCTGGCGGAGCTGACCGCCCTCAGCCAGGGCGCGGATCCCGTCCAGTTGATTGAAATTCCTGTCATAGGAAATCTTGTCAGCCAGGAAGAGGATCTCCCCCAGGGGGGCCAGGTCGGGCGCCGCTGTCGAATGGTGGACGATGGCCTCTGCCAGTTCGAGGCCTCCGGCCCCCAGCAGCTGAAGGGCAATGCGGGCGGAAGCGGGCCCGTGGACCAGGTCTTCAGAGGAAGAGGACTCCATAGGAGTACCTGCCTGGCCTGTCTTCCCGTAATAGGCCGCGGCCAGCTCCCTTTGCCGGTCTTCCGGCAGTTCCTTGGCCGCGTCATGCAAGAGGCCGGCCGCCGCCGCGGTCTCAGGGTCGATCCCGTAGACCAGGGCCAGCCGGGCCGCGTACTGGGCAACTGAGGCCGCATGGAGCCGGCGCTCCTGGCTCTGGCAGGACCAGACCGCCTCCTCCAGGTCCAGCAGCCGCTGCCAGCCCTCAGGGCTGACAGCCTGAAAGCTCTCCGAGAAGGCGTAGGGCCTGTAACGGCCTAGGAAGGCGGCCACCTTGTCAGGGAACTGACCCGGGTCCCCTTCCCCCAGCTCCAGTTGGGCACGCAGGTCCGTGGCCGAATGGCCCAGGCGCGGCATATCAAAGAGGCTGACGGTCCGGCCGTAGCGCCTGCCGACCCGGTCCGCCTCCTCCCGGACCCGGCCACTGTCCTCCTGGCCGCGGACAGCCACCGCGAGTCCAGCCTCTTTAAGGAGGAGGCCGGGTTGGTACCAGTCGTCAAACGAAAAGAGCTGGTCGGAGCCGACAATAACAAGAAGCGGCTCCCCTCCCAGATCCTTCTTCATCCTCAAGACCGTATGGAGGGTGTAATCCCTACCCGGCGTCCGGATCTCGTCATCGGAGACAAGGGCGCCCTCAAGGCCTTCCACTCCCAGGCGGGCCATCTCATAGCGGTAGGCGGCAAAGCTTGTCCGTCTGCTCTTATGAGGGGGGCGTCCGACCGGCATGAGGACCAGCCGGTCCAGGCCCAGCTGATCCAGGGCGCTTTTCGCCAGGGCCTCATGGCCCTTGTGGAAGGGGTCGAAGGTGCCCCCTAAGAGCCCAATCATCTGGCCTCCCCCTCCCCCGTCTCCTGCCTGATCTCCTTTTCCCTGGCCGTCTCCTGTTCCTTGGCGTCCTCGACCAGCCAGGCATTGATGAAGTCGTCGATGTCACCGTCCATGACCCCGTCCACATCCCCCGTCTCATAGCCGGTCCGGTGGTCCTTGACCAGGGTATAGGGACAGAAGACATAGGACCTGATCTGGCTGCCCCAGGCGATCTCAAAGACCTCCCCCTTGAGGTCCTCGATCCGGTCCAGGTGGTGTTGGCGGGCCAGGTGGTAAAGACGCGACTTCAGCATGGCCATGGCCGTCTCCTTGTTCTGGAGCTGGGACCTTTCGTTTTGGCAGGAGACGACCAGGCCAGTCGGCAGGTGGGTGATGCGGACGGCGGAGCTGGTCTTGTTGACGTGCTGGCCCCCGGCGCCTGAAGCCCGGAAGGTATCGATTTTGAGGTCATCCGGATTGATTTCAATCTCGATGGTGTCATCAAGCTCGGGGAGGACCTCACAGGAGGCAAAGGAGGTGTGGCGGCGGCCGGAGGAGTCAAAGGGTGAGATCCGGACCAGGCGGTGGACCCCGTTCTCGCTTCTCAGGTAGCCATAGGCGTTGGGGCCGGCGACCCGGAAGGAAATCGTCTTGATGCCCGCCTCCTCACCGTCCAGATAATCCAGCACCTCCAAACTGAACTCATGCCGTTCAGCCCAGCGGGAATAGAGGCGGAAGAGGAGGCCGGTCCAGTCCTGGGCCTCCGTCCCCCCCGCGCCGGCGTGGAGTGAGACCAGGGCATTTTGGGAATCGTGTTCACCCGTCAGGAGGGTCTCAAGGCGGAGGCTGTCAAAGTCCTTTGCCCAGGCCGACAGGCCCTGATCGACCTCGTCCAGGGCCGCAGCGTCCCCCTCCTCCTCGGATAATGCCAGCAAAACTTCCAGATCCTCGTTCTCCGAGACCAGGTCGCTGAAGCGTTTACTCTTCTTGTTGAGGTAGGCGATTCTTTTTTGCACCATCTGCGCCCGGGGCGGGTGGTTCCAAAAATCCTGTTCCAGGGTCTCCTTGGTAAGGCGGTCAATTTCCTCCCTGTCCGCTTCGAGGCGAAGCGAGAGCCGGAGCTCTTCCAGGAGTATTTTATTGCGGGCGATTATGCCCTGTTGTTCTTCGTAAGTCATAGGTCAGTCCATTTCCCTTTGAAGCATCGGCAGTCAATCTTGTGAGTCAGCACCGGATCCCCGGCCCTCCCGTCAAGTACCGTCGAGCGAACGGGGCTTGGACCCGGCATCCCTCACCGACAAGGAGCGGTAGAACATGGCGGCCAGCCTGCCAAAAGCCAGGGTTTTCAGGGCAAAGAAGAAGGCCCGGATCAGGCTGCCGGCCCAGAGGCTGTCTGTGAAGAGGCCCCGGAGCAGATCCCCCGCGAGAATCGTCAGGGAACGCAGGAAGAGGAAGCTGGCGAAGATGAAAAACTTCATCCCCGAGGTCATCTTGAAGCTGGCCTCCATGGCCGAGGGCAGGCTCTTCTTCTCGAAGATGACGGCAAAGATGGTCATGGACAACATGGTGGCCAGGATGTAAAAAGGTATCCCCATGGCTGGCAGGGAAAGGATATAGGGGACCAGGAGGGCAAAGGCCAGCAAAAGGAGGGTGGGAAAGGCCCGGACCGCCGTCCTTCCCGGCGTCCTGCCTTCGACGGAGGGGAGGGGCGGTATGGGGGGTCTGTCCTCCTGACCGATCAATTCCCCCGAGAGCCCGGAGGAGGCGAAAAGCCAGTGGAGGGCGTAAAGGAGGATGAACCAGAGGGAGACGACAAAGAGGCCCAACTGGCGGAAGAGGACGGAGAACCAGACAGGCGGGGGAAAGGGCAGGTAGGCCTCCCTTTGCAAAAAAGCGGTCAGTTGAGCCTCAAAGGCCTCCAGCTGCCCACCCGACGGCATGGTCACATAGGCTGCGGCCGACAGGGCAAAGAGCAGGAAGAACCAAAGATGCACCAGTCTCGCCTTGGGCATCTTATCTATTTTTAAGGCTTCGAATATAATCCGCAAAAGCATGACTCCCTTTCCCTGTGTCTCTTCCCGGCTAAGGCTAACACAGACTATACCATGAAAGCGGGAGCGGATTCGGTAGCCTATCCACCCATGAGCTGGCGCAGGGACTCGGCCCGGATCACCCCCCGGCTCTGGGTCAGCCGGAAGATGAGCTTGTCCTCCAACTCGAAAATTCCGACCGACCGGAAGGTGACCAGCATGCTGATCAGGCCGTCCACGGGCGGACTCTGCTGGAAGGCGATGATCTCCACCCCCTGCTCCTGGAAGACGGACAGGCATAGGAAGGCAGCCTGGCCGATATTCTCCATGACGACCAGCATGGTGGTGATGGCCCCATCCTCCAGGGTCCTCAGGGAGCGGATCGATTTTCGGTGCTTGTAGTAGGCGCTCCGGCTGATGCCGACCCGCCGGACCGCCTCGTTGACCGAGGGCACCCGTTTCGCATCGAGAAGGTTTTTCACCTCCATGACCTTGTGAAAGACTTCCGGCAAGGCGTCCTCACGGACCACATAGTACTTGTAAGCTGGTCTTTTCCCCTTTGACATCTAGAACATCTCCTCCAGAAACTTTCGAAAGGCCCGTCCCCGATGGCTGATCCTGTTTTTCTCCCCGGCATCCAGGCAGGCCAGGCTACGCCTCCCGCCGTCCGGGATAAAGACAGGGTCATAGCCGAAACCGGCGGTCCCCGACTCCTCTTCCGCAATCCGGCCCTCTGTCCGGCCCCGGTAGAGGTATTCCTCCCCTCCCGGGAGTATGACGGCCAGGGAACAGCAGAAGGCCGCCTGCCGATCCTCTGGTCCCAGGTCCTTCATCCGGGCCAGGAGGAAACGGATATTGTCCTGGTCGGACGCCCCCTCTCCCCCGTAGCGGGCCGTGTGGACCCCGGGTGCCCCGCCCAGCCCCTCGACACAGAGACCGGAATCATCCGCCAGCACCCAGCCCCCGGCCAGGCGCCAGAGGGCCCGGGCCTTGATCAGGGCATTTTCATCAAAGCTTTCGCCCGTCTCCTCAACCTGGAAGACCAAACCCCTCTCCGAAGGGGCGATCAGGCGGACCGGCCATCCCTGGGCCAGGGCCCGCAATTCCTTCAACTTGCCCTCATTCTGGCTGGCGACCAGGATATCCACAGACCCCTCCTTCCCCCTCTATAGGCCGAGGAAATCGACGATGGCAAAGACGGCCTTCCTTACCGTCTCCTCCTCGAAGGGGGAGGGATAGCCAGCGTCGGCAAGTCTGACCAGGGGATCGGCCAGCTCCTCATTGTTGAGCAGACGGGTGAAATATTCCTCCAGGCTTTGATGTTGCCGGCCCAGGGGCAGGGTCCCCAGGACCGAGACCACCGCCAGGACATCGAAGATCCCCGTCAGGGGCCGGCTCCAAAGGATGGGTGAGCAAAGCCAGAGGTCCTCCAGGGGGATCAGGCCCGGGTAGTCGGCCGAAACCCCCGGCAGTTGGTAGCGCTCGGCGATCTCCTGCCAGGCATGGCGGAAAATGGTCAGATTGGTGACCCGGGCCCGGCAGAGGAACTCCTCCATCTCGTCCAGGGCGCAATAGACGGGCAGATTGAGCGTCCGTTCGGTCAAATCATACTCACGGGCGTAACGGGTCATATTCCCGTAGAAGAGGGCCCAGACCCGCTGGGACAAAAAGGCCATGGAATGGCGGACCACCGGGCGGATCGCCGGAGCTTCAGCCAGGGGCAGGGGGCAGGGCTGACGCTCAGCCCTGGAATGGGAATAGAGGAGGGAGCCTGTTTCCGAGAAGGCCAGGCTGGCAAAACGCTCCTGGGGGATGGAGGAGAGGAGGAGGAAGGACCGTTCATCCTCCGGGAAGTAGGCGCTCAGCATCCCGGGCAGGCGATCGCCCGTCCCCAGGCCCGGGTCCCCCAGGACCTGGAAGGAGAGGGCCCCTCCGGCCTTCATTTCTTCAAAGAGCGGGAGCTTGGCGGTGAAGATATAGCGGAGGGCCTTGAGGTAGGTCTCTTCCAGGGGAAAGGCGGAGGCATCCAGCTGGGGCAGGCCGAAGGCGGCGGGGTACATGAGGTCCCAGGGCCTGGGATCGGTAAGGCCCAGCCTCCCCCATTGCAGGTCCCGGATGTGCCGGGTCAGGGGGACCAGATGGGTCTGGACCAGCTGGCGGAAGGCCTGGATGGGGATGCGGGAATCAGGGGTCAGGCCGGCCCGGGCAAGGACATAGTCATAGAAGCTGTCGAAACCGGCCTGGCTGGCCATAAGCCGCCTTGCCTCATGCATCTCAATGAAGCGGCCCTCCGCCTCCTCCCTATGGCCGGCCAGAAGACTGGTCAAAGAATAATAGGCCCTCATACGACGATCACGGGAGGGGGATTGGAGCAGACGCCTTGCCTCACCCTTGACCAGGCCGGGCCCGGCCGGGGAAAGCGATATCGCGTCCAGGGCCTTCAACTGCTCCCTGACCAGTAGCCTTTCCTGTCGCAGGAGGGGCAAGAGATCCTTTTTATAGGCGCGGGAAAGGCCTTCTGCCCTCCCGGGAAAGGCCGGTCCGAGGGGGGAGGAGGCCCGGCCCCCCTTTGAAGTCTCTGACACGGCGGCAAAAAACCCCGCGTATTCGGTCAAAAAGGTGAGACAGAGGTCCTCGGCAGCTTCCAGCTGCCCCCTGACAGCCCGGTCCGCCCGGTCGAAGAAGCCGCGAATTTTCAATTTTTCCCGGGTTTTGTCCAGCTGGTCGTATTCATGGCTTACCTGCCGGATCAGGTCCGTCAGTTCACCGGTTTTGAAGGTCAGGCGGAAACGGGCCAGGGCCTTTTTACCCCCCTCCGCCAGCTCCCCCTCCGAGGGCAGGGTCCCGGCCCAGTCTTCCTGAAGCCATTGAGCCAGATCCATACCCTGCCGTCCCCCCTACATCCTGTCAACGGGCTGGATCCCGGCCAGGCGGAGGCCTGCCGCCAGGGTCCGGCCGACTGCCCGGCTGAGGGCCAGCCTCGCCAGGATCAGGTCCGGATCACCCGCCTTCAGGACCTGGGTATGGTGGTAGAAACTGTTGAAGACCCGGGCCAGGGTCTGGATCTGCCTGACCATAAGCGAGGGCTCGGCGCTGTCCCTGGCAGCGGCGACCGAAGCAGGGAAGTTCCCGATCTCCTTGATCACCTCCTGCTCCTGGTCGGAGACGAGCAGGGCCAGCTGCTCATCCCTGACCTGGTCCAGTTTGGCCAGAAGGTCGTCCGGCGCCTTCCGCTCCAGGGAGGCGCACCGGGTCACGGTATAGAGGAGGTAGGGGGCCGTATCCCCTTCAAAATCCAGCATTTCATCCCAAGAAAAGATGATGTCACGCTCCCGGCTGTTCCTGAGATAGGCGTAACGGACTGCCCCCAGACCGATCTGTTCGGCGATCCGGTCGGCAGTCAGCGAATCCATAGCGGGGTTGTTGGTCCCGATCAGGGCCCGGGTCTTGCCCACACTGGTGTCGAGCAGGTCCTCCAGCAGGACGACATTGCCCGTCCGGGTCGCCAGGGCCCCTTCCGCGAAGCGGACCGTCCCGAAGGCGACATGAAGGCAGGCCCCGGCCTTGGGAAAGCCCAGGCGCTCCAGGACGGCGAAGACCTGCTTGAAATGGTTCTTTTGCGGGATGCCGACCACATAGATATTTCTATAGAAATCATAGACCTGGTCCCGCCACAAGGCCGCCGCGATGTCGCGGGAGGCGTAGATGGTGGAACCGTCACTTTTCAGGATCAGGCAGGGATTCAGTCCGAAGGCCTCCAGGTCGACAACCTGGGCCCCCTCACTCTCCTCCAGGAGGCCCTTCTCCCGGAGGCTTTCCACCACCTCCGGAATCAGGGGCGAGTAGAAGCTCTCCCCATTGGTGTTGTCAAAGCGGATGCCCACCCGGTCATAGATCTTGTTGAACTCCCTGAGGCTGACCTCACGGAAGGTCTCCCAGAGGGAGGCTTCCGCCTCACCGCCCTGTTCCAGACGGCTGAAGGCCTGCCGGGCCTCATCCTCCAGATCCGGATTTGTCTCCGCCTCCTCGTGGAACCTGACATAGATCCGGGTCAGCTCCTGGATGGGCGCCTGGTCGAGGGCCTCGGCGTCGCCCCAGAGCCGCCAGGCCACGATGAGCTTGCCGAACTGGGTCCCGTAGTCGCCCAGATGATTGAAGCGCTCGACCTCATAGCCACCATATTCATAGAGGTTGGCGATGGCCTCGCCCAGGAAGGTGGAAAAGCCGTGCCCCACATGGAAGGGTTTGGCGATATTGGGGGAGGAATACTCGACGATGACAGTCTTTCCGGCCCCCTCTTCGGAGGAACCCGGCCTGTCCCCGCTATCAATCGACTGCCGGAGCACCGTACGCGCCAGGTAGTCGCGGCGGATGAAGAAATTGAGGTAGCCCCCATCCACCTCCATCCTGTCCAGGGCCGAAAACCAGTCCTCCTGTCCGCCAGGGGGCCCAGCCTCAAGTTCCGCCTTCAGATCCTGGGCAATGGCAACCGGGGATTTACGAAACAGCTTGGCATAACGAAAACAGGGAAAGGCGATATCCCCCATCTCAGGTCTGGGCGGCCGGCCGAGTGTCGCCCCGATCTCCTCTTCCGGGAGGGCCAGGATCCTGGCCAGGGCGGCGGCAATCTTTGTCTCAAGTGTCATAGATACTCCTGTCGGGCCGGCCCGGCCCTCAGGCAGGCCGCCCGCTTTAATCTGGCAATTATATCAGGGCCACAGGGGCCGGGGGTAGAGGCCTTCCTCGGTCATGGCCGCCAGGGCCGCGGCCACACGCGGCTTATCTTCCCGATGGGTCACTCCATACCAAATGTTAGTAACCGGCATTGTGATAGCCTCAATCTTACCTTGTGCCAGATATTGATCAACAACACCCCCCAACAGATACTCCGAGTTCAAGGCATCACTTTGTGCCTCCTGTTCGAGAAAATCTAGAAAGCCCTCTTGAATTATCGAAATGAATGATTGCGGAAAGCCCCAAAAATTCATAGATACCGGCAGATCACCGTCCAGGTGCTGGAAACTCTCCTCCCCCTCAAGGCGGTAACGTCCTCCCTTGTCCAGACGCTCGATCTTCTTGATTTCATCGATCCGGGTCAGCCTACCGTTCTCGTCGACCTGGCAGACACCCCGCGAGACGTAGCCGTGGTCGGACAGGGTATCGCCCAGACGCCAGACACAGAGGCCGATCTGAGGCAAGGGCCCCTCCGCACCCTCTTTCAGGAAGTCATAGATGGCCTGATAGGCGGCCGGCCCGTAATAGTCATCGGCATTGATGACGGCGACCGG